>NZ_MVEC01000005.1:0-321730 GCF_002006735.1 Spirosoma sp. 209 | reverse complement strand
TTTCATCTACTGACATCGATCGTTGGTATCGGCGTGGTTACGGCAACGGGTCTTATTTTGGCTACCCATGCCTTTACAGACGGCAAGACAGCTAAACAGTTCGCTTGTTATGCGGGCGTAGCCCCGTTTCCTTATCAATCCGGTAGCAGCATCCGTGGCAAAACACGCGTATCGCCCATGGCCGACAAGCACATGAAAACATTACTTCACTTATCGGCCATGACCGCTATTCGAGCCAAGGGAGAACTACGGGATTACTATCAGCGGAAGGTCGGTGAGGGTAAGAATAAGATGGCCGTTCTCAACGCCGTTCGCAATAAGTTGATAGGGCGGGCCTATGCGGTAGTAAGCAAGAACCAAGAATATGACAAAACCTATGCGTATTCACTTGCTTAAACCATAGAAATCTCTTAGGCCGGGCTGCCGTCGCGGGGCTGGGAGTGAAAGAGCTCTCTCACTCGAGCCAGGTAAAGTCGGCTACTACCTTTCTCCGACAACTCTGAAGCACGGCTGGCAGCATCATCACTAAAAAATAACGCCAACTACAACCCTTTTGGTTAGTTATGGATCATTACTCAAAAAATGCTGTAACTGTATGAAAACGTTCTTCACGGTATTTGTGCTGCTGGCTGGATTTGGCTGTGAATCCCGAACCGTAGTGGTAGAGGCTGATTGCGTAGAAAAAATCAACCCGGATATTGGTTGCACCATGCAGTACGACCCGGTTTGCGGCTGCAACGGTAAAACCTATGGCAATGCCTGTGTGGCTATGGCGTCGGGGATTCGGACCGTTGCAAAAGGGGAGTGCCCGGGCACTGGAAACTAATCGAAGAGCGTATGTTGGTCAACGTGCCTGGTCAGGTGAACGCGTTTCAATCCTTCTTTAACTGGATCAACCTTTCGAAGTCGAGGGTATGCCCATGATCGGGCTAAGTAACTACCTGTTTCAATCCTTCTTTAACTGGATCAACCTTTCGAAGATTTGTGCACGACGAGCTTAGCCAGGGCCACGTTCTGTTTCAATCCTTCTTTAACTGGATCAACCTTTCGAAGATTTGTGCACGACGAGCTTAGCCAGGGCCACGTTCTGTTTCAATCCTTCTTTAACTGGATCAACCTTTCGAAGGGCAACCATCACGACTGTTCCGGCGACGGACACCATGCGTTTCAATCCTTCTTTAACTGGATCAACCTTTCGAAGTGCGCTTACCCTTGCCCTTATACCCCGCTGCGAGGTCTTGTTTCAATCCTTCTTTAACTGGATCAACCTTTCGAAGCCGTCGTGTCGATACTCGCACTTTCCAGGTCAGCGTTGGTTTCAATCCTTCTTTAACTGGATCAACCTTTCGAAGCGGGGCGTATTCAGGGCAATACGGGACAGGGAGGGGCTAGTTTCAATCCTTCTTTAACTGGATCAACCTTTCGAAGCAGGCTACGATAGTTACTTCTTCGAGGTAAGAATTGACGTTTCAATCCTTCTTTAACTGGATCAACCTTTCGAAGATTTGTGCACGACGAGCTTAGCCAGGGCCACGTTCTGTTTCAATCCTTCTTTAACTGGATCAACCTTTCGAAGATTTGTGCACGACGAGCTTAGCCAGGGCCACGTTCTGTTTCAATCCTTCTTTAAAAGGCGTATTCAGGGCAATACGGGACAGGGAGGGGCTAGTTTCAATCCTTCTTTAACTGGATCAACCTTTCGAAGCAGGCTACGATAGTTACTTCTTCGAGGTAAGAATTGACGTTTCAATCCTTCTTTAACTGGATCAACCTTTCGAAGACCTGCTGAGTCGCAATCCGCTCGACAAGTTCCGACCGTTTCAATCCTTCTTTAACTGGATCAACCTTTCGAAGCGGGGCGTGGAAAGCTAGCGGCATTACCCGCGTCTACGGTTTCAATCCTTCTTTAACTGGATCAACCTTTCGAAGGCCGAGCGGTACGTACCAGCGGGTAGCGTGTGATCGGTTTCAATCCTTCTTTAACTGGATCAACCTTTCGAAGATGTCCGTATCACAGACGTAGGTATGCGTCGCGAGGTGTTTCAATCCTTCTTTAACTGGATCAACCTTTCGAAGCACCAGCCTGTTCGAGTACCGTCTGGTACGCCTGAAGTTTCAATCCTTCTTTAACTGGATCAACCTTTCGAAGGGTGCGGATGGGTGGTATTGTGGGTCGAAAGGTTCAGATTTGTTTCAATCCTTCTTTAACTGGATCAACCTTTCGAAGTATGGCCAGCTGGCCCAGCCCCATATCGCCAGATGGCGTTTCAATCCTTCTTTAACTGGATCAACCTTTCGAAGCGATACGTCAGGTTGGGCGAGCCGGGGAAAGTATTGGTTTCAATCCTTCTTTAACTGGATCAACCTTTCGAAGCATAATTGACCAGTAAGGTGGTGCCAGCGATGATGATGTTTCAATCCTTCTTTAACTGGATCAACCTTTCGAAGTCGTTTGGGTGCATAAATAATTCATTGTCAGGGAGGTATGCCTGATTTGCTGGTTGTTTTTTTACCCCTTTCAATACGTCAAAGACCATTGTTGATCGACATTTTTATCTACTTTTCCGTACGCGTAAAAAGCTGAAAATAAGGCAGATGGCGCATGTTTTGCCGGGCCTGCCAATAGATTGGTGCCCGGCAGTGGTCTGCCAACCTGGGTTAGTACCCAGCCTGCAAGTTACCCAATGGGCGCTTGTCTCCATGACCTTTGCCTAAATACACACTGTTGACCACACAGCCCGTTCCGGCTCAGGATTTGAACTGGCGGAGGTTGTAGGTGAATGTCAGCATGAAATACCGGTTCAGCACCAGCGAGCGGTTATCTTCCAGGTAGGTCTCCGAAAAGGTCCGGCTGATGCTGTTGTTCTGATTAAGCAGGTCGAAGACCGACAGCTTCAGCTCGCCGTTCTGACTCTTGAACAACCGTTGGGCAAGGCTGGCGTTCCAGAGCGCAAACTGCTGGTTAAACCCGCCCGACAAACCGGCATATTGCTGGTAATTGATATCCGACCGCACCACCAGCCCCTTCCATGGATTCCAGGTCAGGTTGCCACCGGCGGTCTGGGTCGTGAAATTGTTGTTCAGCTGGGGTTGCAGCGTATTGACCACTTTGTTGTACCCATACGAGTAGGAGAGGGTAAAGTCAATTTTCTCGCTGATGTTGCTGCTCAGTACGAGTCCCTGACTGAAGGCGTAGGTGTTGGCCCGGTTCACCTCGTTGTTGATCAGGCTGGGGGTTTTGTTATAACTCAGCGAGGTATTCAGGTTGAGGTTGCTTTTCATGAACGTCAGCGGTGTCCCATACGAAAAGAAGGTTCTCAGGTTCAGCGCGTCTTCTGTATTAACGGGGCGGGTCAGCTGCGTACCTTTTTGCAGAAACACGCCCTGACCCGTTGACGAGACAACCCCCGGCACAAACCGCGACGTATCGGCAATGAACAGCGACGACCCGATGGGGTTCTGGGTATAATTCAGGTTCACCAGCGCCACGAGGCTGTTGGCTTTCGACACCGACGTTTTCGTAAAGCGCGTCATCAGCATGTGGCTGTAGCTCTGGTCAAGATCGGGGTTACCGATGGTCTGGAGCAGGGGGTTGGTGTTGTTCAGCACATTCTGCAGCTGATTGATGCTGGGCGCCTGCGTACTGGTTCGGTAGGTGAAGCGCAGCCGCAGGTCGTCGGTAAAGCGGTAGTCGGCCGTAACGGTGGGCAGCAGGTTGGTGAAGTCGCGCGTGACCCGGTCTACCCGCGGAAAGAGCTGGTCGCTGATGAGGTCGGCCCGTTGCAGGTTCAGCGCGGCCGACAGTCGCCATGTTTTGGTATTCAGGTTGTAGCCAACGCCCGCCCGCTGGGTCAGGTAGTCGTTATCGAAGCGGTTACTGAGCAGTGAGTCGAGGGCGTCGTACCGTTCCGACAGCGGGTTGAGCCGGTAGGTGAACCGGTCGGCGTTGCTGTGGTTAAGGCCGGCGTTATAGGATAGCTGCAAAATACCCTGTCCCAGCGGCTCGGTATAGTTGAGCCCGGCCGAGAGCTGGTAGCTGTTGGAGCGGGTGTTGGTTTGCTGATTAATAACCTGCCGTACGGTATCGACCTCGAAAAATTCGTTCAGCGAAGAGAGGTTGCTAAGCCCCGTACGGTCGTTGAAGGTGGTGCCCAGATTCACCGAGAAAGTCCGACCCCGTTTCTCGAAGCGGTGGCGGAACAGCAGGGAGTTGTTGAACGAGTAGCCCTGGTTCCGGGACGAGAACAGGTTTTCGGACTGGTTGAGTAGCCCGGCCCCGAGTCGGGTTTCGCTGTTGGTGGCTGAGCCCGACTCGTTGGTCTGAAAGCTGAGCCGGGGTGTTAGCAGCAGAGAGTTCTTTTTGTCGAAGGTGTATTCGAGCCGGAAATTGAGCCGGTGGTTGAGGTTCATGCCGTTGTCGGCCGACTGCTCCCGGTAGGTCTGGGTCGAGTCGCCGGTGGTCTGGTAATATTCCCGCAGCGACGACTGCTCGTTCCGGTTGCGGCTCTGGTTCAGAAAATAACTCCCCCGAACGGTCAGTTTAGGACCCCAGCTGTCGCTGTAGTTGATACCGAGTGAGTTGGTTGTGTTGATGCCGCTTTGCTGACCCACCAGGAAGTTGTCGGTGCTGCCGCCGTTGCCGGGATTACCACCTCCGCCACCCCGCCCCCCCCGGCCGCCACCGGCGCGTCCACCTCCGCCCCGCTGACCACCCCCGCTGCCCAGCACGCCCAGCAGATCCTGACTCGAGAAGTTCTGCTGGTTCACGTTGTTGGTCTGCCCGATGATGGAGATGCGCCGGTCGCCTTTGAACAAATTTACGCTTCCTCCGGCTGCGTAGGTCGCATCGGTACCCGCCACGGGCGTGCCCAGGCCGGCATATACTTTACCAAACTGCCCGTTTCGGCGGTCGGGCCGGGTAACGATATTGATGGTCTTGAGCGTATTACCGTCATTGACTCCCGTAAACTGCGACTGATCGCTGAGCCGGTCGAACACCTCAATTTTGTCGATGACCTCGGCGGGGAGGTTCCGGAGCGCAATGGCCGGGTCGTCGCCGAAAAAGGGTTTACCGTCTACGAGGATTTCGCGCACGTCTTCGCCCTGTACTTTGATGCCTCCACCACTCAGATCGACTCCCGGCAGTTTGCGCACCAGGTCTTCGGCCTGGGCATCGCGGTTTACCTTGAAGGCATTGGCGTTGAACTGGATGGTGTCTCCTTTTTGCTCGGCGGAAACCGTCTTGCCTTTTACCACCACTTCGTTCAGCTGGCGGGCGGTTTCGCGCAGCTGGATCGTTGGCAGCTGAATCCGCCCCGAGTCGATGCGTACGGTCTCAAACGTGGGCGTAAACCCCACAAACGAAGCCTGGAGCCGGTACGAACCGGCCGGCAGATTGTCGAAGGTGAAGCGTCCGGAGAGATCGGTAACGACCCCGCGCCGGAGGGCACTGTCGGGCTGACTGGCGAGCTGAACGGTTACGCCGATCAGCGGTTCGCCTTTGGTGTCGGTAACCGAACCGTCGACCGAGCCGACCGACTGGCCGTGGGCAACCGAAGCCAGTAGCCAGAGAACGAACAGGCAGCCACCAAACCGGGCCGCACGATACAGGGGGAAGATGTTCATAACGTCGAAAGAAAAAGGGCGGAGTCAGACGACTCCGCCCGTGTGGATATGCTGCTGAACAGGATGCTTAGGAGCGGTTGGGACGGCGACCCGCCCCGCGTCCGTTACGAACCGGCATCTCGCGGTTTTCAACGATCTCGCCTTTGCTATCGACAATCAGGAGCCGCCGGGGTTTGTCGGTCTCTGCCAGTACAACATAAAACCTGCCCTCCTTGCTTTTGGCAATGCGCTTCATGTCCGCATTGGGATAGGTTTGTTTAACGAACGGGGCTACCGTGGCGGGTAGCTCGGCTGCAGTTACCGGCTCCATCTGGCGGAACCGGCCGCCGGGACCCCGGGTACTATCCTGTTGGGTGCGGGCCTGCTGGCCATCACGCCCGTGCCGGCGTTGCTGGGCGGTGGCGTCAGATAAATAGAACAGGAATACGAATACGGTGGCAATGAGTGTTTTTTGCATGGGTGTTTATTGGATTTGTTGTTATCTATTCAGTCATCGTTCAGATGCCTTTCGTACCCTTAGGCCCCGGTACGCAGCTGAACTTGCGGTCCGGCTCAACTTTTTTTTTGCGTGACCCGCTCCGACCCGCGTCTGCCCGCACTCCCGACACTCGGCAGGGCGACTGACTCAGCGAATCGAATCTGACGGTGGCCGGGTTTCGGTACGCCCGTCGCGGTTGCTCCGGCGGGAGCGGGGCATCCGGAAAGCGCGTTCGGGTAGTTTGCTCATGAGCTGGTTGAGCAACGTCCGCTGATCGGGCGTGCAGATAGCCGCAATCCGGTCAAAATGGGCCAGGGTCAGGAGGTCAATGTCGATGGCCTGTTTATGGAAGGCATGCAGCCGGTCGCGACGCTGGACCTCGGTCAGCGAGGAGTCGGTTAGCCGGAAATACGCGCGCCGGGCCTGCCGCAGGGTCTGTACCCGGGGTTTCATCTGCTGAAAATACGTGCGTTGCAGGGCCGTGAGCTGCTGCCGCTGCCCGGGCGAAAACCGTAGGGTGTCGGCCAGGAAGGTGCGTTCGCGGAGCCGGTTGCCCCGAACGTCGGGGCGGGCAGGCCGTAGCCAAAGCCAGCTGAGCAGGCCGATGTTGAGCAACACCAGCGCCACAACCAGGCCCGTAAGTAGACGGATGCGCCGTTGATCATTCATAAGCAATCGTAATCGGGTCTATGTCGTAGTCGTCCAGGATGGGATCGGTATCGGCCGTGGCCTGGTCAGGCCTGTTTGGTTCAGACAAGGCCAGGTCTGGCCCCGCCGGTTCTTCGGTGATCCAGTTCGACCGGATCACTGCGCCAGCGTTCAGCACAATCAGCAGACTCAGGGCCGCATAGGCGTAGGCCGGGCGACGAAGCCACCACGGCAGCCAGCCAGCCGACTCGCCAGACTGGGCCAGCCGGGCCTGCAAACGGGTATAGAAAAAGGGGCGGGGTTCGGGCAGGGAACGTTTTCCCCAGCGCTGGAAGTCGGTTTCCCAGTCGTCTGACCCGGCTGGTTTCTTCGTTGAATCGTTCATGAGTTCCTGTAAGGGGTTAATCGTTTCCGGAGGGTCTGGCGCGCCCGAAACAGCAGCGACTCGACGGCCGAAACCGAGGTCTGCATCACGGCCGCAATCTCCTGATACGACAGTTCTTCCTGATAATGCAGCGTGAACGCTATCTGCTGCGACTCGGCCAGCTGCTGCACGGCCCGGTTGATGAGCCCGGTGCGTTCGCGGTCTTCGAGGCTGGTTTCGGGTGTCTGAAAGTCGGGTGGGTCGTAGGTGGCCGACTCGTCGGGACCGAACAGACTGGTCAGAAACGCGAATCGTTTTTTGCGCTTCCGATCCCGCTCTTTCTTCAGCGCCCGCGACGTCGTGAGCCGGTAAAGCCAGGTCGACAGGCTGGCCTCCCCGCGAAATTGCCCCACTGTTCGGTATACTTCTTCAAAAACTTCCTGGGCAACATCTTCGGCTTCTTCGGGCGTTGGAACGATGGCCAGGGCCGTGCGAAAGACCCGGGTCTGGTAGGTGTCTACCAGCCAGCGGAAGGTGGGTTCGTCGCCCTTCCGAAGGAGTTCGAGTCGGTGTAGCTCATCGGCCTGTTCGTTCACTAGCGCACGGTTGTTTCTGATTCAGGTCCCGAATCACGGCTAAACTTGCGGTCGGTGGCAAAAAAGTTTTCCGACTGACCCCAAAGCGCCAAAAGGATGGATGCATAAAGCTACCCATCCCCGGCTTATGGCCTGGACATATAAGAACCATAGTGTGGTCGGAATACTCAGCCTACCAGCGGAACCCGCACCCGAAACTGGTTGTCGGCGTCCTGTACCTCAACCGGTTTAGGCGTCAGAAACTGATAGAGCAGGGTCAGGTTCTGAAGCCCCAGCCCGTTGGAGGTGCCGATCTGCTTTTTACGCTGGACCGGATTCGAAACCGTCAGGTACTCGTGATCGGTCGTGATCAGTACCGGTAGCGGCTGGGCTTCGCTGATGACGTTGTGCTTGATGGCGTTTTCGATCAGGATCTGGAGCGTAACAGGCACGATCAGTCGCTCGGTATCGTCGGGCTCGATCTGGCAGCGGATCGACAGGGTGCCGTCGAAACGGGTTTGCAGGAGTGATACGTAGTTTTTGATGAACCCCAGCTCGGTCTCCAGCGGCACCAGCTCCCGGTCTTTGTGCTGCAACACGTACCGGAACACCCGGGAGAGCTGCTGCAGAAACCGCCGGGCCAGCGCCGGATCGTCGTCGATCAGGTTATCAAGCGACGACAGGCTGTTGAAGAGAAAATGGGGGTTCAGCTGATTCCGGAGGTTGTCGTACTGGACCTGCGCTTTCTCTTTTTCGAGTTGGGCGGCCCGGAGCTGGTCGGCCTGCCAGCGCTGAAACAGCTGGTTGGCAATAAACCCCAGGCTGATGACGACGTTGGCCAGAAAGATGCCGACGCCCAGCGCCATGAGAGTCAGTCGGTTGAAGGACTCCGACAGCGACGGAACAATGCGGTGAACCACCAGCATACTACAGATGATCAGCACGGTTTTGACTACCGACCAGCTGCCGATCAGCTGAATAACGATACGTTTGGTTACGCTACGCTCGAACGGAAAACGCCCGTTCAGCCAGTGGTTGAATACGTAATGAAAGATCCAGACGGCGTTCAGCATTATCATCGTGACGATAAACAACAGGGCCTGCTGCCACCATCGGATATCGGGCAGTACCCAGTACCGCACCGCGATGCCCATGATCGAGATGTAGAGAAACGCCAGTTCAATGCGTTTGTCGATGTGAATTTTCATGCCCGCTGATGATTTTGCCGTCGCTCATTTCAATGATGCGGTCAGTGCCTGCCGCAAAATCGGGGTCGTGCGTAACGGTGATGATGGTTTGCCCCTTAGCCGCCAGCTCCTGGAAGATACGGAACACGTTCTCGGAATTGGCCCGGTCTAGGTTCCCGGTCGGTTCGTCGCCCATGATGATGGTCGGGTCGTTGATGAGGGCACGGGCAATCGCTACCCGCTGCTGTTGCCCGCCCGAGAGTTTGCTGGCCGGTTTGCGGGCATAGTCGGCCATACCGATCAGGCGCAGTTTTTCCATGGCTCGCTCTTCGATTTCTTTCTCGGGATACCGGCCCAGTTTGAGTCCTGGTAACATAACGTTTTGCAGGGCCGAAAATTCGGGGAGCAGAAAGTGAAACTGGAAGACAAACCCCAGGTGCTCGTTGCGGAACTGGGCCAGGAAGTTCTGACTCCGGCCGGTCAGGGTCGTACCGGCCATGTCGATCTCCCCGTCGTAGTCGGTGTCCATCGTCGAGAGCAGATACAGCAGAGTGCTTTTCCCACAGCCCGACTTGCCCACTATAGACAGAAATTCGCCCGTCTGCACCTCAAACGTGACGTCTTTCAGCACCTGAAATGTATCAGGATCATAAAAAAACTTGTTCAAATGCCGAGCCGAAAGAACCGTAGACATTTTTTGAGTGATGAGTGATGAGTGATGAGTGATGAATGATGAATGATGAGTGATGCGCGTAGATGACCCGTAAGAACTCATCGCTCATCACTCATCACTCGAAAAAAGCTATCCTCGTAATATCGAGACCGGGTCTACCTGGGCGGCTTTGCGGGACGGGAAATACCCCGCCAGCACCGTCGTGATGATCCCGAACAGCAGGCCCAGGCCGTAGTACGTACCGTCGAAAATGACCGGGAAGGTTTTGATGCTCAGGAAATCACCCGCGTCGAAGGGCGTAATCGAGAGCAGATAACTCAGCCCGAAACCGATGGCCAGCCCCAGGAGGCCGCCCGTAAATCCGATGAACACGGCCTGTAACAGAAAGATAGCGACTACATCGCGCCCGTCGAAGCCGGTGGCTTTGAGGATGGCGATGTCCTTGATTTTGTTGATGACGGTCATGTTCATGATGTTATAGATGCCGAACCCGGCCACGACGAGCAGCGTGATGGACACCACGTAGGTGAGCATATTCCGGATCTTTTCGCCGGCCAGGATGGCGGTGTTGGCCGTGGCCCAGTCTTCGGTGTAGTAGCCGTAAACAGCCCGTATCTTCTGACCGAAGGGAAGCGCCTGCAGCGGGTCGAACATCTTGACGTGAATGTCGGTGATGTAGCTGGGGTCGCGCTGGAGAATCTCCTGCACCGTAGCCAGGTTGGCGTAACTCTTGGTATTGTCGACCGTGCCGACGCCGAACCCGAAGGTGCCCACCACGCGCAGAATCCGGGTGCTGCCGGTGGGGGTCGTTACCGTGACCTTGTCGCCGATCCGAACGTTTAGCTTGCGGGCCAGTACCGTTCCCATGATCAGGCCGTCGGGGTTGGTTTTCAGGGTGTTGAGATTGCCCGACTTAAGCCGTGTTGTCAGTTTGTACAGCCGGTTCTCGCGGTCGATGTCTACGCCCGAGATGGTGCCGGAGAGCTGAATGGGGCCGTTGTTGTAGAAGGCCTGGGTCGCTACCTGGGGCGATACCCCCAGCACCCCCGCTTCGCGCCCGATGCGTTCGGCAATCTGAAGTCCGTTCTTGAGTCGCGCCGATTCGTCTTTCGGCTTCTGGTGGTAGACCACGTTGAACCCGCCGGGTTTCTGTTCGTCGATCAGGCTCGGGCGCTGCGTGTTCACCTCGTTATAGACCCGGATGTGCGGGCTGGCGTCGAGTGCCGAATCTTCCAGAAACTGGTTGACACCCTGCATGAACGAGATCATGGTGATGAACATGGCAATGCCGAAGGTCACGCCGAGCATGGCAACCAGTGTCTGGCGTTTCTTGGCCAGCAAATGCGTCCGGGCAATCTGAGCCGCTATGTTGATGTTCATGGGAACGAGAAATTGAGTGATTGAGTGAATGGGTGATTGAGTGTGAACTACTGAAAACCACGCAATCGCTCACTTAGTCAACCGAAATCAGTTTGGAAGCCTCCGTCAGGCCGCTTTTTACCTCAACCAGGTCGAAGTTTTCGGCGCCTTTCCGGAAGCGTACTTTCTGCCGGTTACCACCCTGCTCGATCCAGACGCTGTCGGATCCAACGACGTAGGATTTCGGAATGGTCAGCACGCGCCGGTTCTGGCTGATGATGATGTTGGCTTCGACCGTCAGGCCGTAATAGGACGCGGGGCTGGCATCGGTAAATTCAGCGTCGACCCGAAACGACTGATCGGAGCGGTTCAGCTTCGGATAGATTTTGGCGATGCGCGCCCTGAACACTTTGTCGGGATACACGTCGGCCTTCAGCATGACCGTCTGCCCAACCCGTATCCGGCCAAAGTCGCTCTCGTCGACGGCCAGCTGAGCGTACAATTGGTGGCTGCTGCCTACCAGGGCCAGCTGATCACCCACCCGCACTACCTCGCCGGGATCTTTGTAGACTTCGTACACCTTGCCATCCACAAAACTGCGGACCCGCGTGCTCCGGCCTGCCTCTTCCGAAGATACCAGCTGACTGCGGTTGTTTTCAACATCGACCTGAATCTGATTACGGCTCCGCTGGAGGGTGTTCAGCTGCGCCCGCAGGTTGTTGCGGGCCAGGGTGTAGTTCAGCTCGGCCCGCTCCAGCTCGGCGCGGGAGGTGGCATTCTGGGCATACAGCTCCCGGAAGCGGCTGTAGTTGACCGAGTCGTTGGCCAGTCGGGTGCGAGCGTTCCGGACCTGAGCTTCCAGTTCGGCCAGTACCGGCGAGTTGGCGCCCAGGTTGGCCCGTGCCTGCCGGTAGGCGCTGGCAGCCGCCCGCTGACGCGCATCTTCGGCCGCGCTTTCGAGCACAAACAGCAACTGGTTCCGGCGGATGGTATCGCCTTCGTTGATTAGCCGCTGCTGCAACAGGCCCGTGGCGTCGGCCGTGACGGTATACTCATTTCGTGGGTAGATGCTGCCCGAAGCGTAGACCGCTTCGGTGAGGTCGCGGTAGGTGGGTGACACCCCCTCGCTGCCCCGGTTGCAGGCAGACAATATGCCCAGGAGGCCTAACAGGTATGGAGTCGTTTTCATGTGTGCAGTTAATTGTCGAGGTGCGGGCCAGGGTGTACGGTACTGTGTCAGCCGTAACGCCTGGCCCGGACGGGTTTATTGGCCGCTGCGGATCTGCAGGATGGTCTGGTTGATGAATACGTTCGAGAGGTTGGTCAGGAACCGGTTTTGCGCGCTGAGGGCTTCGTTAAATACGTTCAGGTACTGGTCGTAGGCGAACAGGCCCGAGCGGTATTTTATCAGGGCAATCTGAACGTTCTGATTGCTGAGGTCGTAATTCTGCCGGTTCAGCCCCAGCGACCGGACGGCCTGGTTGTAGGTGTTCCGGACGTCGTCAGTATCGGTTGTCTGGCGGTCGCTTTCATAGGCCAGTTCAGCCTCGGCCACTTTCAGCAGCTGCCGCGCACGGGCGATGTTGCTGGTTCGCAGGCCGCCCGAGTAAAGGGGGTAGTTGAACTGCAAACCCGCCACGCCAATGGTGAACCAGCGTTCATTCGGGTTCAGAAAATTGATCTGGTTTCGCTGGGCCTGCTGCGTATAGCGTCCGTAGGCCGAGAGCGTTGGCCAGCGCAGGAGTCGTTCACGGTCGAGCTGCAGCCGCGACAGGGCCACCCGCGATTGCTGAAGGGTTACCTGCGGTCGGTCGGCCGGTCCGACTGCCGGTGCGCTGGCCAGGTTGTCGATCGGGCGGTTGGCCAGCTCTTCAGAAAGGACCAGGCTATCGGCGGGGGGCAGGCCCAGCAGGAGTTTGAGCTGGCCGAGATTACGCGCGTAGGTCAGTTCGTTCTGGTAAAGAATGTCGGTTGTGGTCAGCTGTACCGACCGGATCCGGTTGTATTCGAGCGGTTCGATCTGACCTTTGTCGAGCCGCTGGGCAGCAATCTGCGCCAGCGTATCGGCCGCCGAACGATTACGCTGGTAGATGCCGATGGCGGCCCGGGTCAGCAGGGTGGCGTGGTACAGGCGTGCGGTCTGGGTCGATACTTCGTCCTGCAACACCAGCGTCTGGTCATCGATAATACGCAGGTTCTGCTCAACGATGGTTCGGTCGGCGCGGGCCGGGCGGTTCAGGATCGGCGCGTTGACCTCAACGCCGGCCGTCAGGAAAAAAGGAAGGCCAAACCGAAACTCCCGAAACTCACCGACCCGCCCGCCCACAAATTCGGCCGGCACGAGCTGCACGGGTAAGGCGTAGTTGTAATCGAAGTTGGTAAAGAGCCGGGCCGAAGGGAGCAGGCTGGCCCGAACGGCCGTGCGTTGCTGTTCCTGGGCCGTACGATTGAGCCGGGCGTTGACCAGGTCCGGGTTGTTCCGGCGGGCCAGGGCCAGCGCGTCCTGCACGGAGGTAACAACGGTCTGCGCCTGGAGGGTATGGGCGGTTATGAGCAGACCGGCGATTAAAAAACGGTTCTTCATGAGCGGTGTCAATGGACGCCCAAAAGAAGACGAATCCGACGACAGGGGGGCATTAATTCCGATGAACCAGAAAAAATACACCGCGAAGTTGCCGTTTCAGGCCATAAAAAAAGCCGGACCTGATCAGGCCCGGCTGTATGCAGACATCACCGTGGTTTACAGATCGGCAATGGCCTTCGTAATCTCATCTTTCGTCTTACCGGTTTTCTGCTGGATCTTGCCGTACATTTCGTCGGCCTGTCCTTCTTCGTAGGCCAGATCATCGTCGGTCAAATCGCCATACGCTTGTTTGATTTTACCTTTCAGTTCGTTCCAGCCTCCTTTTATCGTTGTCTCGTTCATGATAGTAGTGATTATAACGTTGAATACATCCGTAGCCACCGTGACTACATAAATAGAACTATGCCGTGACAGAATTGTTTTGGGAAACGTGCTTCGCGATTTTTTCCGAGTCGATGGTCAGGTTGTAGATGACTCCGGTCAGCGGGGTTGTAAAGCCCAGAAAATAGAGTCCGCGCAAGCCCGGATCGTCGAACCAGAGCTGCCTGGGATAGCCCCGTTCGTTCAGGGTCTGGCCAGCCAGGGTGTCGCCGAGCAGGGGGAGCAGACCCGGCCGGTAACCAGTGGCGAGAATGATAGCGTCGAAAGGGCGTTCGCTGCCGTCGGCAAAAGTGACGGTTTTAGGGTTGACCTGCTGAATAGCCGGGGCGACAGCAATGGCGCCCGCTTTGATCTGATCGAGGGTGCCGATGTCGATGACGGGAATCTTTCCCCGCCGGGTGTCGTAGGAAGCAGGATGGTCGGGCTTCCCCAGTCCGTAAGCCGTCAGGTCGCCCACCGTCAATCGCTGCGACAGCCCCGTCATGAGGTCGTAGAACCAGTGCGGAAACCTGCTCAGGAAGATAGCGGTAGGCTGCGCCGGTCGCCCGAACACATCCCGGCGGACAATATTGATAGAGCGACGAACCGAAATAACAGGTCGGGCGCCGTGTTCGAGCAGGTCGAGCGCCAGCTCAGCGCCGGTGTTACCCATGCCAACGACCAGTACGTCTTCGTCCCGAAACGGCGCGCCGTTGCGATACTCTCGACTGTGCCAGATGATGCCTCTGAACGCCGACTGTCCGGGTAGTTCCGGAACGTTTGGTACCCGGTTGTAGCCCGTGGCGACGATGACCCGATCGGCCAGAAACAGGTCCGTTTCCGTTTGGACTTCCCACCGACCGGCTGTCTGGCCAGTACGGATAGCCGTCACTTTCTGGTTGAAAAGTGGCTTGATGCCGGTCTGTTCGGTATACTGTTCGAGGTACTCGACCAACTGGAGCCGGGATACGTAAGTCGGGTAACTGGCTGGGTAGGGCAGATAAGGCAGGGACGAATGTTCCTTAACCGTATGCAGGTGCAGACGGTCATAGTGGTTACGCCAGGAGAACCCTACGTAGTCGCTGGCTTCCAGCACGGTGCTCGAAATACCCAGGTGGGCCAGCTGACCAGCCATAGCCAGCCCCGCCGGACCGGCCCCGATGATCAGTGTCGTTACGGAATGAGGCTGCATGGATTCGCGATAGTCGGTTTGGAGTACGGATAAACAAGGGTTGAAACTACTAAATAAACGGATTATACCGGCATATGCCAGCCCACGCAGCTACCTCCCGCACTGACTTGTGGCGGACCAACAACAACCCGGGTGCAGGGTCGGTCACGAACCATCATGAATTTTTAGAAACAACGAATAATGAAAATAAATAAAAAATTATTGATACTATTGTTTGTATTTAAACGATTAAGCTTAGCTTTGACAGCCGTTACGTCAGACCTGGCTCAGCCGGGTGCTGCCTGACCGGACCAGCCTTGCCTGCCCGTATGAACAAGAAGAAAACCTCCCTGAAAGACATTGCTCAGAAAGCGGGTGTATCGACGGCGCTGGTGTCTTACGTGCTCAATGGCAAGGAGAAGGAAAGTCGGGTAGGGGAAGAAATCGCGGCCCGGGTCAGACAGATTGCCAGTGAGCTGAACTACCAGCCAAATTACCTGGCCAAAAGCCTCCGGAGCGGACGAACCCGGACGCTGGGCCTGATCATCGCCGATATATCGAACCCATTCTTCGCCAATATCGCCCGGATCGTAGAGGATGAAGCCAAGAAAAACGATTATACCGTCATTATCGGAAGCTCGGACGAAGACGCCGACAAGTCGTGGGATCTGATCAACGTGCTGATAAACCGTCAGGTAGATGGGTTCATCATCGTGTCGTCTGAACATACGGAAGAGCAGATTCAGTACCTGAAAAACAGAAACATTGCGTTCGTATTACTGGACCGCTACTTTCCGGATATCGATACGGATTACGTAGCGCTGGACAATTACCAGGCTGCCTACCAGGCGGGTCTGCATCTGGTAGAGGGCGGTTACCGGCATGTCGGGTTTGTGGCCTACCGGTCGCAGTTGTTTCATATGCGGGAGCGGATTCGGGGGTATGTAGATGCGCTCAGAGGTAGCGAGGCCGGGTTTTGCCCCGAGTGGCTGACCGAGGTTGAGTTTACCAACGTCGATCTGGAAGTGCGGGCCGGTATCGACCTGATGCTGGCCGCTGAGAAGCCCATCGATGCGCTGATCTTTGCCACCTACCGGCTGGCTATCAGCGGGTTAAAATACATCAACGAACTAGGCCTGAACGTGCCGGACGATCTGGCTATTGTGAGTTTTGGCCAGGCCGAAGCATTCGATTTGTACTACTGCCCCGTTACTTACCTGCAACAGCCCATGGAGGCACTTGGCAAAACATCGGTCGACGTACTGATCAACAAACTCAAAGATTCTCAGCAGGAACGAAAACAAATCCTGATGGAAGCTACTCTGATTGCCCGCAACTCGTCGAAAATAAAAGTACTCGTTGACTGAGCTTACATTTTTAGCTCTTTGCTTAAACGATTAAGCAATCTTTCTCTGTAATTCCTGAACCTACCTATATGCAACGACGAACCTTTATCAGATCATCGCTACTCGGCTCAACGGCAGCGCTGGCCGGTCTGCCTCTGCTCTCCCCGGAGGCTGCTGTGCCAAAACTGAAGATTACCAAAATTCGCTATTACGCAGCCCCCGGCTACACCAAACCACTCTTCAACCAGGCGCGGGGCATTGTAGAGATTGAAACTGACGGAGGGATCGTCGGTATTGGCGAGGGTGGCTCCAAAGACATGATCGAGCAGTGTGCGCAGATGATGATCGGCGAGAATCCGTTCCGCATCGAGCACATCTGGCAGAATCTGTACCGGGGCATGTTCTACCCGCCAGGTCGCGAAAAACTCCATGCGCAGGGTGCTCTCGACATGGCCTTGTGGGACATCAAGGGGAAGGCGCTGGGCGTGCCGGTCTACGAACTGCTGGGCGGAGCCACCCGCGATTATGTCGAGTGTTATGCCACGGGGTTCCGGGCTTCTAAAGCCAAAACTGAAGAAGAGCGCGCCCGCGACTGCATCGAAGCCGGCTTACGGGCCTACCGCATCGGGCCCACTGGCGGGAATGGCACCGAGCCGTTCGACTTTTACGATAACGCCCGAAAAACGATCGACCTCTGCAAACGAATCGATGCGGCCGTGGGCGGTGGCGGTAAATGGGCCATCGACCTGCATACCCGTTTCGATACGACCGAAGGGGTGAAAATCTGCAAAGCGCTGGAGAACCTCGAGCCCTACTTTGTCGAGGATATTATCCGCTCCGAAAATCCGGAGGTTTACAAAACGGTGCGGCAGATGACCACCGTACCCATTGCCGTTGGCGAGCAGTTTGGCGACCGCTGGGATAGCAACAACCTCATCGAGCAGCGGCTCATCGACTATACCCGCTTTACCCTGCCCAACACGGGTGGCCTGTCTGAATTCAAAAAGCTGGCCTCCATGTGCGAAACCCATTATGTGGGCATGATTCCGCACTTCACCGGCCCGCTGGCCGTGGCCGCCCTGGTTCACGTGCTGGGATCGAGCAGTCCGACGCGCTGTCTGATGGAGCTGGCCGGTGGCGAGCCCGAGCGCCCCGAGTATTTCAACGAAGACCTGGTGAACTTCAAAAACGGCAAGCTCTACCTCAAACCCGACCCGGGGCTGGGCGTAACGTTCAACCCGAAGAAAGCCACCTTCGTGCTGGAAGTAACGGCCAATACGAAATACCCGCATCCGATTCTGAAGAGTCCGGATGGGGCCATTCACAACTGGTGATCAGTCCAGATTCGCTTTGAGTGCCTTTCTATATACCTATAATCCCTTGCCCCATGAAAAAACCTATAAACGTACTTGTGGTGCTTGTCCTGCTGTGTCAGGGTTACGGCTTCGCACAAAGCAACCGGGTAACCGGCCGCGTAACCGGCGCCGATAACCAGGGGTTGCCCGGTGTGAACGTGGTAGTGGGTGGTACCTCGCTCGGTACCGCGACCGATGCGTCGGGTAATTATTCGATCAATGTGGCGTCAGATGCCTCGCTGGTATTTTCCTACATCAGCTACGTCAGCCAGACGGTTCCGGTCAACAATCGGTCCATCATCAACGTGCAGCTGGTCGAAGACGCGAAAGCCATCGACGAGGTAATCGTTACGGCCCTGGGTATCAAGCGCGAATCGAAAACGCTGGGCTATGCTACCGCCACGGTCAATGCCGAGCAGATCAACGTGAACCGTACGCCCAATTTCGTGAACGGCCTCCAGGGGAAACTGGCCGGTGTCAACATCACCTCCATGGGAACCGGCCCCGCCGGAACGGCTAAGATTCGGATTCGGGGCCAGTCGTCGTTCAGTGGGCAGAACAACCCGCTGATCGTGGTGAACGGGGTACCCATCGACAACTCGAACTATTCGCTGGGGGGCGATTTTGGCAACCGGGCTTCCAACAGCTCCGACGGGGGCGACGGGCTGAGCAGTATCAACCCCGACGATATCGAGGAGATGACGGTCCTCAAAGGGGCAACAGCGGCTGCTCTCTACGGCTCCCGTGCCAAAGACGGGGTGGTGATGATCACGACCAAAAGCAAAGGGTCGGCCAAGGGGTTCGGCGTCACCTACAACACCAACTTTACGACCGATACGCCCCTCGACTTCACCGATTTTCAGTACGAATACGGGCAGGGCGAAGGCGGCAAACGACCCACCACGCCCAACCCTACCTCGGGCGTCTGGAGCTTCGGCGAGAAGTTTCAGCCCGGCATGACCCAGACCCTGTTCGATAACGAAACCTGGCCCTACGAGCCGGTATTCGACCGGGTGAAGAAGTTTTACCGGGTCGGAACCAACTTCACCAATACGGTGACCGTAGCCAATAACGGGCCCTCGGGTGGGTTCAGCCTGTCGTTCGGTAATACTGACAACAAAGGCATCATGGAGAACAACACCTTCAACCGGAAGGTGATCAACCTGGGCTTCACGCAGAACATTACCAGCAAACTAACGGCGCTGGGAAACATCAACTACTCGCTGGAAAACAACATAAACCCGCCCCAGCTCAATACGCAGGATCTGTCGGTCTCGACAGTCATTTTCACCCTGGCCAACTCCATGCCGTTTGAGGCCCTGCGCCAGAACCAGACCCTGCCCAATGGCGACGAGTTCGTGTTTTCGCGGTTCCTGGTCCGGAATAACCCGTATTATTCCATGAACAACAAGTTCGAGAACGTTCGGCGGAGCCGGCTGTTCGGGAACCTGGCCCTCAAATACCAGTTCACCGACTGGCTCTACGTGCAGGGGCGGCTGGCGCAGGATTCGTACGTCCGCAATCAGGATTACAACATTCCGAACGGCTACGCGCCTATTGCCCGCGCACCGGTGGGCTTCGTCAACGGTTCCTACACCCAGGATGTGCGGCAGAACCTGGAGCGGAACCTCGACCTGATCATCGGTATGAACAAAACCTTTGGCGCCATCGGGGTCGACCTGACGCTCGGCGGCAACGCCCGCTACGCCCGCAACGATTACAACAGCGTAACGGTGCAGGACTTTGTGCAGCCCGGCCTGTATACCGTTATGAACGGTCGGATCAAAGATCCCCTGTACGCCCTGGCCGAGAAAAAAATCAACTCCGTCTTCGGGGCCGCTACCATTTCGTACAAGGAGTTTCTGTTCCTGAACGCCACGGCTCGCAACGACTGGTTCTCGACCCTGGCCCCGTCGAACCGGAGCATCCTGTACCCCTCCGTAACGGGGAGTTTCGTGTTCTCGCAGGCTTTCGACAACCTGCCGGGCTGGCTGACCTTCGGAAAACTGCGGGCGGCCTACGCCCAGGTGGGATCGGACAACGTGGACCCGTATTCGAACGCCCTGTACTTTGCCGTCGACAATAACTCGTTCCCGAACCCATCGGGCGCGCTGGTGCCGGTCGGGGGGATCAACGCAACCGTGGTGCCGAATAAAAACCTGCGGCCGCTTCGTATTCAGGAGGCCGAAGTGGGGCTGGAGCTGAAGCTGTTCCAGAACAAGATTGGCTTCGACTTTACCTATTACCACAAAACAACCGACGATCAGATTCTGGCCGCGCAGGTGTCCGATGCGTCGTCGTATACGAGCAAGCTGATCAACGTAGGGCGCAGCATGAACCAGGGGCTGGAGATGCTGCTGTCGTTCTCGCCGGTGTCGACGCGCGCATTCCGCTGGGATGTCAGCGCGAACGTATCGTACAACACCTCCAAAGTACTGCGGCTCGGTCTGTCGCCTAACGACACGGTCATTACGGTCAGCAGTGGCGGAGGCCGGGTGCTGAACCAGGTGGTGGGCAAACCGATCGGGCAACTGTACACGTTCACCTACCTGCGCGATGCCCAGGGTCGGCAGGTGTTCGATGCCAACAGCGGTATGCCCCTGCGTAACAACGTACTCCGCAACGTTGGCAGCGCCCTGCCCCGCTACTTCGGCGGCATCACCAACACATTTACCTACC
The DNA here is from genome assembly GCF_002006735.1 of Spirosoma sp. 209. Lineage (NCBI taxonomy): Bacteria > Pseudomonadati > Bacteroidota > Cytophagia > Cytophagales > Cytophagaceae > Spirosoma > Spirosoma sp. 209. The sequence goes on along the minus strand of NZ_MVEC01000005.1, from coordinate 301,326 downwards.
AGGGGATTGTACTGTCGGCGCTGATCGACTTCAAATTGGGCCACAAGATGATCGCGGGTCGTAATATCAACTACGTCCGCCACGGGCTGTCGAAGCGGACCCTGCCGGGCCGGGCCGAAGGGTATGTGATCGGTAACGGGGTGAATCCGAACGGCGAGGTGAACAAGACCAGAGCCGCCGTGCAGCCATTCTACGAATCCATCAACCCGCTGGGTATCAACGAGGATTTTGTGTCGAATGCCGGGTTCTGGAAGCTGCGGCAGCTTACCCTGGGGTATGACTTTAGCAAGCTGTTACCGGCCAGTTTCTTCATCAAGGGACTGCGGCTGAATGCGGTGGCCAACAACGTGCTGGTACTCAAAAAATGGACCGAGAACATGGACCCCGAAGAAGTGCTGGTGTCGTCGGATAACGCCGTTGGACTTGACTTCTGGCCGGGTCTGCCGCTGACCCGCAGCATCGGCTTCAACCTGAACGTGCGGTTCTGAAGCCCGGGCCGGCTTTCTGTTTCGCCCATCTGCAAACGGCATCGATTCTAAAACCCTATCAAAGACATCATGAAACGGCAAAAAACATACATACTGGCCCTCGTACTCTCGCTGGGGCTGTTTACGGGTTGCGACGACGGGTTCACCGAGCTCAACACCAACCGGGTCAATCCAACGTCGCTGGCGCCCTCGCTGGTGCTCAACAAAGCCATCATCAGCACCACCTACCTCGACGGGTTTGGTACGCTGGGGATGCTCACCTACAACTTCGGGATTGTACAGCAGATCATCACGCCCTACGGTAGTTCGTTATCCGGGGCCAATTATGATCAGATCAATAACAGCAACACCCCCCTGGTCTGGACCAATTTCTACCGCAATGTGCTGAAACAGCTCGTTGCGGTGCTCGACCAGACAAAAAGCGACCCGCTGCAGGTGAACACCTATAACGCAGCCCGCATCTGGAAGGCGTATGTGTTCATGATCCTGAGCGATACCTACGGCGACATTCCGTATTTCGAAGCCGGACAGGGCTACACGCAGGAGATCATCACGCCCAAGTATGATGCCCAGCAGGTTATCTACAAGGATATTCTGAAGGAGCTGGACGAAGCGTCGGCTGCGCTGACCACGACCCAGGCCGCGGTTACGACCGATATTCTCTACGGGGGCGACGTGGCCAAATGGAAGAGACTGGGCTATTCGTTCATGCTGCGGGCGGCCATGCGGCTCACCAAAGTCGATCCGGCAACGGCGCAGGCCTACGTAGCCAAAGCCGTGGCGGGCGGGCTGTTCCAGTCCAACGCCGACAACTCCATTATCCGGCATACGGCCATTTACAACAACTACATCGCCAACCACCTGGCGGCCCGCGAAAAAACGAATTTTTACCTGGCTGCTCCGTTTGTCAACTACCTCAAAGACAATAACGACCCCCGGCTTTCGATCTTTGCCGTTCGTTATGTTGGAGCCAAAGGGGGGCAGGAGCAGGTAGCCGCCCGGGCCTCGTCGGACCCCAAAGTCCAGATCGGTATGCCGATGGGCTATAATGACGTCACGATTACGTCTACGCTGGCGCAGAACGGGGTTGCCAGCCTCTGGGACTACTCGCAGGTGAATCTGAACACGGTGCTGAAATTAGATGCGCCCGAGTTTCACATCACCTACGCCCAGGTACAGCTGCTGCTGGCCGAAGCCGCTGTTCGCGGGTGGGTGACGGGGTCGGCGGCCGACTATTTTGCGCGGGGTGTCCGGGCTAATCTGGAGCAGATGGCCTCGTACGGAGCCGCCATCCCCGAAGCGTCCATCAAAGCGTATCTGGATGCGCAGCCGCTGGATGCGGGCCGGGCGCTGGAACAGATCAACACCCAGTACTGGGTCGCTACCTTCCTCGACGGCAACGAGTCATTCGCCAATTTCCGGCGCAGCGGTTTCCCGGCGCTGAAGAAGAACCCTTATCCCGGCTCGGAAGTGAAAGGCGATTTTATCCGGCGGCTGCCCTATCCTGACAGCGAGATCGTTGTCAACTCGGGCAACCTCAACGAAGCCATTACCCGCCAGGGGCCTAACAACCTCGACACACGGGTATGGTGGGATAAAAAATAGTCTTTTATTCCACATTCGATTTGCCGGCCGGCTTCGGCTTTCCGGTCCCCCGCCTGCCAACAGGCGGGGGATTACTCCCAACAATCACCTAAACCTTAACAAACGTTCATGAATACATTGGATCAACGTCGCCGGGACACGCTGAAAATGCTGGGGATGGGCTCTTCGGCCGGTTTGCTGGGGCTCTTCGGAGGCCCTTCTACTGCCGAAGCCCGCGAACAGAAACCAGTGGCCCGCTATGCAGTAGGGGCCGCGCCGGTCAAAATCAAAAGTGTAAAAGCCATCGCTACGGCTCCGCAGGGGTCGAACCTGATTGTAGTGAAAGTGGAAACGACGGAGCCGGGGCTGTATGGACTGGGTTGCGCTACGTTTACCCAGCGGGCCGCGGCCGTGGTCGTTGCCATCAACTCCTACCTGAATGATTTCTGCGTTGGTAAAGACGTCGATAACATCGAAGACATGTGGCAGGCGGCTTACGTCAGTTCCTACTGGCGAAACGGCCCTGTGCTCAACAACGCCCTCTCGGGGCTGGATCAGGCGCTATGGGACATCAAGGGGAAACGCGCCGGTATGCCGGTCTATCAGCTGCTGGGCGGCAAGGTCCGGTTTGCCATTCCGTGTTATACCCATGCCGGTGGCAATACGCCCGAAGCAGCTGCCGAGAGCGTGACCAAATTCATGGAGCAGGGGTTCCGGTACATCCGGATTCAGCAGGGCGGCTACGGCGCGGTAGGCGCAACGGCCGACAAGCCCGATTTCAAAGCGGCCAACTTCGGGGGCGAAACCGACAACTACATGAACGAGCGACTGTACCTGAAGTCGGTTCCGAAAATGTTTGAGGTAGTGCGCAAGCGATGCGGAGACGAGGTCGAGCTGCTGCATGACATCCACGAGCGGGTACAGCCCATCGATGCCATCAACATGATCAAGCAGGTCGAAGAATACCGCCCGTTCTTTATCGAAGATCCTTTCTCACCCGAAAACATGAAGTGGTTCGCCAACCTGCGGCAGGCAACGTCGGTGCCGATCGCGATGGGCGAGCTGTTCAACAACATCAACGAGTTTAAGGAGCCCATGGTGAACCAGTGGTTCGACTTTATCCGGATTCACGTCTCGCAGATCGGCGGAATTACCCCGGCCATGAAAGTAGCGCGGCTGGGCGAGTGGTTCAACATCCGGACCGCCTGGCACGGCCCGGGCGATGTGTCGCCGGTAGGGCATGCCGCCCATGCGCATATCGATCTGGCCGTCTGGAACTTCGGCATTCAGGAAGCCGTCCAGTTCTCCGACAAGATGAAAGAGGTTTTCAGCGGCTGCCCGACCATGAACAAAGGGTATATGTCGGTCAATGAGGTGCCGGGGCTGGGGGTGGATATCAACGAAAAAGAAGCCGCCAAATACCCCATCACGACCAAATCGAACTGGCAGGTCCGCAAAATGGACGGCACTATCATTCGCCCCTGATCACTCCGCAAACTCCCTGAACCTGTATGAAATCGTCCCCAAAAACCAATGCCGTTTCCCGTCGGTCGGTTATCCAGTCGGTGCTGGGTGTGGCCGGCATGAGCACCATGGTCCTGCCCGAGCGGTCGTATGCCGCCAGCCCGCCCCCGTTCCAGGGCTACGGGAAAGTGAAAATTACCCGTTTGGAAACCTTTCTGGTAAAGCCCCGCTGGATCTTCCTCAAAGTACATACCGATGCCGGGGTGACCGGCCTGGGCGAGCCCCTGCTCGAAGGGCGCGCGCTGACCATCCAGACGGCTATCAAAGAGATCGAGCCGTACCTGATCGGTAAAGATCCGCGGCAGGTCGTGCACCACTGGCAGGCCATTTACCGGCATGCGTTCTACCGGGGCGGGCCCATCCTGACCAGCGCGCTGAGTGGTATCGACCATGCGCTCTGGGATATCAAAGGCAAGCTGTTGAACGTGCCCGTCTACGAACTGCTCGGCGGACCCACCCGCGACCGGGTTCGGGTATACGGCCGCGCCAGCACTCCCGACGATATGAAGAAGCGTAAGGCCGAGGGCTACACCGTTATCAAAACCGGCGTTGCCAAACAGAACCCGGCCAACATTGTCGAGAACCCCAAATTCATCAAGTACGCGGTCGATAATTTTGCGTCGCTGCGCGAAGCCGGGGGCGACGATATGGACATCGCCATCGACTTTCACGGGTCCATCTCGCCCCAGCTGGCCAAGGTGCTGATCAAAGAACTGGAGCCGTTTAAGCCCATGTTCATCGAAGAACCCTGTCAGGCGCAGAATGTCGACACCATGGTCGATATTGCCCGCGGCACTCACCTGCCCATCGCTACCGGCGAGCGGATCTTTACAAAATGGGGCTTCCGCGAAATTCTGGAAAAAGGAGCGGCCAGTATCGTCCAGCCCGATTTGTGCCATGCCGGGGGCATCACCGAAGGGCGCATCATTGCAGGCATGGCCGAGGCTTATTACGTGCCCATAGCGCCCCACAACCCCATGGGCCCCATCTCGCTGGCAGTGGGCCTGAATCTGGCGGCCAGCGTGCCCAATTTTCTGGTGCAGGAGCAGGTCACGCTGGGTGAAGGTTATCTGAAAAATCCCTTCAAACTGCAAAAAGACGGCACCGTCATGATTCCGCAGGGGCCGGGGCTGGGAATCGAACTGGACGAAGCCCAGCTGAAAGACAAAATAGGCCACGACTGGAAAAACCCCGAAACGTATAATGCCCTCGACGGGTCGGTTGTCGACTGGTGATGATGAGACCAACTGCTTTTGCGAAAATTACGGTACTGGCTGGCGGCCTGCTGGTGCTGGGCATCGGCGCCCGCATTCCCGACGATGCGCCCCAGGTGCCCATCTCGAACGGCATCATTCGGGCGTCGCTGTACCTGCCCGATACGGCCCGGGGCTACTACCGGGGTACCCGCTTCGACTGGTCGGGGGCGTTCGGGTACCTCGACTACAAAGGCCACCGGTTCGTGGAGCCGTGGTACGATGCCTATGACCCCAAAACCCACGACGCCATCAACGGGCCAGTGGAGGAGTTTACCCCACTGGGTTTTACCGAGGCCGAACCGGGGGCGACGTTCGTTAAAATCGGGGTAGGGGCCCTTCGCAGGCCCGACGCCAAAGCGTACTCGTTTGCTACGTACTACGACGTGGTCGACTACGGAAAGCGGAGCGTCAGGACCTATGCCGACCGGGTGGTTTTCCGGCACGAGCTGACCGACGCTGCCGGCTACGGCTATCAGTACACCAAAACAGTCCGGCTCACCAGAGGTAAGCCGGAACTGGTGCTGGAGCATAGCCTGAAAAACACCGGACCACGGCGGATCGAAACCAGCGTCTATAACCACAACTTTTTCGTGATCGACAAACAGCCGACGGGGCCGGGGGTGGAAATCCGTTTCCCGTTTGCGGTGACGGCCGAAGGCAAAGGGTTTGGCAGTGCCATTCTGGCGCAGGGGAACCGGCTGGTTTACGCCCGCCCGCTCGAAAAACGGGAGCAGGTGTTCAGCGCCGGGTTGCAGGGGTTCGGCCCGTCGGCAGGCGACTACGACGTTCGGATCGAGAATCGGAAAACGGGCGCGTCGGTGCGGATGACCGCCGACCAGCCGCTGGAGAAACTGGTGTTCTGGGCCTGCGCCACTACGTCCTGCCCCGAACCCTACATCCGCCTGCGGGCCGAACCCGGCCAGGACGTGACGTGGAAAATAACCTACACGTTTTATGAGAACCCAGTCCCATGAAACTAGTCAATACCCTTTTTATCGGTTGTGTGCTGCTCTTGTCCGGCAGTATGCGGGTAAGCGACACCCAGCGGACTGCCGACCCACCGGCCGGGGCAGACTGGCCCGCCTATGGAGGAAACAAAGCCGGTAACCGGTATTCTCCCCTGGCGCAGATCAATACCCGTACGGTGAAGCAACTGCAACTGGCCTGGACGTTCGACACGGGCGAAAATAACAACCCGGCCGAGCGGGGGATGGACATCCAGTGCCAGCCGATTGTGGTGAACGGCATCCTGTACGGAACGACCCCGCGGATGAAACTCTTTGCCGTCGATGCTGCTACGGGGCAGAAGCGCTGGCTTTTCGATCCATTTGCCAACCCGGAAAAGAAACCCCAGTTTCATCCGCTCCGTGGGGTTGTCTATTGGGCCGACGGAGCCGATCAGCGGATTCTGTACTCGGTGGGCTCGTCGCTGTACGCTATCAACGCGCAGACGGGAGCCCCCATCCCCAATTTCGGTACCAACGGGATCGTAGACCTGCACGACGGGGTGGGCGACCGGGAAACGCTGGGTCATGACCTGCAGAACCTGTCGGTCCGGGCCACGACCCCCGGGGTTATTTATCAGGATCTGCTGGTGATGGGGTCGGGGGTGTCAGAAGGGGGCGATGCTGCGCCGGGTACGATCCGGGCCTACAATGTCCGAACGGGGAAGCTGACCTGGGCCTTCCATACCGTTCCGCTGCCGGGCGAGTATGGCTACGAAACCTGGCCAAAAGATGCCTACCGTAAACTAGGCGGTGCCAACTGCTGGGCAGGTATGGTTGTCGATGACAAACGGGGCATTGTCTATGCCGGCACCGGTTCGCCCTCGGTCGATTTTTACGGGGGCGCGCGGGCCGGTCAGAATCTGTTTGCCAACTGCATACTGGCCCTGAACGCCCGGACCGGCGAACGGATCTGGCATTTTCAGACTATTCATCACGATCTCTGGGACCGCGACCTGCCCTGTCCGCCCAACCTGCTCACCGTCCGGCAGAACGGTCGGCTTGTCGATGCGGTGGCGCAGGCTACGAAAGATGGCTATGTCTTCGTGCTGGACCGGGAAACGGGCAAACCCCTGTTTCCGGTGAAGGAAGTACCGGTACCTACCGCACCCGCTTTGCCCGGTGAGCAGCCCTGGCCCACGCAGCCCGTGCCGACAAAACCTGCGCCCTTTGCGCTTCAGGACGTAACCGAGGCCACGCTGACCAATCGCACGCCCGCAGCCCGTGCCTATGTGCTGGAGCGCTTCCGGAACAGCCGGCGGGGTAGCAAATACATGCCACCCAGCGAAGAAGGGTCGTTGTTTCTGGGGTTCGGGGGCGGTGCCGAATGGGGCGGTACTGCGGCTGACCCGGATGGCGTGCTCTACGTCAATGGAAACAATATGCTCTGGTGGCTTAAGATGCGCGACAGCCGAATCCAGCCAGCTGGCGTGGCCGTGGGCCGGGGCGCATCACTGTTCAACAACAACTGTTCGGTGTGCCACGGTCTGGGCGGGAAGAGTAAGGCATCGACCACGACGGCCCAGGCTTATCCCGACCTGACTGAGGTAGGCAAACGGCTCGACAAACAACAGATTCTTGAGCTGCTGGCTTCGGGCCGGGGGCGCATGCCCTCGTTTCAGCACATACCCCGGGAAGACCGGGAGGCTATCGTGCAGTTTCTGCTGAATCTGAACGCCAAACCCGCCCTGACGGCTTCGGCTGCGGTCGACGTCCATGCCGTGGCGGCACCGGCGAGTCCGGTTGGGGGCCGTGATTTCCCGTACGTGCCTCCCTACCTGAACAACGGAACCACCCAGTTTCGGGATCAGGACAACTACCCGGCGGTTAAACCACCCTGGGGTACGCTGAACGCGATCGACCTCAACACGGGCGAGTACCGCTGGAAGGTAACGCTGGGTGAGTATCCCGAGCTGACCCGCCAGGGCATTGCCCCGACCGGTACTGAAAACCACGGTGGACCGCTCGTGACGGCGGGTGGCCTGCTGTTTATCGCGGCTACCTACGACGAAAACCTCCGGGCCTTTGACAAACAGACCGGTCGTGTGCTGTGGCGCTACCGGCTACCGGCGGGCGGCTTCGCAACCCCCATCACCTACCAGATCAACGGTCGGCAGTACGTGGCGATTGCTGCTGGCGGAACCCGGTACGGATTGAAGTCGGGGGGCTCGTATGTGGCTTTCGCGCTACCGAAGCGTCCATGACCCGAAGAATAGCCGGCATTCATTCTGTACTCTCAACAACTCGCCTGATGTCAAATTATCTCCTGTGTTGTGATTGGGGAACCTCGTTTTTTCGGTTGCAGCTGCTGCGGCACAGCGATGATCAATGTGTCGGAGAACTCATAGCCAGAGAGGGCATAGCCGGGACGTTTGACGCCTGGCGCAAAACCGGGGCGATCAATGGCCTGACCAGAGAACATTTCTTTCGCCGGCAGCTCCGGCAGCAGATTCAGGTGCTGGCTCAGCAGGTATCGGTCGATCTGACGAAGGTACCCCTTGTCATATCGGGCATGGCGTCATCATCGATCGGTATGGAAGAGGTGCCCTACGCGACCCTGCCGTTTGCGCTTGACGGTAGTCAGGCCAGTGTGCGGTATTACGAGGCTCAACCCGATTTTCCGCATGAGATGCTGCTGATATCGGGCGTGAGGAGCCAGCAGGACGTGATGCGGGGCGAAGAAACGCAGCTGATTGGGCTCATTGCGCTCCTCAGCCAGGCCGGCGTCGGGACTACCGAAGCTATTTTCGTCTTTCCGGGTACTCACTCCAAACACCTGTACGTGCAGAACGGGCGACTGCTGAATTTCACGACCTACATGACCGGCGAGCTGTTCGACCTGATGGCGCATCAGAGTTTGTTGCGGGAGTCCGTTGAGGTGAGCAGCCTGACGACCTTTTCGGCGTCCAACAAATCGGCGTTCCGGCGCGGGGTTCGACAGGCAACTACGTCCGGGCTGCTGAACGGGTTGTTCACGACCCGAACCAATCAGCTGTTCGAGACGCTCACCAAAAGTCAGAACGCGTTCTACCTGAGCGGGCTGATTATTGGGGCTGAACTGTATCCGCTGCTTACCCAAACCGACTGGCCGCTGGTCATTTGCAGTGGCAGCCGGCTAACCGCTTTCTACGAGCTGGCCATCGATGAACTCACCCTCTCGGCCCGTACCACCATTCTGCCGGCCGAATTAATTGACAAAGCCGCCAGCAAGGGGCAGATGCTCCTGTTCCGGAATCAGACTGTAAAAGAAACGACCCGATGACTACTTCCGCATTTTCCTGGGCGCGATTTGACCAGGCTCCTCTCGTAGGCATAATCCGAAACGTGTCTGCCGACGATGTGGCGCAGGTGTTGCCCGTTTACCGGGACGCCGGCCTGACAACCATCGAAATTACGCTCAACACCCCCGGCGCCGAAGATATGATCCGGCAGGCTGTTGAGCAGTACGGAACGGACCTGAACATAGGGGCCGGTACCGTGTGCACGGCTGAGGAGCTGGAAAAAGCGCTGGCAGCCGGTGCCCGGTTCATCGTAACCCCCATCATCGACGAAGCGGTGATCCGGCGCTGTACCGAGCGGGGTGTTCCCATTTTTCCGGGGGCGTTTACCCCCTCGGAAGTATACAAAGCCTGGACCTTGGGGGCATCGATGGTGAAGGTGTTTCCGACAACCACGCTCGGTCCTGCCTACATCAGCGATCTGAAAGGCCCCCTGCCGCAGATCAAACTATTGCCCACGGGGGGCGTCAACCTGGCTAACCTGGATCAGTTCTTCCGGGCCGGCGCCAGTGGAGTAGGCGTGGGCAGCCACCTCTTCGATAAAACGCTCATCCGGGATAAGCAGTGGTCATTGCTGAAGACCCACTTCCAGACGTTTCTGCACAAGCTGCCCCACACTGTCTGATCCGATACCGTCCTAACCCTTATTCCTATGATCACGCCCGAAAAAACTCTGTTGGCCCCTGTTACATCGGGCACTAGTTACCGCTGGTTTATCGTCGTGCTGCTGTTCACAGCCACTACCATCAACTACCTCGACCGGCAGATCATTGGGTTGCTCAAACCCATTCTGGAGGTGGAGTTCAGCTGGACCGAGACCGATTTTGCCCGTATCGTGATTGCCTTTACGGCGGCCTATGCGGTTGGGCTGCTGGCCTTTGGCTGGTTCATCGATAAGGTCGGTACCAAAATCGGGTACGCTGTCACGATTGTCTGGTGGAGCGTAGCGGGGATGCTGCACGCACTGGCCCGGAGTGCGTTCGGGTTCGGGGTGGCCCGCGTTGGGCTGGGACTGGGCGAAGCGGGTAACTACCCGGCGGCCGTCAAGACCGTAGCCGAATGGTTTCCGCAACGCGAGCGGGCGCTGGCCACGGGGCTGTTCAACGCCGGTACCAGCGTAGGGGTTGTGGTCGCGCTGATTATTGTGCCGCAGATCCTGAGCCGGTACGGCTGGCAGGAAGTGTTCTGGATAACCGGCGCCCTGGGGTTCGTGTGGCTGCTGTTCTGGCTGATCTTCTACGAGGTGCCGGCCCGGCAGAAGCGGCTGTCGGCACGCGAATACGACTACATCATGAGCGGGCAGGAAGCCGGTTCGACTGACAAGCAGCCGATCAACTGGTTTAAACTGTTTACCCTGCCGCAGACCTGGGCGCTTATCACCGGCAAAGGACTCATCGACCCGATTTACTGGTTTTTCCTGTTCTGGTTGCCCTCGTATTTTTCGTCCACCTTCGAGCTGGATCTGAAAAAGCCCAGCCCTGAACTGATGCTGATTTACGGGGCCACAACCGTGGGGAGCATTGGCGGAGGCTACATGTCGTCGTGGCTGATCCGGCGGGGCTGGCCCACGCTGAAGGCCCGAAAAACGGTACTGCTGGTCTTTGCGGGGCTGGAACTATCCATCATCATGGCTCAGTTTGCAACGGATGTGTGGGTCGCGGTGGGCCTGATCAGTCTGGCGGTCGCGGTTCACCAGGCTTGGGCAACCAATGTGTTTACCCTGGCTTCTGACCTGTTTCCGAAGCAGGCCGTCAGTTCGGCCGCCGGTATTGCGGGTATGGCAGGCGCCACGGGTGGTATTTTCTTTCCGATGCTGGTGGGGAGCCTGCTGGACAGCTACAAGGCCGCCGGAAACCTGGCTGGGGGGTATAACGTGCTGTTTACGATCTGCGGCTGTACCTACCTGATGGCCTGGCTCATCATTCATATGTTGACCAGAAAGCCCAAACTGGTGAGCATCGAGCAGCTCCGGTAGCGCCACAAACAAGAGCAGGTCCGGATAGTCCGGACCTGCTCTTGTTTGCCGTATGGCTGAGGTATTATTTGACCCGTGTCCAGGTCTGGGTTTTGCCGAGCAGCGAGATGCCGACGTAGCCGCGGACGTCGAGCGTGTTGGGGTCTTTCAGGGTCATCTTGCAGTTGTACTCTTTGCCATCTTCGGGATTATAGATTTTGCCGTCAGTCCAGACGTTATCCCCGTCGTACTTGAAATTGTACATCAGCATCAGGTTCTGGAGGGGGCGCGACCGTTTCGACTCGTCGGCGTTGCGGAAGTCGGTTTTGGGTTTCCCCGTTTTCGGGTCGTTGGGTTCACTGATCCAGATCAGTTTGCCAAAATAAGTGCCGCCCTGCTTATAAATCTGAATATGACCACGTTTGGTGCCGTTCAGCCAGGTGCCCACTACGGCGTCGGGATTCTCGGCAGGCGCGAAGGAAGTCAGTGAGGTGAAGAGCAACAACAGGGGTACGATGAAGCGAATGGATTTCATAGGTGATCGGAAATGGACAATTATTATTTTACTGTGATTTTGCTGTACTAACGCAAAAATGGTGCAAAAAGTCTGGACCAGCATTTACCGGGTAAAAATGATTGGCGTGATTTGCACCCATGATGCCGGCCTGCGGGTTTATAGACCAGCTGGTTTTTCGGTCCGTCCGACAGCGCAGGGCATCCTTCAGTATAAATCCAGGCTTGACTATGTTTCATCGTGACCCCAATCGCCATTACCCAACCGAAACCGAATCGCGGGTGATTATTCGTTTCCAGGACTGCGACCCGCTCCAGCACCTCAACAACGCCAAGTACTTCGATTATTATTTCAACGCGCGCGAAGACCAGGTAGCCAAGCTGTATGACTTCAACCCGGGGCAGCTGTTCCATGAGTTGAAAACGAGCTGGGTCATTTACCAGCATCAGATCGCCTACGTACGCCCGGCCCAGGTCAGTGAATGGGTGCGCATCATGTCGCGGCTGATCTTTTACGACGAAGACACCACGGTTACCGAATATTACATGACCGACGATGCCAAAACGCAACTTAAAAACGTGCTGTGGGTAACGTCTAAATACGTAAGCGTCGCGACTGGTCGCCGGATTCCGCACGATGACCTGGTAACGGGCTATCTGGAAGCAACGCTGGTGCCGAACATCAATTTCCCGAGTCTGAACTTCAACGACCGGATCAGAGCCATCAAGCAGGATTTATAAACCCCTTCAGCGGCTGCGGATCGCCGGTTGAGTGGAGGCAGAACAGGTTCTGTTGCCTCTGCTCAACCGGCGATTTATGTTGAGCCGGGCGTTCGGGCGAGTTGGATGCGGGTGCATGGAAAAAATAAATTGAGACCGATTAAACGCTAAGCCGGTGGTTTGTTCAAAGAGACAAATGCAACAAAAACCAATGACCACCATGAAAAATGCACTGCTTACGGCCGCAACCCTCGTTGTTCTTCTCTCGACCAGCGCCCTGGCGCAACGTTACGGGTACCCGGCTCCTCCGCCGGCTAATTACCCCTCGCAGCCCGGTTACGGCCAGCCGAACTACAACTACGACTACGATGATTACCGGTTCGACCGTCACCTCGACTGGTGGGACCGGGAGTTGAACCTGACCCGCCGGCAGGAGCGCGAAATCCGCCGGATTCGCGAGCGGTTCGAGCAACAGACCCGGCGAGTCGACCCGCGCGATCCCCGGCAGCGCGACACCTACCGGCAGCTGCGGCAACGGGAGTTCTTCGATATGATGGCCGTTCTGGGCCCCGAACAGCGGGATCGGGTTATTGAGCGGATGCGCCCTTACGAACGGTCGGCAAACCGCTGGCCCGATCGCCGGAACAGCCGGGGCCGGGGTTACGAGCCCTACGGATACTAAAAGACATTAAGTTGGATAAAGCAAGAGGATGCCTAAACAGCCGGTCATATTGGCCGGCTGTTTTTTGTTGTCTGGCCAGTGGGCGAGGGCCAAATTCGCAGCAGGGGGTAACCACTTAGCCGATTTGGCGACCGTCGATGCAACACCGTATTGGTGACTTTGTCTTTGTTTCGTATTTTTCAAGGAAACTCAATACCCACAAGCCCATGTTTACACATCAACATCTTAGGAAAACCGGCCTGTTGCTGGCTGTGGTGACCACCACCGCTTTGGCGCAGCCGTCGGTACAACAACCCAAAATGAATCAGAATCCTTTCTTAGCCCCGTACACGACTCCGCACCAGACGGCTCCTTTTGACAAGATCAGGAACGCTGATTTCCTGCCCGCCTTGCAGGAAGGACTGGCGCAGGGCCGCAAAGACGTAGATGCTATCGTAAACAATCCGGCCAAACCGACCTTCGAAAACACGATCGTAGCCCTCGAACGGTCGGGCGATCTGCTGGGTAAGGTAACGTCGGTCCTATTCAATCTGAACAGCGCCGAAACGACCCCTGAGCTGCAGAAAATCGTCAAAGAAGCGTCGCCCCTGCTGAGCGAATACGGCAACGATATCACGCTGAACGAGAAACTGTTTGCCCGTATCAAAGCCGTTTATGAACAGCGGGCCAGCCTGAAGCTCGATACCGAAAGTGCCATGCTGCTGGAAAAGGCCTACAAACGGTTTGCCCGCAACGGCGCCAATCTCGATGCCAAAGGCAAAGAGCGGCTGCGCGCCATCGATAAGGAGATGTCGCAGTTGTCGCTGCAGTTCGGCGAGAACGTGCTCAACGAAACCAACGAGTATTCCATGCTCGTGACGGATGAAAAAGAGCTGGCCGGCCTGCCCGATTACGTACGCGAACTAGCCAGGTCTACGGCTAAGCAGAAAGGCAAAGACGGGTATATGTTCACCCTGCAGGCCCCCAGCTATGGTCCGTTTATGCAGTATGCCGACAACCGGGAGCTGCGTAAGAAACTATATATGGCCTTCAACGGCCGCGGTTTTCACGGCGATAAAAACGACAACTCCGACATTATCCAGAAGATGGTCGCCCTGCGGTACGAACGGGCTAACCTGCTGGGCTACAAAACCCACGCCGACTTCGTACTTGAAGAAAGCATGGCGGGCTCCCGGGATAAAGTGCAGAGCTTCCTTGATGAACTCGTTACCTATGCCCGTCCGGCGGCTGAGCGCCAGCTGGCCGAGCTGACTACCTACGCCAAAGCCCACGGTTTTACCGAGGACAAACTCCAGGCCTGGGATAACAGCTACTACGCCGAGAAGCTTAAGAAAGAAAAATACGACCTCGACGATGAAACCCTCAAGCCGTATTTCAAACTCGAAAACGTCCTGAATGGCGCCTTTACTGTTGCCAGCAAGCTGTACGGCATCACCTTTAAGGAGCGCAAAGACATCCCGGTCTATAACCCGGAGGTGAAAACCTACGATGTGTTCGATAAAGACGGTAAGTTTCTGGCTGTTTTCTACGGCGACTACTTCCCCCGGCCTGGCAAACGATCGGGCGCGTGGATGAACGATGTGCAGGGTCAGAAAGTTGAGAATGGGCAGAACGTACGGCCCCATATCGTCAACGTCTGCAACTTCACCCGACCGACTGATACCAAGCCGTCGCTGCTGACCTTCTACGAGGTAACCACCCTCTTCCACGAGTTTGGCCACGGCCTGCACGGGATGCTCGCCAACGGGAAGTACGAAAGCCTGAGCGGCACGAGCGTTCCGCGCGACTTTGTTGAGCTGCCCTCGCAGGTGATGGAAAACTGGTGCTACGACCCCGAAGCGCTGAAACTGTTCGCCAAACATTATCAGACCGGCGAGGTAATTCCGAACGAGCTGATCGAGAAGATTCGCGCGAGCCAGAACTTCCTGGCCGGACTGGCTAACCTGCGCCAGCTGCGCTTCGGCCTGGTCGATATGTACTACCATGGCCAAAAGCCAACCGGCGAAACCGTCACCCAGGTAGAGAACAAAGTTGATTCGGTGGCCAACCTGTTTCCGCGGGTGGAGGGCGTTGCGTTCAGCCCGGCGTTCTCGCACATTTTTGCGGGTGGCTACTCGGCTGGCTACTACAGCTACAAATGGAGCGAGGTACTGGATGCCGATGCATTCGAATTCTTCAAGGAGAAGGGCGGACTCGATAACAAGACTGCGGCCGACAGCTTCCGCAAAAACGTGCTCGAAAAGGGAGGCAGTGAGAAACCCATGGAATTGTACAAAAAATTCCGGGGCCGCGAGCCATCGCCGAAAGCCATGCTCCGCCGGAGTGGCCTGATACTGTAACGATCCGACTCGCTATTCATAAAAAGACCCCGCCAGATCAATTCTGGCGGGGTCTTTTTATGGTGTTGGGGGGTAACCAGCCAGGCCGTGGAATTAAGCCTGTTTGGTAACCTGAATGTTCATGATCAGCCGGACGTCATCGCTGACAACCACGCCACCGGCTTCGGTAACGCCATCCCAGGTCAGGCCAAACTCTTTCCGTTTCAGCACGCCGACAACTTCGAAACCGGCTTTGGTCTGGCCGTAGAAGTCCTGCATCTGCCCGCCGTATTCAGCTTTCAGGCTTACGGGTTTGGTAACGCCATGCATGGTCAGGTCGCCGTTCAACTCGTAGGTATCCGTGCCGGTTTTCTTCATACCGGTTGAGGTAAAGGTCAGTTTGGGAAACTGCTCAGCGTCGAAGAAGTCGGCTGATTTCAGGTGGCCGTCCCGCTGTTCGTTACCGGTGCTGATGCTGGCCACATCGGCGGAGAAAGTAATGGTTGCATCTTCAAAATCATCGCCTGCCATCTCGAGCTGGCCTTCGTACTGGCTGAAGAGACCGGTCACTGTTGACACCATCAGGTGTTTCACTTTGAACTGAACTTCTGAGTGAGTCGGGTCAATAACCCAGGTGGTGGTTGAGGTTTGCGTTTCCATGGTGATTATCGTGTTTGATGTAATTGCATTTAATGTACATACATGTAAATAAGGGAAAACGTTTCCTGACGTCAAATTTTTTTTTCAATGTTGTTTTGCAGGGCGGAAACAAGGCTCTTGGGGCTCGGGAAGAGCCGGGCGGTATACCGTCGAAAGTAGGGTTCAGCGCTTGGAATTATCTACTTTTTAGGCACTTTTGCGCCCCATTTCATGTTTACTTATTGTACTAAATCAGGTAAAAAATGCCCAACTGGTTTCTCGGAAAAATCCGCTATCAGCAACCCATTGACGACGCGACTGTTGGTACGCGGAACGAAGAATTCATCAAGCAGAAGACGGTAACAGAAGCCTATCTGGTTGATGCCGTCAGCTATACCGATGCCGAAGCCCGGCTCTATCAGGAGATTGCTGCAAACACTCCCGACTTCGATATCACGAATATTTCGCGGATGAAACTGGCCGATGTCTTCTTCAACGAAGATGGGGGCGATATCTGGTTCAAGGTGAAAGCGATGTTTATCACCGACGATGAAAAAACCGGTAAACAGAAAAAGTCGCCCAGTCTGATGCTGGTCAACGCCGAAACGCCCAAGCAGGCCTACGAGCGCGTCGAGCTGAGCCTGCGTACGTCGCTCGACCCGTTCGAAATTACGGACGTTAATACAACCAAGATTCTGGACATCTTCCCGTTCAACGAAGAGCAGCGAAATCTGCGGCCCCTGAGTGAGGTAGCCGAACGGGAAACCGAAGCGGCTTAACCCCCTTTTTTGACGTATTCCGAATGCCATTCTTTACAGGATGGCATTCTGCTTGTATAGAATTACGATTTTATCATCCGAAAACTTGCACCGAATGAGGTGGCTTCGGATATTTGCCCAGTATGAAACGCGCTCTGTTCCAGTTTTTCAACCTCCTGATGGCCTGCGTCGTGCTGCTGAGCAGCACGGGTTTTGGGCTGGTTGAACACTCGTGCCAGATGCGTGGTAAGAAAAAGACGATGATCGTCGCCTTCAGCGATGCCCACGTCAAGAAAGGCTGCTCAGCCGACGGTAAGCCGATGCCCGAACAGGGGACGGTTGTCCGGAAAACAGATTGCTGCCAGGATGACAATCACTACGAAAACGTAGATGCCACCTCGTCACTGACGCAACTGGTCGCCAAATTTGTCAAATCCATCACAGAGACGGTGTTGGCTGGCGTCACGGCGCTGCTGGCCTGGGTGATCGACTGGATTTTTGACCGTGAGATGGCTACCAGCTCACGTAGTATCCCGGCTCCGCCCTCCATATCCGGGCGGGAGATCCTTACCCTCTTGCGTTCCCTGCTGATTTGATGAACTGATTGAAACAATTAGGCCGTACTCGCACATGGGTACCGGTCTGCTGTATTCATTCCTTCATCAATCCGTATATCCATGCGTTTCTTTCTGCTGGGAATGGCCCTATGGGCGGGCGTTCTGCCGTCCCGGGCTCAAACTGATACCCTTACTTCACAACCACCCCTAACCGATTCGATTCCGGCGAAACCGGTACCGGTTATCCGGGGCAACGTTGGTGAGCTGGTCAACGGACAGCGTGTGCCTCTGGTGGGGGCAACCGTTCGCTGGCTTACGACGGGCGTGGGCACCGTCACCGACTCGGTTGGTCGGTTTTCACTGGCCGGGCCGTCGATCCCGGCCCGGCTGCTGATTAGTTATGTCGGCTACCGTACGGATACGGTGGCGGTAACGGACCCGGCTGCGCTGGTCGTGGCAAGCCTGCGGGCCGAACAAACCCTGCAGGAGGTGACGGTATCGGGCGCGCCGGGGCAAATTGACCGGATGAACCCCATCCAGACCGAACTTATCACGCAGCGAACCCTGGCCAAGGCGGCCTGCTGTAATCTGTCAGAAAGCTTCGAAACGAATGCGTCGGTCAGTGTTTCCTACGCCGATGCCGTAACGGGCGCACGTCAGATTCAGTTTCTGGGGTTGGGCGGTCAGTACGTCCAGACCAATGTCGAGAATATCCCGACGGTGCGCGGCCTGGCTACTACGTTCGGGCTGAACTACATTCCGGGCACCTGGATTACGAGCATCGACGTCGGGAAAGGCGCCGGTTCGGTCGTGAATGGGTACGAGTCGATGAGCGGTCAGATGAACATTGAACTGCAGAAGCCCGATGATCCGAACCGACTTTTCCTGAATGGCTACGTAAACAGTTTCGGCCGTCTCGAAGGCAACGTGAACTGGTCACAACCCCTCAGCCCGAAGTGGAGCGTTGGCGTGCTGGGCCATGCCAGCACCCTGCGTACCGAGATCGATCAGAATAACGACGGCTTCCGGGATCTGCCGTTCTATACGCAGCTTAACGGCGTTAACCGATACAAATACAGCTCAGACCGGTTTATGACCCAGTTCGGGGTCAAAGCGCTGTACGAAGACCGGGAAGGGGGGCAGCTGTCGCGTCTGGGTTCTTCCCGTTACCGGTTCGGTAACACGACCCGACGGCTGGAGTTTTTCTCCAAAACGGCCAAACTCTATCCGGAAAAACCGTACAAAGGCCTCGGGTTGATCCTGAACGCTCTTCATCACGACCAGACGGCCAATTTTGGGTTCCGCCCCTATACAGGTCAGCAGCGAACCGTTTATGCCAACCTGATTTATCAGAGTATCATCGGCAACACCAACCATACTTATAAAACGGGGGTAAGCTACCTGCTCGATGACTACCGCGAGCAGCTGGGCGCTACGCCCATGAACCGTACCGAGTCGGTGCCTGGCCTGTTTGCCGAGTACACCTATACTGATCCGGAGCGGCTGGTGCTGGTACTGGGCGGGCGGTTCGATTACCACAACCTGTTCGGAGCGCAGTGGACTCCGAGGGCGCACCTCAAGTATTCGTTCAGTCCGGACCTGACGCTGCGGGCCTCGGCGGGGCGGGGCTTCCGGGTACCCAACCTGTTTGCCGAAAACTTCGGGTATCTGGTCAGCTCGCGGGTTATCATCAATGATGCGCAGCTACGGCCCGAGGTGTCGTGGAATTACGGGGTCAGTCTGTCGCAGGATTTTCAGCTCTTCGGTAAAAAGGCCTCGCTGGTGCTGGATTACCACCGTACCGACTTCCGCGAACAGCTGGTGGTCGATGTGGAGCACCCGCGCGAGCTGCACTTCCACAACCTGTACGGGAAGTCGTTTGCCAATAGTGTTCAGGCCGAGCTGAACTACCAGCCGTTCCGACGGACCGAGGTCAAGCTGGCTTACCGGCTGTTCGACGTAAGGCAGAGCATGACCGTTCCTTCCGAAGATACGCTGCTGCTGCCCAAGATGATGATTCCCCGCGATCGGGTGCTGCTGAACGTTGGCTACGCGCTTCCGTATGACAAATGGAAGGTCGATGCAACCCTGCAATGGAACGGCCGTCGGCGGATTCCGTACCTGCGCGAGGGCCTCGATGCTGACTACAGCGATGTGCCGATTGAATACGCGCCGAGCTACGTGAACCTGAATGCTCAGCTTAGCCGGGCGTTTCGGTCAGGCTGGGAGATATACCTGGGCGGAGAGAACCTGACCGGATTTCGTCAGCTTTCGCCCATTGTGGCTGCCTCTGACCCGTTCGGGCCCGACTTCGATGCCAGTGCGCGGGTGTGGGGTCCCATAACGGGGCGCATGGTTTATCTGGGCTTTCGATTCAAACCTCAACGATAACATACAATGATACTGACCATCCGAAACATGGTGTGCGACCGTTGTAAGCGGGTCGTGCGGGAAGAACTCGAGAAACTGGGACTGACCCTTACGCGCGTCGATCTGGGTGAAGCAGAACTTGATAATCTGCCGCCGGCGGTTTCGCTCGGTGAGGTCCGGCAGGCCCTGCTGGCGAACGGATTCGACCTGATCGACGATCGCAAACAATTGCTGGTCGAGCATATCAAGGTGCTGCTCATCAACGAAATCCAGTATCTGAAAGGCGAGCGGCATGCCAACGAGAACGTCTCGACATTTCTGGAGCGGAAACTCGGGTATGATTACTCGTACCTGAGCGGCTTGTTTTCGGCCAGTGAGGGCCAGACGGTCGAGAAGTACATCATTGCGCTCAAGATCGAAAAGGTAAAAGAGTGGCTGCGGTACGACGAGCTGACACTGACAGAAATGGCCTGGCGACTGAGCTACAGCAGCGTTCACCACCTGTCCAATCAGTTCAGGCAGGTGACGGGACAGACGCCGGGTCAGTTCAGGAAAGCGACGCAGGTTGACCGGCGGGCGCTGGATAGGCTGTAAGTGGGTCGGTAATTATGTAAAATCGGTAAGCACTCTGGCGAGTTATGCAGAAGAGACCAACGGTGGTCTCCCAACTCTCAACTGACGCTCATGGAAACGATGCACCACGACCACAAACACACCGACACCTGCTTTGAATGCGCCGAAGCCTGCGAACGCTGCGTCACCGCCTGTATCGAAATGGGCGACCGCGATAGCAAAGGGCATGACATGACGGCCTGTATCAAGCTCTGCCGCGACTGCGCCGATATATGCACCCTCTGCGGTCGGCTGGAAGCGCGTGGCTCTGAGTTCATGCGCGACTTTATGGTACTCTGCGCCGAAGTCTGCGAAGCCTGCGCCGACGAGTGCGAAAAACATGCGGCCCACCATGCCCACTGCAAAGCCTGCGCCGAAGCCTGCCGCAAATGCGCCGATGAATGCCGGGCTATGTCGGCCAATGCCTGATCGGTCGGATGGCCCTGCCCGTCGGGGCCATTCATGTTCTTACTTCGTTCACCAACGTAATGAAATACGCTTTTTATCTGTTTACTTTTTTACTGGCAGGCCGTAGCCTGGCTCAGCACCAGCACCACGAAGGAATGACCATGCCCACTCCGTCGTCGGCGGTCCAGGCCGATTCGGGCCGTACCGACCACTCCATGCACCAGACCGGTCAGCCTGGCATGGACGCGTCGATGAGCATGAGCCATTCCTTTTCGCGAAACCTGCCCATGAATCGAAACGGATCGGGTACCAGCTGGCACCCCGATCAGACGCCCCTGTATGCGTACATGAAACATACCGGCCCGGAGAACCGCCCCGGCTGGATGTATATGCTGCATTACAGCATCTTTCTGCGGCATACCAATCAGAACATCAACAACCCCGACGGCCGCGGCCGCGACAGCCAGTTCGATGCCCCGAACTGGTTTATGGGAATGGCCCAGCGAACTGTTGGCAAGCGGGGCCTGTTTCTGGCCCGTGCCATGCTGTCGCTGGACCCCGTTACGGTCGGCGCCGACGGGTACCCGTTACTTTTTCAGTCGGGCGAGAGCTACCGGGGGCAGCGGCTGGTAGACCGGCAGCACCAGCACGATCTGTTTTCGGAGTTGTCGGTTGCGTATAGCTACGCCTTCAGCCCGAAGTCCGACGCCTTCATTTACGTGGGTTTTCCGGGTGAACCGGCACTGGGGCCGCCGGCGTTCATGCACCGTATTTCATCGTTCAACAACCCCGATTCACCCCTGGGTCACCACTGGCACGACGCAACTCACATCACCTTCGGTGTGGTGACGGCGGGTTACCGGCTGGGTATTGCCAAGCTGGAAGCGTCTTCGTTTACGGGCCGTGAACCCGACGAAAAGCGGCTTGGGTTCGACCGGCCACGGTTTGACAGCTACGCGTTTCGGGTTTCGGTCAATCCTTCGCCCACACTCGCCCTGCAAGTGTCGCGTGGGTTTATAAAAAGCCCCGAAGCCGTCGAGCCCGACGAGGACGTTAACCGAACCACCGCTTCGGTACTGCACAGTAAACCGCTGGGCGGCCCCGATCGGTACGTAACCTCGGCACTGGTCTGGGGGCTGAACTCACACGATGGCGTCAACGAAAATGCGTATCTGGCCGAAACAAGCCTGCAACTGAATCGGGTGGCGCTATACGGTCGCTACGAGAACGTAACCAAATCGCAGGAGGAGCTGGGCATCAGCCACGACGAAACCCCCAACGGCGCCGGGGCGCATCGGCTGGTGAACGTCAACAACCTGACGCTCGGCATGAACTACCGGCTGATTCGACATCTGAACACCGATCTGGTAGCCGGGGCGCAGCTGACTGCCAGTATGCCGGATCAATTTTTGCAGTCGTACTACGGGAAGCTACCCTTGTCCGGCCAGATCTACCTCCGGCTTACGCCCGCCGTGCTGCTGATGGGAGGTCGATCATCAACCGGGTCGATGAACCACGGCAACGGGCACCATTCTCACTAAATTATCGTTATTTATTCACCATAAACCAATGACAATCATGTTGCGTAACCTGTTTCTAACTGCCTTAACTACACTTGTGCTGGCCAGTGCCAGCTTCGCCGGGACGTCTGTCCGCGACGACAAGGAAAAAGAAGTCAAGATCAAAACATCAGCTATCTGCGGCATGTGCAAAGCCCGCATCGAGCGGAACCTGGCGTTCGAGAAAGGCGTGAAAGATGCCAGTCTCGATGTAAAGTCGAAAGTAGTTACGATCCGGTATAATTCCGGCAAGACCGACGTTGCCCGGCTCAAGGCCAACATCAGCAAATCGGGCTACGACGCCGAGGACCTGCCGGCCGATCAGGCCAGCTACGATAAACTGCCCAGCTGCTGTAAAAAAGGCACCGCTACCCACGACGATCACTAAACCGCAGGCTGCGTCAAAAGACAAACCGCCCCGTGTCAGATGCGATACGGGGCGGTTTGTCTTTTGACGGTATGCAGTTAGTTCACGGCGCCGGTTAGCTTATACACCCAGGCGTACTGGCAGGGTGTGGTAGTCGGTGTGAGGGTAGGGGCTGTCAGGGTAAGTTTCCCATTTTTTACGCTGGTTTTGATGGGACCTTTGTAACCCAGCAGCGACACCGAAGCGGGACTTTTGACCCCGTCGATCGTCAGGTTATCGGCCCATTTGGTGGTGATTACGTATAAATCCTTGCCCTTTGTGGTAAAAAACGTAGTCGTATTCTTGTCTACTTTCGGGGCGTTTTTCCAGGCGCGGGTACTATAGATTCCCTCGCCGTTTACGGACAGCCACTTGCCCATATCATCGAGCCGTTGCTGCATGATGACCGGAATACGACCGTCGGCGGTGGGGCCTATGTTGAGCAGCAGGTTTCCACCGCGCGCTACTTTGTCAATCAGGATTTTTATGAGCTCTTCGGAGGTCGAGTAGTCTTCCAGCACCTCGTTGCGGTTATAACCGAACGAGCCCGCCATACCCCGGCATTCTTCCCAGGGGCGCTCAAAGGTGACGCCCTTCGAATCGTCATCATGAATCAGGTCGTACTCCGTCGTGAAAAAGCCACCGTGTTTGCTACGGGTTTCCTTGCCCCAGCGGTCATTCACGACGACCCGGTCTTTAACCGGCGAATCGTTGTAGAGCCACGACAGGAACTGGGTGCTTTTCAGTGTTTCGGAGGGATAGTCCCACTCGCCATCGGTCCAGAACACGTCGGGTTTATACCGGGTGACCAGCTCCTTCATCTGCGGAATCATATGCTCATCGACGTACTGGTTGATGGTTTCCTTTTTATAGAGCGGATGATACCACTCCAGCAGTGAATAATAGTAGCCCATCTTCAGCCCTTTTGCCTGCACCGCTTTGGTCAGATCGCCCAGTACGTCGCGGTGCGGGCCCACGTCAACGGCGTTCCAGTTCCAGGAGAGCGACGAAGGCCATAGCGCAAACCCCTCGTGATGTTTGGAGGTCAGCACCACATACTGCGCCCCCGACCCTTTGAAGCGGTCGGCCCACTGTTCGGGTTCGAAGAGTTCAGCCTTGAAATCGCGGGCAAAGTCCTGGTACTTGACATTGGGGCCGTACACGCGGTTGTGGAAGTCGTCGAAAAACTTCTGCGAGGGCGATTTGGTGAGCCATCGGCGCCAGTAATGTTCGGCATAGCGTTCATAGGTACCGACTTTATCCCGACCGGTTGGACTGTAGGCCGGAACGGAGTAAACACCCCAGTGGATGAAGATGCCGAATTTGGCGTCTTCGAACCAGGTCGGTACCGGGCGTGAGTCGATCGAAGACCAGGTGGGCTGGTAGGGGCCGGCGGCTGCCGACTGAGCCAGCGACGCCGATGCGGTCAGCAGCTGAGCCGCGAGGCCGAGGGCAATCAGGGTTGGTTTAGAAAAACGGTTCATATAGGTAGGCAGGAATAAAAAGGAAAACGATTAATGAAAGAGCATTGGCTAGAGAGCCCGGTCGAGGTGCACATACCCGCCGTCAACATGAATGAGTTGGCCGGTTGTATGGCTCGACCGCTCCGAGAGCAGAAAGGCAACCATGGAGGCAATCTCTTCGGCCGTTGTCATGCGCTGGCCGAGGGGTATTTTCGATTCAATCTTGTTAAGCATCTCCTCTGGATTGTCGAATGTCCTGATCCAGGTATCGTACAGCGGGGTATAGCACTCCGCTACAATGACGGCGTTGACCCGGATGCCGTACGGCAGCAGTTCAACCGCCCACTCGCGGGTGAGGGCGTTTCGGCCCCCATTGGCAGCGGCATAGGCGGAGGTATTGCCCTGACCCGTTTCTGCCGTTTTGGAGCCGATGTTGACAATAGCGCCTTTGCTTTGTTTCAGGAACGGCAGCGCATACTGGGCCATGAGGTAGTAGTGAACGAGGTTCTTGTGCAGCGAAGCCATGAACCGCTCGTAGCTGCCGGTTTCCAGCCCGACGCCATCGTTTACGCCCGCATTGTTGACCAGGCCGTCGATCCGGCCGAAGGCGGCAACGGCTTGCTCAACGGCCTGCGCACAGGCGTCGGGCTGGGTCAGCTCGGCAGTGATGGCTAAGGCATGACCGCCCGTGGCCTCGATAGCGTCGACGGTCCGCTGGTTATCAGCTGTGTTGCGACCGATAATAACCGGAATAGCCCCTTCTGCAGCCAGTAGCCGGCTGATGCCTTCGCTAATGCCTTTGGCACCGCCCGTAACCAGTATGACTTTTGATGAAAGTTTTAGATGCATGGAACGAATGAGTTTACGAAAAAAAGAAAGCCCACACCCAGGCGAGCGGGGCTTTACTGGTAACTTAACCTATGATGGAACTTAGTCACTGGCGGGGGCATACGCGCGGACACGCTGTCGTGAGGTGCCGAGGCCGTCGATGCCCAATTCTACTACATCACCCGGCTGCAGGTAAACGGGTGGCTTCATGCCCAGCCCCACCCCGGGCGGGGTGCCGGTCGAGATAATGTCGCCGGGTAAGAGGGTCATAAACTGACTGACATAGGCGATGAGCGTGGGTATCTTGAAAATCAGACTGCTGGTATGGCCGGATTGCATGGGTTTGCCGTTCACGGTGAGCCAGAGCCGAAGGTCGTTGACATCGGCAATCTCGTCGGGGGTAGCCAGAAAAGGGCCTATCGGGGCGAACGTATCGCACCCTTTGCCTTTGTCCCAGGTGCCGCCCCGTTCCAGCTGAAACTCGCGTTCCGACACGTCGTTGTGCAGACAATAACCGGCCACGTACTGCAGGGCACTGGCTTCGTCTACGTAGCTGGCCTTCCGACCAATGACCACGGCCAGCTCTACCTCCCAGTCGGTTTTGGTCGAGTTTTTCGGGATGATGATGTCGTCGAAGGGACCACAGTACGCGGTGGTCGCTTTCATAAACAGGACGGGTTCGGCGGGGATGGGCGCTCCCGTTTCGCGGGCGTGGTCTTCGTAGTTGAGGCCAATACAAACCAGCTTCGACGGGCGGGCAACGGGCGGGCCCAGCCGGACCGCGGGGTCGACGACGGGCAGAATACCCGCCGACAGACCAGGACTGTTGAGGTGGTTTCGTAGTCGTTCGAGCTCATTGTCGGCAAAAAAATCTTCATTATAGTCCGTGACAATGGCCGACACATCGAGCCATTGATCAGTCAGAATAACCCCCGGTTTTTCGAGGCCGGGTTCCCCAAATCGAATCAACTTCATGCCTGTCAGGTATTGAGTGTAACAAAACCGCCCTGGAGCGGGTAAGCGCAGCCGGCCCGAAAACCGGCTTTATCGAAACATGGATGGGGTACGTCGTTGGCCACCCATCAGTTGGCCCCGTCTATTTTGCTGCGTTTCTGCTTCGTAGCTTCGGGGGCTTTGAACCGAACATTCTCGATTTTCAGCACCACCGGGTTTGGCCATTTATTGTTGGTGTAAAGCCGGTGACCATTTACAGCACTGATGACCAGGCCGATGGGGCTGGGCGTGCTGTAGAGCTGGGCGTCGAATCCTTCGCGGTACTCGACCAGCTGGCTGCCGTAACCCAGAATACTCACTTTGGTCTGGGCGTTGCCTTCCAGCGTTTTCAGCACAAATTCTTTGCGGGTGCCGTAACTCCAGTCGGTACCGCCCTGGCAAAAGGCGTAAACCGTATTTCCCTGTTTGGCCTTGACGAACCAGACGTTTCCTTCGCGGATGATCTCCCAGGGGCGGACCTGATGCACGCTCTCCTGATTGACCAGGTGCCAGAGGGCTACTTCCCGCAGGAGTGCTTCCTGCTCGATCTGAATGGTACCGTTGGGTTTAGGGCCTACGTTGAGCAGCAGGTTCCCCCCTTTGGCCCGGGTTTCGATCAGCATGTTGATGATGTCGGTGCCCGACTTGTGGGGGTCGTTGGTGGGTTTATACTGCCAGTCGGTTCCCATCGTGAAGCAGGACTCCCAGGGGCCGGGCAGGGGTTTGTCGGGAATAGTCTGTTCGGGGGTTTCCATCTGTCCGCGCGTTACGACCAGATCGGGCTGAAGTTGCCAGGCATACTGCTTCAGCCCCTCGGCGGGCCCATCGAAGAACAATAGATCTATCTTACCGTAGTTGGTCAGTAGCTCCCTGAGCTGGGCTTTGTCGTGCGCCATCAGGCCCGGGTTTTTCTCCGGGTAGTGCATCGGGTGCTGGAGCCGGCCAATCGGCAGGTTATTCTGGTAGAGGTAGTTGAAGTCTTCGGGCGAGAAGTACAGGCCAATGGCAATGTTCTGCCGGCGAAAGGCGTCCAGAATGTCGCGGGTCAGGTCCCGTTTGCAGGGGGTATTGCTGATGTTAAAGGGCGTTGTCTGGGTTGGCCACATGCAGAAACCGGAGTGGTGCTTGGCCGTAAAGACGACGTATTTCATACCAGCCAGCCGGGCCAGGGTAGCCCACTCGTCGGGATCGAACTGTTTGGGGTTGAAGGTGGCCGGCAGCTCGGTTGTGAATCGCTTCAGGTAATCGGGCGAGGCTCCGGCCATGGAGTGGCTGATCACAGCCCCCACCTGCGAGTCCAGGCTCCAGTGGATGAACATGCCGAAGCCCAGGTCCATGTACCACTGTTCACGCTCGGGTTTATTGGCTGACTGCTGCGCCTGGAGGGGCGAAGTCGCTAACCAGAAAAGGAAGAGAAAAAGGGTTCGTTTCATACGACAGGAATAGTTTACTACAGGTTCACTCCCCGCTGCCAGGGAATAAAATCGTTCTGGCCAAGGTCTTCCGCTTTGGTTCGAATATGCCCCGACGCCAGATCGATGAGCCAGCGCAGCAGCCTTTCGCCCGTTTGCTCGATCGTTTCCTGCCCGGCTATGACCAGGCCGGCGTCGAAGTCAATGATATCGGGCATGCGGTCGGCCAGGCGGGTATTGGTCGCTATTTTTACCGTCGGCGCAATCGGGTTGCCGGTAGGGGTGCCCAGCCCGGTTGTAAACAGGATCAGCGTGGCTCCCGAAGCAGCCATACCCGTCGTGGCAAGTACATCGTTGCCGGGCGTACAGAGCAGATGAAGCCCCGGCCGGGTGGGCAGATCGGTATAGTCGAGGACTCCTGCAATGGGGGCGTACCCACCTTTACGAGCGGCCCCGGCCGACTTGATGGCGTCGGTAATAAGGCCGTCCCTGATGTTGCCGACGGACGGGTTCATGTCGAAACCTGCCCCCACGGCTGCCGCCTGGGCCGCGTACTGCTGCATGAGCCCCACAAACCGATCGGCGTCGGTTGGGTTGGCGCAGCGATCGATCAGTTCCTGCTCAACCCCGCAAAGTTCCGGAAATTCGGCCAGGAGGGTGGTGCCGCCCAGAGTGACCAGCAGATCGGAGAGATGCCCGAGGGCCGGGTTGGCCGAAATGCCCGAGAAGCCGTCTGACCCGCCACATTTGAGGCCTACGCTTAACCGGCTAAGCGGGGCGGGCTGGCGGGTCTGGGCGTTGGCGGCTACCAGTCCGTTGAACGTGTCGCGGATGGCGTCGGTAAGCATGGCGGACTCGGTGCCGTAGGTCTGCTGATCGAAGTAGAGCAGCGGCCGGTCGAACCCCGGCTGCCGCTTCCTGATTTCGGCCCGCAACTGATCGATCTGGGATTTCTGGCACCCCAGGCTCAGCACGGTAACGCCCGCTACATTGGGATTGACGATACAGCCCGCCAGCAGCTGACAGAGGCTATCGGCATCGGCGTTGGTGCCCCCGCATCCCTGCTCATGGGTCAGAAACTGGATGCCATCGATATTTGGAAACAACCGCGGGCGGGCCGCTTCCGGTATAGCTGCGGCTGGTGCCGGGCCAGTCTGCCCCGTCCGATAGGCCTGTACCAGCTGGCGCACCTGATCGACGTAGGTATCCGGCTGGGCATAGCCAAGTTCCCGCTCGAAAGCGGCCTTCATCATCTCTACGTTCCTGTTCTCGCAGAAGACCAGCGGCACTACCAGCCAGAAGTTACGGGTGCCTACGCTCCCATCGCTGCGGTGGTAGCCCGCAAAGGTCAGCGTCTCCCAGTCCGACACATCCGGGGCATGCCAGCTGTATGGCCTGCGCCTGGTGAGGCCATACGGTTCGGCCTCGTGCCTGAGGTTGAAGGTGGTGATGGTGTCGCCAGCGGCAATGGGCTGGGTGGCCTTACCGACCAGCACGCCGTACATCCGTACCGGATCGCCTATGGCCAGGGCTTCGATGGCCACCTTATGCTTGGCGGCTACCGACTGCGTTACCCGTACGGATAGCCCATCCGTGGTAATGCAGTCGCCTTGGGGGATATCCTGCAGGGCTACCACGACATTATCGGTCGGGTGAATACGGAGACAGGAACGGGAGGTCTGGATCGTCATCGGGATGGGTCGGTTGTCAACAGAAAAACGGTCAGGCTGCGCGGTCCATGCGCTCCGATTACCAGCGACTGCTCGATATCGGCGGTTTTGGAAGGCCCGGCTATGAATACGCCATAATCGAAGATGTCGGGGCTTAGCCGGCGATAGGCATCGTGCAGGGTGGGAACCAGCGCCCGCGATGATACGACCAGCGCCAGATGCTGGCAGATGAAGGGCAGGGCCCGGTGGGGTAAATGTCGGCTGTCGAGCCAGATGGCTCCGTTCTCAACCACTCCGAAAGCACCCATGAGCAGGGCCAGGTCAACCGTTTCGAGGGTGTGGCCAGGCACCAGCGGGTCGGACAGACGTTCGCCCAGGGGCAGATCGGGCAGGGTACTGACCAGTCGGGCCGGGGGCGGAAAACGGGTTTGTACATAGCTGACTATGTCGGTCAGGGCGCTGATCGGAACGACCGTACCGCCAATAGCTTCGACCCGCTGGGCAAACCCGTCGGCTGATGCCAGTTCTATCGACGGCTCGGGCAGGGTAGGCATTGGGCGGGTAGCGGGCTGGTTGCGGGCTACCGCGGTCAGGATGACTTGCCGGCTGTTCATACGCGCGATCGGTTTTTGTCGTACCATTCCCCGAAACTTTGAGCGGGCGGGCTGGGCATGTCGCGCCCCTTATACCACGGGTTCAGCCGGTTATTGACCAGCGCCGGAACGTGTTGCATCACCCACCGCCCGATACGGCCCGACAGCCGGTAAACCGTAGGATGGCCCAGCACCCAGGCCATTCCTTTCATAGCCACCGTTTTAGCCGGGGGCGCCAGGCCTTCGGCTGTCAGCGTCTGCCGCCAGTGCCAGAGCTGTTCGTGAATGTTGATCTTGACAGGGCATACGTTGGTACAGCTGCCGCAAAGCGTACTGGCGAAGGGCAGATCGGCGTTTTTGCGCATGTCGAGGTTGGGAGCCAGGATAGAGCCAATAGGCCCGGCCACGGCGTTGTGGTAGCTATGCCCGCCACTCCGGCGGTAAACCGGGCAGGTGTTGAAGCAGGCCCCGCAACGGATGCATTTGAGCGAGTTCCGAAACTCGGGCCGGCCCAGCTGGGTGCTGCGGCCGTTATCGACCAGGATAATATGCATGACCTGCCCGGCCCGGGGTCTGACGAAATGGCTCGAGTAGGTGGTGATCGGCTGGCCGGTTGCCGAGCGGGCCAGCAACCGCAGAAACACGCCCAGATGTTCCTGCCGGGGAATTACTTTTTCGATACCGAGACAGGCGATATGGACGTCGGCCAGATGCACCCCCAGGTCGGCATTTCCTTCGTTGGTACATACCACAAATCCGCCCGTTTCGGCAATGGCGAAGTTGACCCCCGTTATGGCGACAGATGCCGATACGAACTTTTCGCGGAGGTGGTGCCGGGCGGCTTCGGTCAGGTACTGCGGATCTTCGTTGCCGGCTTCGGTGCCCAGGTGCTGCTGGAAAGTGGCGCTGACGTCGGCCTTTTTCAAATGAATGGCCGGTAAGACAATGTGGCTGGGCGCTTCCTGGCGGAGCTGGACAATCCGTTCGCCCAGGTCAGTGTCGACTACCTCGACCCCATGTTTGATCAGAAACTCGTTCAGGTGACACTCTTCGGTCAGCATCGACTTGCTCTTCACCACCCGGGGGGCTGCGGGGCCGGTCTGTTGCCGGATAATGTCCAGTACGATCTGGTTGTGTTCCGCAGCCGTGGCCGCCCAGTGTACCTGAATGCCGTTTGCCAGGGCGTTCTGCTCGAACTGGGTCAGGTACGTACTCAGCTCCGACAGCGCATGGTCTTTAATGCCCGACGCCAGTTCGCGCAGGGCCTCCCATTCGGGAATGGCGTGGGCCGATTTGTCGCGTTTCTGCCGGATAAACCACAACGTTTCATCGTGCCAGTCCGTACGGGCTTCGTCGGTCAGAAACTGGCTGGCGGCCTGGGCGTGGGATACAAATCGCTGACTCATAACGTAGACGGATAGTAGCAGGCTTTGGTTTACAATGCATGATCAACCAGCAACTGAGCAACATGCCGGACCTGTATGGGCGATTGCTGCCGACGAAGAATCCCTTCCAGGTGCATCAGGCAGGACATATCGCCCCCCACGATATAGTCGACCTGGTTGGCCTGGTGCTGGGCCAGGCGGTCTTTCCCCATTTTCACCGAAAGAGCTTCCTGGGTCACGCAGAAGGTGCCGCCAAAGCCACAGCATTCGTCCGGGCGGGCGGGGGTCGTGATGTCGATGCCGTCGACGAGTTTCAGCAGGGCTTCCATCTTCGAGAAATACGGTTCGTTGCGTTCCGACATGGACGACAGACGCAGCCCGCGCTGCCCATGACAACTCTGGTGAATACCGATCCGCAGGGGCCGGCCCGACCGGTGGGGCAGGGCCCGTACCTGCAGGACATCGGTCAGAAATTCGCACAACTCCCAGACCTGGCCGGTCAGAAGCGGATTGTGTTCCCGGACGTGCAGGACACACGAGCCCGATGGACAGACAATATGGTCAAATTTGCCAAAGTTCTGCCTGAAGTTCTGGTCACAGCCGGCGGCCTCGCGAGCAAAGCCCGAGTTGGCCATGGGCTGACCGCAGCAGGTCTGATTACGCGGCACAACGACCTGGCAACCCAGCTGTTCGAGCAACTCGAGGGTCGCGATGGCAACAGCCGGATAGAACTGATCAACGTAGCAGGGAACAAATAAAGCAACGCGCATCATGCATCTGAATCGTTTCAGGATCCGGCCAGTACCAGAGTTTTCTGGAAACCAGACGAATACAGGGCGTATGATTATGTTGCAAATCAATAGTATATTTCAAAGGGGTAGTTTTATAGGATTAACTTGTTTTACCACTATGTTAGCAATTTTGTAAGCTGTTTAAATTCATTGACGCTAATTGATAGGTATGAAGCCACAGCTACTTCTGGTGCCCGTTTCGTCCGAATGTTCGTTTAGTGTGCGGCAGGATGTCGTTCTTCATTTCTACAACCGCTGGCATTATCACCCCGAAATAGAACTACTGCACATTGAGCAGGGCAGCGGCACGCAGTTCGTGGGCGATAGTATTCAGAATTTTCAGTCGGGAGATGTGTTGCTGATCGGTGCCAACCTGCCCCACTACTGGCGCTGCGACAAAGAGTATTTTGAGAACCGGGAGGGTTTGTTTGCCAAAGCTACCGTGGTTCATTTTCGGGATAACTTCTGGGGCGATACGTTTTTGCAACTGCCCGAAAATCGGTACATCGTCCGTTTCCTCGATAAGGCCCGGCAGGGTGTACGGCTCCTCGGCACCACCCGTTCAGCCGTTAAACCGCTGCTGGCGCAGATGCTCGCTGAGCACGGAACCGCCCGAATTGTTTCCCTGATCCAGATCCTCTCGCTGGTGGCCCAGTCAGACGAGCTGGAGTATCTGTCGACCAAAGACTACCCCAGTTATTTCGATGAAGCCGACACCGACCGGCTCAACCAGATATACGCCTACTCGCTGACCCACTTCACCCGGAAAATTTCGCTGGAAGAAATAGCCACGGTGGCAAACATGAGTCCGAACTCATTCTGTCGGTATTTCAAGTCGCGTAGTCGTAAGCCGTATTCGCAGTTTCTGCTCGAACTGCGGGTCAGTCACGCCTGTAAGCTGCTCATTGAAGGGAAGCTCAGTGTGGCGCAGGTGTGTTACGAAAGCGGGTTCAACCAGTTTTCGGGCTTCAACAAGTACTTCAGGCAGATCACGGGAAAAAGCCCCCTCCAGTATCAGAAGTCATTCGGGAAGCCAGTTCGGTAAAAGCTACATGTAGGTGTAACTTCCCCATAAAACATAAGCCCGGCTCATTGCTGAACTGGGCCCTGCGTACGTTACGTCTGTGGGTGATGGATTAATTAAAGGCATTGCGTAGCTGAGTAGCCGCCAGTGCCTGCGCCTGCTGGGCCTCGGGCACGATGGCGTACATGCCGAAAAACTCGTGGGTAACCCCCGTGTAGAGCTGGTACGTTACCGAAACGCCCTGCGACTGAAGTTTGTCGCGCAGTTGCTGACCTTCGGTTTGCAGTGGGTCGATCTCGGCGGCAATGATGGTGGTGGGGGGCAGTCCACTCAGGTCAGTACCGGCATCGATCAGCGAAATCAGGGGCGTTTCGCCGTCGGCGGGTGAGTTGAAGTAGTTGGCAACGAAGTACTCAACCAGCGGCCGACTCAGCGGTTTGGCGTTGGCGTACTGATTATACGAGGGGGTGAACAGGTCGTTGTTAGCCACCGGATAAACCGACAGAATATGAGCGGGTAGCGGCAACTTCCGGGTGCGGGCCATCATGCTGACCCAGACCGCCATATTACCCCCGGCGCTCTCGCCGGCAATGGCTACCTTGTCCGGATTTCCGTTCAGCGACGCCGTATTGTTGCGTACCCATTCGTAGGCAGCATAGGCATCGTAATGGGCCGTGGGGAACTTGTTCTCGGGCGACAGCCGGTAATCGACCGACACCACGATAGCTCCCGTTTCTTCGGCCAGGGCCAGCGTCGAGTTCTCGTACACTTCCGGACTGCCAATGACCCAGCCGCCACCGTGGTAGTACACAATCACCGGCAGGGGGCCGGTGGGGGCGTTGGGCGTATACACCACAACCCGGATCGGTACGTTGTTGTAGCCCGGAATGGTACGCTGGCTACTAGTGACGTTGGCCGTGGGCCGGGGAATCTTGTTCTTATCGAGCAGCGAGTTTACCGCATCTTTGAAGGTTGGCTGTTTGCGGGCTTCGGTAGGAGGCAGCTGTTCCAGCGGAGTAGGCGCCAGGCGGCCCAGCTCTTCGATAACGGCCAGCATCTGCGGCTGAATGGTAGGCGCATAATCTGGTTTGGGTCCCGTTGCCTGAATCTGCTGACCCTGAAAGGGTTCGCGGTGATCTTCGCAGGCGAGCAGGGGGCCCGCCAGCAGCAGACTGTAAAAAGAGGCCGATCGAACGCGACCCGGCATAGAGCGGTACGCAGCCGCTGAACCCGCTGCGATTCGGCGGGCAAGCATGTTGAGATGATTCATAACGTTGGTTTTAATTACTGTAGACTAACTAGGATACTATTTTTAGAGTTATGCAGACTTATTGAACGGTCTTCCATAAACGTTAGGCTGTTATAGCGGTGAGACCCTTTGGGTCGGACGCTTTATGCGAGCTAAATAAAAGACCTGTGGGCAGACAACTAGCCGAATCCATAGTTTTGCAGGTATGACATACGAAAACACGCTGGATTTTGCGCGTCAGCTCGACGCCGATGATTCGCTACGATCCTTTCGGAATCGGTTTTACATCCCGCAGCGAAACGGAACCGATCTGGTTTACCTGTGCGGCAACTCGCTGGGCCTGCAGCCAAAGTCTGCCCGGGCCGCCCTGGATCAGGAGTTGACAACCTGGCAACAGCTGGGGGTAGAGGGCTGGTTCGATAAACCCGAAGGCGCCGAACAGAACTGGCTTGGGTATCACAATACCTGCAAGGGAGCGCTGGGCCAGGTGGTAGGGGCTAACCCTGCCGAAGTTTGCCCCATGAACGCCCTGACCGTCAACCTGCATCTGCTGCTGGCCTCGTTTTACCGACCCGGCCAAAACGGCACCTCCGCATCCGGCAAGCCGAAATACAAGATTCTGACGATCAAAGGCGACTTTCCGTCCGATCAGTATGCGCTGGAGACCCACCTGCAGCATCACGGGCTGACAACGGCCAACGCGCTGGTAGAAGTGGCTCCGCGGCCCGCCGATGGGCTAATACACACTACCGACATACAGGCTGCCATAGCCGAACATGCTGACGAGCTGGCCCTGGTCTGGATGAGCGGGCTGAACTACTACACGGGGCAGGTCTACAATATGGCCGCGCTGGCCGAAGCCGCCCGCCGACATAATGTACCCATCGGTCTGGACCTGGCCCACGCCATCGGGAATGTGCCGCTGCGGTTGCACGACTGGGGTGTCGATTTTGCCACCTGGTGTTCATACAAATACCTGAATGGCGGACCGGGCGCGGTGTCGGGCATCTTTATCCATGAAAAGCACCATGACCAGAACCGGGCAGGTGGTGCGCTGCCCCGACTGGCGGGCTGGTGGGGTTACCGGGAAGACCGGCGGTTTGAGATGACCCCCGGATTCCTGCCGGCCTCGGGAGCCGATGGCTGGCAGCTGAGCACGCCCAACATTATGGCACTCGCGCTACACCGGACCGCGTTGGCTATCACTGCCGAAGCCGGCATGACCGCGCTCCGCCAGAAAAGCGAGCGGTTAACGGGCTTTCTGGAACACATACTCGCCCCCTTTGATGACATACAGAGGCTGACGCCCGACGACCCTAACCAGCGGGGATGCCAGTTGTCGCTGCTCGTCCGTCGAAACGGAAAAGCCCTCTTCAACTACCTAACCGAACAGGGCATCATTGGCGACTGGCGTGAACCTGACTGTATCCGGCTGGCCCCGGTGCCGCTCTATAACACATTTGAGGATGTCTGGCGGGTAGGTGAAGCGCTACGCGGATTTTTTAGCACTGGCCGCCAGGCGTTCCTTGGTGAATAGATAGATGCCCTGGAAAATGTTTTTCAGGGCCTGTTCTATTTCCGCCCAGCCTTCGTCGGTGCTGGGGTCTATGCCCATGACCTGCCGTTTTTGCTGACCGGTAAAGAGCAGAAGAGTCAGGGAGCTGACCAGAATGGCTGCGAAAGGGCGGGCATGGCTACTATGAACGATAGCCGACAGGTCATCGACCATTTTCACCAGCCGTTTCTCTTTCTCGGCGGTTATGGCGTGAACGATACCGTCGTTGCTTAGCAGCTTGGCCTTCAGAAGTTCCTGCGCTTCGATATCATGACGCAGCAACCTGAACTCTTCAATGACGTAGGTATAACAGGTATTGAAAAAGACCTCCAGCGAAGCGCCCTTTAGCTGGTCAATGTCGATAGGCGGTACCGATGATGTTGGACGGGTTCGCTCGAAGTAGGCTTTGAGTAACCCGCCTAATCCCCCAAAGTATCGGTAAATCAGTATTTTATTGACGCCAGCCTGGCTCGCAACCCGGTTGATACCAATATGATCGAAGCCACTTTCCTTGACGAGTTGGCCAACAGCTTCAATAAGTCGGTTCTCCGTTTCCAGACGGCTACGTTGCATAATCTGACAGTTGGTCGTGTAGATAGAACGCAGCAATGTAACCTGTCCGTATCATACCAACAAATCAAAATACGCTGGTTTTGAG
The DNA here is from genome assembly GCF_002006735.1 of Spirosoma sp. 209. Classification (NCBI taxonomy): domain Bacteria; kingdom Pseudomonadati; phylum Bacteroidota; class Cytophagia; order Cytophagales; family Cytophagaceae; genus Spirosoma; species Spirosoma sp. 209. The sequence goes on along the minus strand of NZ_MVEC01000005.1, from coordinate 265,075 downwards.
GCAACGGCTAACAAATTGACAGGCAGGTCAAAACTGACAAACTGGTTAGTAAGTCGAATTTTTAGCGAACGTAACGTTGCGTTTTAGTCCGTCAAGTTTGGTTCGCTTGACGGCCGACCGCCGGAACACCTCCCGAAAAACCTCTTCCGTGATTTCTTCCCAGTCGGTTCGGCTGAATTCGGCCAGGTCGGGGTGGGGGTCGAAAGCGGGCGTCTGGTGCGGTCGGGCAAAGCGGTTCCAGGGACATACGTTCTGGCAGATGTCGCAGCCAAAGACCCAGTTGTCGAACTTGCCCCGCACCTCGTCCGGAATGGCTTCTTTCAACTCGATGGTGAAGTAAGAGATGCACTTGCTACCGTCAACGACGTAGGGGCTCACGATAGCTTCCGTAGGACAGGCATCCAGACAACGGGTGCAGGTGCCGCAGTAATCGGTGATCGGGCCGTCGGGTTCGAGTTCCAGATCGAGGATCAACTCGCCGATGAAGAAAAACGACCCCATCTGCCGATTGATCAGGTTGCTGTGTTTACCTACCCAGCCCACACCAGACCGTTTGGCCCAGGCTTTGTCCATAACCGGGGCCGAATCGACGAAGGCGCGCCCGCCCACTTCGCCAATTTCTTCGTGGATAAAGGCCATCAGGTCTTTCAGCTTGTCTTTAATGACAAAGTGGTAATCTTCCCCGTAGGCATATTTCGACAGTTTGTAGTCATCCTCGGCTTCGGGCAACGGCTGGCTGGGGTAATAGTTGAGCAGCACCGTAACCACCGACTTGGCCCCCTCAACGAGCAGTCGCGGGTCGAGCCGTTTGTCGAAATGGTTGGCCATGTAATTCATCTGGCCGTGCATCCCGTTTTTTAGCCAGGTTTCGAGCCGGGGTGCTTCCTCATCCAGGAAGTCGGCCCGGGCAATACCGCACACGTCGAACCCCAGTTCAAGGGCTTTGGCTTTCAGGCGGGTCGAATAATAGCTGGCTGGCGCGTGCATGGCAGGAGGTAAATAAAACCGTACAGGTAATGAACAGCGGGCGACGCGTAAAAAATCCGGTTTTTATGACCGAATTCAGCAAAAGCTGACGGAATACTATGTGTCAAGTTGTCAGAAATGACCAGATTGGCCGGTCTTTTGCCCATCTTTGCACATGAATTTCTGGAAGCGAACACGAAGCTCATCAATGGAAAATAAAGACATTCTGGACGAACAATCGTCTACCGATACCACACAGCCTGACAACCTGACAACTGAGACGCCCACTGAAGAGGAAGCCGTAACGATCAACGGCGGTGAGCCCGCCGACGAACCCGTTGCCGAAGCAGCGGCTCCCGTTGAGGCCGAAGCAACCGAAACCGCTGAACCGACCGGGTCGGCCACCGATGCGGCTTACCGGGAGGTTGCAGAACTGAAGGATAAATACCTGCGGCTGTATGCTGATTTCGAAAACTTCCGTCGGCGTACGGCCAAGGAAAAGCTGGAACTGATCGGCCAGGCCAACGAGGGCCTGCTGCAAAGCCTGATTCCGGTCGTAGATGATTTTGAGCGGGCCATGCTGTCGATGGAAAAAACCGAGGACGTGGCGGCTTTGAAAGAAGGCGTTTCGCTGATCTATACCAAGCTGTTCAAGACGCTGGAAGGCAAAGGTCTGAAGCCCATGGTGGCCAAAGGAGAGCTGTTCAACGCCGACCTGCACGAATCGATAACCCAGTTTCCCGCCCCCAGCGATGACCTGAAAGGGAAGGTGATCGATGAGGTGGAAAAAGGGTACTATCTGAACGATAAGGTTATCCGGTTTGCTAAAGTAATTGTAGGAAGCTAATGGTGAAAGAGCGAAAGACTGAAAGAGCGACCCCTGTTGTGCCCGCCACTCTTTCGCTCTTTCTCTCATTCACTCTTTGATAGACATGGCAACGAAGCGCGACTATTACGAAATACTGGGCGTTGACAAGAACGTCTCGGCCGAGGATCTCAAAAAGGCTTATCGAAAGATGGCCATCAAATATCACCCGGATAAAAACCCGGATGATCCGACCGCCGAAGAAAAATTCAAAGAAGCCGCCGAGGCTTACGATGTCCTGAACGACCCTCAGAAAAAAGCCCGCTACGATCAGTTTGGTCATGCTGGTCTGGGTGGTGCGGCCAGTGGCGGTGGCTACGGACCGGGTGGACCGTCGATGGAGGACATATTCAGCCAGTTTGGCGATGTGTTCGGCGACGATTCGCCCTTTGGTAGTTTTTTCCGGGGCGCCAACGGCGGTGGACAGCGGCAACGCGTCCGGCGCGGGTCCGACCTGCGGATCAAACTGAAGCTGAACCTGCAGGAGGTAGCCAACGGTGTTGAGAAGAAAATCAAGGTAAAACGACACGTTACCTGTACCACCTGCGCAGGCAATGGCTCGAAAAACGGGACGGCCGTTCAGACCTGTACCACCTGTAACGGCTCGGGCCAGACCCGCAAGGTAGTCAATACCATGCTGGGTCAGATGGTCTCGACCAGCACCTGTCCGACCTGTAATGGCGAAGGTAAAATCGTTACCGACCGGTGCGACGTTTGTTTTGGCGAGGGTCGGGTACTGCAGGAAGATGTTATCCCCATCAAGATTCCGGCCGGTGTAGCCGAAGGCATTCAGCTGTCGGTGGGGGGCAAAGGCAACGTTCCGCCCCGTGGCGGTGTGGCCGGCGACCTGCTGATCGTCGTTGAGGAAGAAGAGGATGCCGACCTGAAGCGCGATGGCAGTAACGTCGTATTTGATCTGTATGTCAACTTCGTCGATGCGGCCATCGGTACCAGCGTTGAAGTGCCAACCATCGATGGTAAAGCACGCATCACCCTCGAACCCGGTACGCAGAGCGGTAAAATTCTGCGGTTGAAAGGCAAAGGAATCAGAGAGCTTAACGGTTACGGCCGGGGCGACCAGCTCGTACATGTAAATGTATGGACACCCAAAGTGCTGTCGGCTGAAGAGCGGGGCCTGCTGGAGCGGCTGCGTAACTCGCCCAACTTCCAGCCCAAGCCCAACAAGAACGAAAAAGGATTCTTCGATAAAATGAAGGATTTCTTTCACGGATAAACACCGGTGAGGCCGTTTTGGGCTTCATCCGCGATACGATCTGCCAGTTAGTACTGCTGGAAAAGCCCCGAACCTAAACGTCGGGGCTTTTTTTGCGTTGCCAATATGTATTTTAGCATCAGCTACTCAACTTATTCTGCCCTCTATGCACCAAACTGTACTGCTCTGCGTATCCCTCTTACTGGCTGTTTCCCTGTTCGTGGTAGTAGGACAACGATTACGGGTGCCGTCGCCTATTTTTTTGGTGATCAGCGGTCTGGTCATCAGCCTCATACCGGGCATGCCACAGATTGCGGTAGATCCGGATCTGATCTTTCTGATTTTCCTGCCGCCTTTACTGTACGAAGCTGCATGGTTCACCTCCTGGAAGGAGTTCTGGCGCTGGCGACGGATCATCATCACCTTTGCCTTCGGACTGGTTATTGTTACGGCCCTGGCGGTAGCCTATGCCTCCAGCGCCCTGATTCCCGGCTTTACGCTGGCGCTGGGTTTTCTGCTGGGTGGAATCATCTCGCCACCAGACGCCGTGGCGGCAACCTCGGTCCTGCGGGGCATCAACGTGCCGAAGCGCGTGATCAGCATTCTGGAGGGAGAAAGCCTGATCAATGACGCGTCGAGTCTGATCATTTTCCGGTTTGCGATGTCGGCCGTGTTGTCGGGTACGTTTGTGTGGCAGCAGGCCGCCACCGACTTCGTCCTCGTAACGCTGATGGGTATTGCGGTTGGCCTGCTGGTCGGCTGCGTTTTTTACGCCATCCACCGGTGGCTGCCCATCACGACGCGGGTCAGTATTCTGCTGACATTCATTACGCCCTACATCATGTATCTGACGGCCGAAGAGTTTCATTATTCCGGCGTGATGGCGGTCGTGACCGGTGGGCTGTTTTTGTCCAATCGAAGCCACAAAATGCTGAACCATAGCGCCCGGATTCAGGGGACGGGCATGTGGTCTACCGTTGTCTTTGCCCTGAATGGGCTGGTGTTCATCCTGATCGGCCTGGAGCTGCCCCTGATCGTAGCCGGTCTCGGCGATTATTCGCGAACGGAAGCAGTGGTCTATAGCCTCGTCATTACCTCCCTGCTGATTCTGATTCGGCTCGGCTCGGCCCTGGGAAGTGCTGTTTTTACCCGGGTGGTTGGGCGGTTCATTCCGGTAGCGGATCGTAACCCCGGCTGGCGCGGACCGATTATTGTTGGCTGGGCAGGTATGCGGGGTGTCGTGTCGCTGGCGGCTGCCCTGTCTATTCCGCTCACCCTGCCTTCTGGCGCGCCGTTCCCGCACCGGAATCTGATCTTGTTCATCACCTTCGTCGTTATTCTGATTACCCTTATCTTTCAGGGAATGACCCTGCCCCTCGTTATTCGCTGGGTGAAGTTCAGAGATCCCGATAATCGACCACCCGAAGAAGAGCAGGAGTCGACGGTTCGTCTGAAACTGCTGGCCGTAGCCCTCCGGAAACTAAATGATACCTATGCCCGCGAGGTAGAGACCAACGAACTGGTGGCTAACCTGAAGCAGCGTATTGAAACCGACACCCGGCTGACCCGACAGCATTTAAGTTCGCTCGATTGCGATACCGAAGATTTCGATGAATACAATCGAATCCTGTCTGATATTATCACGACGAAGCGCAACGAGCTGATCCGGCTCCGGACCCGCAATGAGTTCGACGATGAAGTGATCCGTAAAGAAGAGGCCCACATCGATCTGGAGGAGGAAAAGCTGGATCATCCGATCCATTGAAAAAGCCTACCTATTGGTTAGTTAGCTAAAATAGGACGGAAATAAAATCAAATCGCAGTCAAAACCGTTGCTTCAAGCAAGTACACGGAGGTGTGAGTTAATGTATCGGGTATGGTTCTTTTTTTAACAGCTTTCGACAAACAGGCAGATGTGCGCGAGTTCTGTTGCCAACTCAACAGTATGGAGGCAACATTCGATTTTTTGAGTAGTCTGGTAGCCAGGGGCGATACGTTGCTGATGGCTTACATGGTAGAGGATAACAAGCGCATCGATCTGCCGCTGGATGCGTTCGACGGGAGCCCATTCCTGGAAGCGATGCAGTATCTTCAGCAGGAATGGCAATCCATACTAGCTCCGGCCACGGATGTAGATGCCGTTCATTACAAAGACATGCTGGTGCTGCTGCAGAAGCGTATTCGTCAGTACGAGACCAGCATCAGCATGCACGAGCGCATGATCAACCAGTTTTCCCATTGGCTTAGGCAGATGCAGAACAGCCCCCTGACCAGTCCAGGGCGCGAACTGTTTATCCGTACTTATCAGCGCATGATTGACCTGCATCGTACACATCTGGCTCGGGATCGATTCAACAGCTACCTGGTTCGTAACCGACTGAACCAGCTGTCGTCTGCCGTTTAACCCGAAACGCGCCAGCCCTTGTACCATAAAGCCCTGATCGGGTGCCGTCCGGTGTTGATTTGCGCGGGCTCGCTCCGGTGATCAAAAACCGCCCAGCCGACACGAACCTGATCCTGGCTAAACTAAAAAGAGGACCCCGACGAGGTCCTCTTTTTAGTTTATGGGCTGGTTGTTGATCAGCCAAAGGCATTGATATGCTTCTGGAAGATGGCGTCGTACTTGGAAGCCGCGGCCGTCTGTTTGGCTTCCTTGCAGGCCTCTACAATCGTTTGCAGAATGTACAGATCGGCATCGGGGCTACCGAACCGGCCGCGTCCCGATTTGTCGTAGGTCAGGTTCTGGTCGGCGCGGGTGGCCATCACGTCGGCAATTTCCAGCGCTTTTTTGGCATCACCCACGGCAAACAGGAACCGTACGTAGTTCGACGAAATCTGGTCGTACGGAATGCTCTTGTCCGGAATGACCTTCAGCGAGTAGTTCAGAACCTCCCGGGCTTTGGCTTCGTTGCCTTCGCGGATGAGCTGATCGGCCAGCCGGAAAAAGGCGATACGGGCCGAAATAACCGGCGGTCCTTTGTACGTTTCGTCATAGTAAACGTCCGGGTTGTCGAACTGGCGCCAGAACGTTTTCTTCGTCATGTTGGTGTACATGATGTCGGAGTTGACGTACCCGTCCGACGCGCCTGGCACGGCTACCGGCATCAGCCGATACGCGTAGCCTTCCAGCTGCATATAGTTTTTCAGATTCAGATAGTTGTCGCTGGCCAGGGTGCTCGAGAAGTAGATAGGCCGCTGCCAGTTGTTGGTAGCAATCATATCGAGCATGATCAGGTCAGGCTTGTACAGATCCTTCTTCCCGATAGTCCACTGCAGCGTATCTTTCATGAATGGCTTCAGGGGTGCCGGTACAAAATTCGCTTTGTCGATAGCGGCCTTGTCGATGGGCAGGAAGAGCACCGACGAGGGCAGCACACTGGTCATATCGCCGTTTGTGAGCGGCACCTGTACCGCCGGACTGTTATTTTTGATCAGGCTGATGTACTGCTTGAGGTCAATACCGCCCTTAACGCCCGGCACCTCGTAGAAGGGGACGATGTCGTTTTTACCCTTGTTAAAGTTATCGTATTCCAGCGAAATGGGCAGGGCTTCTGACTCGTAGGTCTTCCGCTTCATTTGCTGAATATACCATTCCGTACCGAGCAGGCTCAGGTTACACACCCGAACGTCGCGCCGGAACCCTTCAACTTCCTGTACGTACCAGAGCGGGAACGTGTCGTTATCGCCACCCGTAAACAGGACGGCATTGGGCGCGCAGGAGTTCAGCAGGTTCTTGGCAAAATCGACCGACTGGTAGCGGTTGTCGCGGTTGTGGTTATCCCAGCTCTTGGCACCCATCATGACCGGAACCAGCAGGCTCAGCCCGACAATCAGCCCGTTGCGGGTCACGTCGGCTTTGAGCGTATTCCGTAATCCTTCGGCCAGGGCCATTACACCCAGGCCCAGCCAGATAGCGAAGAAATAGAACGACCCTACGTAGATGTAGTCCCGTTCACGCGGCTCGGACGGGGGCGAGTTCAGGAATATCTGCAGGGCGATACCGGTGAACAGGAACAGCAGACCCACAATCAGGAAATCGCGCCGACGCCGGAAATACTGGAATACAATCCCGAACAGCCCCAGTATGAAGGGCAGCATGTAAAAATTATCGCGGGCTTTGTTGGTCTTCAGCAGGTCCGGTACCCCTTCGTCCGACGACCAGGGCAGCAGGTAGCCTGCCCCTTCTTCATCGGATTCGCGACCGGCGAAGTTCCACATCAGGTAGCGCCACCACATGTGTCCGAGCTGGTAGCTGAACATATACTCGAGGTTATCGCCCATGGTCGGTTTCTGCCCTTCGGCGAGGCCGAGCATCTGCCGGTACAGCTGGGGGTGGTTCTGCTGGCTGCTGTACACGCGCGGGAATAGCATCTCGTCGCCGGGCTGGTAGATATACTCCGGCTGGTAATCGAAGATAACGTACTTGTTGCCTTCTTTCTTCCACATCGGCGCACCTCGTTTCTGGTCGATAGGCCGGGCGGTGAAAACGGGTCCGTACAGCAGCGACCGGCTGCCATACTGCTCCCGACGCAGGTACGACAGGAAGTTCAGCGCATCGTCGGGGTTGTTTTCGTTGATGGGCGGGTTGAAGTCGGCCCGAACCAGCACCTGGATGTACGAAGCATAGCCGATCAGTACGAAGGCCAGGGCCAGCAGCGAGGTGTTCAGCACCGGCCGGCTACGACGGGCCGACCAGATAATGCCGTAGGCAACCGCACCCAGAAAGATGATCACGAAGAAGATCATGCCTGAGTTGAACGGCAGCCCCAGGGTGTTCACGAAGAAGCGCTCTACGAAGAAGGCCATACCGGGCAGGCCCGGAATAATGCCCGAGTTGATGATGCCCAGAATAACCAGCCCCACACCGAAGGCAGCCGCTCCGCCCCAGAAGGTAGGTTTTGGGTATTTTTTGAAGTAATAGATCAGGGCCAGCGCAGGCAGGGTAACCAGGTTCAGCAAGTGAACCCCGATCGACAGACCCGTCAGGTAGGCAATGAAGATCAGCCAGCGGTTAGCAGCCGCTTCATCGTCGATGCGCTCCCACTTGAAGGCGGCCCAGACCACAATGGCCGTGAAGAACGACGACATGCCGTATACTTCGGCTTCGACCGCCGAGAACCAGAAGGTATCGGAGAAGGTATAGGCCAGGGCACCAACGGCCCCCGTACCGATGACCAGCAGGGTATCGGCGGTGGTATAATCGCTCTCCTGTTTGCCCAGCAGTTTCTGCGCCAATATGGTAATGGTCCAGAAGAGGAAGGCAATCGTAAAGGCACTGGCCAGTACCGACGCCATATTCACCCAGTAGGCTACGCTCAGCACATCCCCAAACGACAGCATGGAGAAAATCCGGCCCAGCAGCAGGAAGAAGGGCGCGCCGGGGGGGTGGGGCACCTGAAGTTTAAAGGAACACGCAATGAACTCACCGCAGTCCCAGAAACTGGCCGTACGTTCGACGGTGCTCGCGTAGGTAAACAGCGCTACGGCGAACAGCAACCAGCCCGTGAGGGTGTTCAGGCGTTTGAATGACTGCATACAGGTAAAATTTACGGAACTGTTTTTAGGTAAAATGTGGTCAAAAATACGTAAAAAAGCAGCCCGGCCGGGTCAGCGCGGGCTGTTAAAGTTTGTTAAGCCAGACGAGCCCAAAAGGCGCCTGGCGACTGGTATCAGGGGTACACCTCCCGGCGGGCGGCTTTGAGGGTATTCTGCATCAGGGAACAGATCGTCATCAGGCCAACCCCGCCCGGAACGGGGGTGATGAAGCTGGTTTTCGGAGCTACCTCGTCGAATTTGACGTCGCCTTTGAGGGCAAAGCCGCTTTTCTTACTGGCATCGGGTACGCGTTCCAGACCAACGTCGATCACCACGGCCCCTTCTTTCACCATGTCGGCCGTGATGAACTCCGGTCGGCCCAGGGCCGCTACCAGAATATCGGCCGACCGACAGATCTCGGCCAGGTTTTGGGTACGGCTATGGGTAAGCGTTACGGTACAGTTGCCGGGGTAGGTGTTTCGCTGCATGAGGATCGACATGGGCAGACCTACAATCTGGCTGCGACCCACGACCACGCAGTGCTTGCCGGCGGTCTCGATGTGGTAGCGTTTGAGCATCTCAAGTACCCCCTGGGGCGTAGCGGACACGTAGGCTGGCAGGCCTTTGGCCATGCGCCCGATGTTAATGGGGTGGAAGCCGTCAACGTCCTTGGCCGGGTTGATGGTTTCCATAACGCGGTCGGGATTGATGTGATCGGGAAGGGGAAGCTGTACGATCAGCCCGTCCATATCGGGGTTGTCGTTTACCTGCTGCACGGCGTCGAGCAGTTCGGCTTCGGTAACGGTGGGCTCAAACCGGATCAGGGTTGAGTGCATGCCGACTTCTTCGCAGTTTTTCATTTTCGAGGCCACATACGTCTCGCTGGCGCCTTTGTTGCCGACCAGTATGGCTACCAGGTGCGGAATTTTACCCCCTTGCTGGCGAATCTGGGCAACCTCTGCCGCAATTTCCTGTTTGATCTGAGCCGAAAGAAATTTACCGTCTAATAGCTGCATTGTCTCTGTGAATAATTGAATGTCATCCGGGGCTTCTGACTGCAGACCCCTGCTGGATCAGCGCGTGTGAAGACCCCACAAAGATACGCGGAGAATTATCCGTAGGTCTGCTGCCACTCCTTTTTCAATCGTTTGTACGTCTCGTCTTCGCGGGCCCGGAGGTAAACCGCGTAAAAAATACGCGCCGATTCGGCCTTGACGGGGTCTTCTTCACGGGGGAGCTGCGGCCGACCGTGGGCCCCCGACCGACCTTTCTGATCATCGGGAACGGGACCGTCATATTTCTGGCCGGAGCGGTGGTTGGCGTACCGGCGGGAACGGGTGTAGCCCATCTGCAGGAATTTTCGGGCCATGTCCATCCCCACAAAATCACCCTGGGCCTTGTAGTCGAGGAAGAGCTGAAAGATCTTCTCCGACGATTCGCGGGCTATATCGGGGGTTTTGAACCGCCAGTGCGGCAGTATTTCCGATTTGTAGGGTTGAACGAGCAGGACGCCCATCTCGCCTTTACCTACCCGGTACAGTTCGGGCTGTTCGCGCAGGTTCAGCGTTCGGTAGTCGAGGTCGTAGTTGAAGGCGCGGGTTGGGTCGGGTTTAGACTTGGCCATATCGGGTTCTGTAAGACGTATAGCCATAACACGGCTGCGGGTTTCGCGGTTTATTGGCTATACGTATGATTTCCCATTCGCGCGCTGATGATGATGGCCCGGTTTTGCCTGTATGTGTTTTTCCTGTTGGTAGGGGTACCGGTAGCCGGGCTTTGGGCGCAAACTGACGCGGCCGATACGCTGCGACCCGGTCAGAACGAACGACCCGACAAGCCGAAGCTGATCGTAGAAACGGATCAACGGTTTTTCTACCTCAAAAATGCCGATCAGCCCCTGCTGCGTAACCCCGTCAACGTGTGGGGTGCCCGCGCGGGTCTGCTGCTGCCCGTCAACATAAAAGTGGGTGTGGGCTATTATTTTACGAACCAGTCGATCAACGAACCCTGGGACGAGTTTGACGTCAGCCGCCGACGGCTGCAGTATGCTACGGTTTATGTAGAACCCTACTTTTTCCGACGCCGTTTCTGGGAGTTGAGTACGCTGGTGGAAGTAGGGCTGGGGTCTGCCCGCTATGAGATGCTGAACCGCGACACCCAGCAACCCGTTCATCGGCGAACGGTAGCCGTGCCACTGAGTGTCGGGCTGTCGGCTTCGGTTAAACTACCCGTCGTATTCGGCATAAAGCCACTACGCTGGTTTGGCGTCAACTTCATGGCCGGGTACCGCTACACCCTGCACGAACCCGTACCGCTCAGCGAATCAACGCTGAACGGGTTGTTCTACTCGATCAGCCCGGCTATTTTTCTGGACCGTATCTACCAGGATATAGGCGGCTGGCGGAAAGGGCGAAACCGCCGGAAAGGCTAAGGCGCTAACCAGTTGAATCGTTCATTCGGCTCGTACTCGAACCGCGCCCGGGTCTGACCCGCCCGGCTTAACCGCAGATAATCGACCGCCAGTACCCGACATTCGATAACGGCGAAGTTAGGCCGGCCGGCTTCGCTCTCTTCGGGGCTCGGCAGGTTCTCGCCCAGCTCGGGCGGGAAACCAGGGTAGGGGGCTGGTTGAACCGAGCCGGGCGTATGGGCCGAGAGATACTGCTTGCGGCCGCCTACCCACAGCTTTTGCCAGTGGTCATCGGCAACATGATCGTCGGTGTGGAGCCGGGGTTCGATGGTCAGCCGGAGCTGTATCTGCTGGGCCGGGTCCCAGAGCAGCAGGACGGCATTCGGGAACGCTTCGAGTTGAATAACTTTTTCGGCACGGGCGTCAGTATGAAACCAGACATATTTGCGGTCGGCGTCTACCTGGCGGAGCACCACCGTTCGGGCGTCGGCGCCGAGGTGGGTGCAGGTAGCTACGGTCATCGTCTGAAAACCATGGCTTTCAGTACGGTTTTGTTTTTGCTCGAGAGCCGTGGCAAGCTGCTGCCAGCAGTCGGCCTCCAGTTCGGCCAGAGATGGGGCGGGTGTCAAGTCCGTTCAGTGGATTTAGTGTCTGTATGCAATGAACCGCAGCCGACGTGGGTTGTTTAGTATAGACCATCAGGTGGTCCGGGATTGCTCCGAACGTCTGGCTAGTTCAGCCGCTGTCGTGTAGCGGTCGGCCCTGAGTACCCCGTCAACTGTGTCAACCCGCTTAACTGTCTGTTGTAACTATGTGTTATCATAAATCGCTGGCTATTTCGGCCCCCGAACTCGAAGAGCGATACGGGGCCACGCTCGCATCTAGCTCTGCAAACCTGCCCATCTACCACGCCAGCGGGTATCAGTTTCCCGACTGGCCGATCATTACCCGGCAGGAACCCGGCAAGCTACAGCTGATCCAATGGGGCCTGGTGCCGCGCTGGGTTAAGTCGCCCAGCGATGCCGCCGAGATCCGAACGCGCACGCTGAACGCCCGCTCTGAAACGATATACGAGAAGCCATCGTACCGAACCGCAGCCCAGAAAGGTCAGCGCTGCCTGATTCCGGTCACTGGCTTCTATGAGTGGCATACGATGGGGAGCCGGAAGTTTCCGTTTTATATCACATCCGCCGATCAGCCAGTGGCATCGATTGCGGGTCTGTGGGACGAGTGGCCCGATCCCGAAACGGGTGAACTCCACACGACCTACACCCTGCTGACCACCGATGCCAACCCACTGCTGGCGGCTATTCACAACACCAAGAAGCGGATGCCCTGTGTGCTGACGCCCGAAGCCGAGCAGACCTGGCTGCACGAAGACCTGAGCAGCCGGGATGTGCTGGCGCTGCTGGCCGATGCGTATCCGGCCTCCAGGATGCATAGTCATAGCATCAGTAAGCGGATCACATCCCGAACCGATCCGAGCGATGTGCCGGAGGTGATGAAACCGGCCAGTTACCCGGAGTTGGCGCCCTACCCTGAGCTTTTTTCTTAGGTAGTTCGTCCCGTTTGTCCCCGCTCAGGGCCGCTTATGTAGTAAATCGGAGGGTGCGGAAGGTCAGGTACGAAATTCGGTCAACTAAGTTGTCTTATTTCGGGAACAAAACCCTTCTCAGTTGTTACTTCCAGTAAGTAACTATTTCGTATTCTTCAATTTATGAAAAACTCTTTACTCTCCGTTCTGATCGGCATGGCAGCGTTTACCTCACCGGGTATAGCCGTGGCCCAATTTCCGGGTATGCCGGGCGGAGGCTCCCAGCGACCTGCCGGCGCGATTCCGGGTACGTCGACCGACGATACGCCCCGGGGGAATGCTAAACTGACGGGCGTGATTGTTGACTCAACCACCAGCAAACCCGTCGAATTTGCCAGTATTGCGCTCGTTAGCGTACAAACCGGTAAACCCATCGATGGCACCGTTGCCGATGACCAGGGGCGGTTCACGCTCAACAAACTGCCACAGGGCGATTTCCGGCTGCTAATCTCGTTCGTTGGGTACCAGAACAAAATCGTGTCGAGCGTTAAGCTCGATCGCCGGGGCGACGTGAACCTGGGTACTGTTAAGCTGTCGCCGGATGTTCGAACACTGAAGGAGGTAGAGGTGGTGGGTCAGGCTGCGCTGGTTGAGGAAAAAGTAGACCGGCTGGTGTACAACGCCGAAAAAGACGTGACCGCCAAAGGGGGCGATGCTACCGACGTGATGCGGAAAGTGCCGCTGCTCTCGGTCGACCTCGACGGGAACGTAAGCCTGCGGGGCAGCAGTAACGTACGGGTGCTGATCAACAACAAGCCCAGCACCATCGTGGCGAGCAGCGTAGCCGATGCCCTCAAGCAGATTCCGGCCGATATGATCAAGACCGTAGAGGTGATTACCAGCCCTTCGGCCAAATACGACGCGGAAGGGTCGGCCGGTATCATCAACATCATCACCAAGAAAAACAACCTGCAGGGCTTCACGCTCAACCTCGATTCGGGCGTAGGAAACCGGGGAAGCAACCTGGGCCTGAACGGCAACCTGCGTACCGGCAAGATGGGTTTCTCCCTGAGCGGTTTCGGACGGGCCAACTACAACGTACGGGGACGATTTGCCAACACCCAGCAGGTATTCGGCGGAGCCGGTCAGACGACCACTACCGAACAGACCGCCGACACCCGCAGCAGCGGTATTTTCGGGCAGTATACGCTCGGCTGGGATTATGACATTTCCAAGAACAGCGCTATCACGGCCAGCCTGCGGTATGGTGCGCGCAATAACGTGCAGTATCAGGATAATTTTCTGACCAAAACCAGCCGCGCGTTCTTCCCGACCTATAACCTCAGAAACGTTAAGACGGAAGATCTGTCGGGAACCGTCGATGCCAACATCGACTACACCAAGACCTATAAGCCGCAACAGGAGCTGAGCGTATCGGCCCAGTTCAGCCGCAACAACCGCAATAACAACTTCGTGGCTGACATCCTCAGCTCGGCTGATTTCACCACACTGGCGTCCCGTCAGCAGAACCTGAACGACAGCTATAACCAGGAGACCACCATTCAGGCCGACTACCAGACGCCCCTCGCCAAAAACCAGCAGCTTGAGTTTGGCGGCAAGGGAATCTACCGGCAGGTACAGAGCAACTTTGGCTACAACTTCGCTATCGGGAACGGTCCGTTTCAGGAAGACCTCACGAGGCTGTCCAATACGCTGAATTACGACCAGAGCATTGCGGCTGGCTACGTCTCGTACACGATTACTACCAGGAACAAGTACACGATCAAAGCCGGTACCCGGTTCGAACATACCGAGATCAACGCTTTCTTCAGCCAGGCCCAGCCGGGTGAGCAGGGAGCCGCTGCCGGCGAAGATCTGGGTATCCCGAGCTATAACAACGTGGTGCCGAGCCTGAACATCTCCAAAGCGTTAAAAGGCGGCAGAACCATAAAGCTGGCGTATAACCGTCGACTGCAACGGCCGGGTATCCAGTTCCTGAACCCCAACACCAACAACTCGAACCCAACGAACATTACGGTGGGTAACCCGCGACTGGCGCCGGAACTGACCGATAACTTCGAGTTTAGCAGCAGCGCCTACATCAAAAACGTATACGTAAACGCATCGCTGTTTTACCGGCGTACCAACAATTCGATCACCAGCGTGCGTGATACGGTCACGTCCGGCGATGTAGTGAACCCCACCCAGGCACGCCCGATCCGGACAACGTACTTCAACATTGGTCGCGAAGAGTCATACGGGGTTAACGTGTTTGGCAACGCTACCCTCTTTTCGAAATGGCAGATTGGCGGGGGCTTCGATGCGTTCTACGCCTACCTGACCAACAACAGCACCACGTCGATCTACCGGGCCACGAACTCGGGCTGGGTAGTAACCGGGCGCTTCTTCACCAGCCTGAACATCAAAAACGGCTGGGGTCTTCAGGGCTTCGGCTTTATTCGCGGCCGCGAAATTCAGTTGCAGGGATACCGGGGCGGGTTTGCCTTCTACAGCCTGGGGGTGAAGAAAGACTTTAAAGACAAGCGCGGTAGTTTCGGCATTGCGGGCGAGAACTTCTTCAACCACCCCTTCCAGGTACGGTCGGAGTCGTCGTCGCCGATCTTTACCCAGAACACCCTCACGAGCCTGTACAACGCGGGTGTCCGGGCTAACTTCAGTTATAAGTTTGGTAAACTCTCGTTCGATGCGCCCCAACGTCGTCGGGGCCGGTCGGTCGAAAACGACGATATCAAATCGGGCGAAGGGGGCGACAACGGTGGCGGGCAACCGCAGCAGCCCGCCGGTGGTGCGCCGGCCGGCGGTGGCGGTCGCCGACCCCGTTAATCGTAGTGCTCTGGTAACGCAATGGGGCGGCAACGAACATCATTTCGTTGCCGCCCCATTGCGTTTGGTAGTCTAAGTTTACAGCATAGCCGCACCGAATACACCGGCGCTGTCGCCGAGTTTAGGTTTGAGAAACGCTGTCCGGATCTCGCCCGAGTTAAAAACGTACTTCTTGGCACGCTCAACGCCCTCGGTATACAGCAGATCAACGTTCCCGACGCCCCCGCCCAGCACGATAGCGTCGGGGTCGAGTACATTGATAAGGGTGGAAACAGCCCGGCCGAAGTACTCCAGCATCCGGTTTACGGTCTGGCTGGCGGCCAGGTCGTTGCCCGCGTGATAGCGCTCCATAATCTCTTTCATGGTTCGCTGTTCATTACTCAGCTGCTGATAATAGCGCTGAAGAGCCGGACCCGAGATCACCTGTTCGGTGCAGCCGCGTTTGCCGCAGTAGCACGAATGACCGTTTTCTTCGAGGATGTTATGACCCCATTCGCCACCGATACCCTGTAAGCCGTTCAGGACAAATGGAGCGCCGTCGCGGCCCCGAACCACCACCCCTCCGCCAACCCCCGTTCCCATGATGACGCCAAAAACGGTCTGGAAATCGGGTACGACATCGGGCACGATGCCGAGGGTGGCTTCGGCCAGGGCAAAACAGTTTGCATCGTTGGCCAGCTCGACCGGAACCCCCAGCAACTGGGCCAAATCCTGCTTCATGGGTTTGCCATTCAGCGAGGTGGTGTTGCAGTTTTTCATGGTCTGCCGGGCCGGGTCGAAGGTGCCGGGGGTAGCAAAGCCGATGCGTTCGGGTGTGAGACCGGTTTCGGCTTTCAGCAAATCGATGAGCCTGACAACCTGGTTCAGAATATGGTCGTAGCCATTGTGGGCTTCGGTATCAATGCGTTTGCGGATGATGACAGCGTCGGGCGTTGGTGCGGTACCTCGTTCGACTTGCAGAATAACGCCTTCTATCTTGGTGCCGCCCAGGTCAATACCCCAGTAGGTTTGCATTCAGGGAATAGTTTATGTGCAGAGGTTTTGTTGAATACAGCTTGTTTCGGCCAGCCTGCCTATGGAAACACAGGGGCCGATGAACCCTGAAAATTACCCAATTTTCAGACTTGCTTTTGATTCCGCACCGAAAAATGAACAATTTTGGCCGGGTTTGTTATACACTTAACCAACTGCACTACCTGACAAAATGCTCTCCCCCGGACAAAAAGCCCCCGCATTCACGCTCTTCAGCAGCGACAAAAAAGAAGTATCACTGGCTGGTTTTGAGAATAAAAACCTGATTATCCTGTTTTTCCCGATGGCGTTTACCAGCGTCTGCACGGCCGAACTCTGCGAGGTTCGTGACAACATCAGCACCTACGCGGGGCTGAATGCCGACGTGGTGGGTATTTCGGTCGACTCGCCCTTTACGCTGGCCCGATTCAAAGAAGAGCAGAACCTGCCGTTCGATCTCTTATCCGATTTCAACAAAGACGTATCACAGGCTTACGGTGCCTACTATGACACCTTCGTGATGAACATGAAAGGCGTAAGCAAACGCGCGGCCTTTGTGGTAGATCAGCAGGGCATCATCCAGTACGCCGAAGTCCTCGATAACGCCGGCGAAGTGCCCAGCTTCCAGGCCATCCAGGAAACGCTTTCAACTTTAAAGTGATGAGTTAGGAGCGATGAGCGATGTATGTTGAAAGTGACTCATCGCTCATCGCTCCTAACTCATCACTACCACCATGGCCTGGTATCATACTTTTTTTACGGGTTTGCCGCAGCTTGCTTGGAAGGCGGCACAGACCGACGAACAAACCCATCTGGAGCTGGAACTGCTGGTCGAGACCCTCGAGTTCGGCCCCGGCGATCGGGTGCTGGATGTGTTCTGCGGCTACGGTCGACATGCGTTGCCGCTGGCGCGCATGGGGGCCCGGCTAACCGGGGTCGATATTTCGGAGGAGTATATCGATGAACTGGAGCAGGCTGCCCGCGCCGAAAAACTAAGCCTCAACCCGGTTCAGGGTGATTTTCTGGCCGTAGGCCCAACCCTCGAGACAGAAGCCCCTTTTGACGCCGGCTATTGTCTGGGAAACAGCTTTAGTTTTTTCTCCCAGGCCGACATGCTGGCATTTCTGCGCCAGATTGCTGGCTTGCTGAAGCCGGGTGGCCGATTTCTGGCTCATACCGAAATGATTGCCGAATCGGTACTGCCCGACTATCAGGCCCGAAACTGGCAACCCGTGGGCGACCCGGATCAGCCCATTCTGTTTCTGGTCGAAAACGAGTACGACCCCCTCGAAAGCCGGATCGACTCGCACCTGACGTACGTACACGACGGGAAAACGGAGACGCGGGTCGCCCGGCATTACGTCTATACGCTGGGGCACCTGTGTCAGCTTTTTGCCCAGGCTGGTCTCACGGTAGTGGCCTGCTACGGCACTACCGGTGGCGAAACCTATGCCCTGGGCGACGAAGCTGTCTGGATACTGGCTGAACTGAATACGGACGTCTGACTATAGCTGGCTGACCGACGAGCCACCCGACAGGTTCTGCGAAATGCGGGGCGTACCCCGGTACCGAACCCGGCTCCCGCCCGACGCCCGAACGGTCAGCTCCTGACTGACATTAACTTCGGCCACGCTACCCCCCGACGCGTCTACCGTGCAGGCGTTGGCCGGCAGGTTGGCTAGTTTGGCCGTACTACCACCGCTCAGATCGTCGATCGTTACCGTACGGGCCGTACCCGACAGCTCAATTTCTGAACCGCCACTGCCGCTGATGGTCAGGATATCCGTTGTGAGGGGGAGGCCTACGTAGCCACCGCCACTGACCTTTATCGACAAACTCCCCGGCGCGAAATTGTCGTTGCTCGTAACGCGCGCACCGCCCGAGGTGTTCAGGCTCGTCAGGGCTTTCATGGTCACAACGGCCCGGCGCTCGCTCAGGTTACGGGTGTTCAGCCGATTGTCGATGTAAATGCGCAGCACACCGTTGACAACCTCTGTCTTAAAGTATGACTGGTACCCTTCGCGGGCTTCGATGGTAACGCTCTCCGTCGTCCCCTTCACGAGGGTCGTCTGGATGCCATCTTCGATCCGCAGGCCCGAAAAGCCGGAGACAGGCCGCGTGGTTGTCGTGAGGTTGCCTGCCTCCGGGTTTACTTTAGTAAAATGGCAGGCAGTGAATGAAAGAAGCGTCAGGCAGAAAATGCCAGATTTGATAAGCAGTTGCATAAGAGATTCGCATGTTTCCGGATAGACCAGCCAACACGTTCGTACCCCTACGCACGCTCGAAAAAAAGTAGCTCAACCCAGCCCCTGCGTTAAAAGGTCGGTGTACAACTCGTAGTTGTCGCTGTCAAAGCAAACGAAGATAACCTGCCCAACCGAGGTCTGAGCCAGCAAAAACGATTGAACCGTACGGATGGCTACCCGGGCGGCCTCGGCTTTGGGATAGCCGTAAATACCCGTGCTGATGTTAGGAAAGGCGATACTGGTCAGGCCGTGATCCGTTGCCAGTTCGAGCGACCGTTTATAACAGCTGGCCAGTAAGTCCGATTCGCCGTGTCGACCGCCCCGCCACACGGGCCCAACGGCGTGGATGACGTGTTTGGCGGGTAGTCGAAAGCCGCTGGTAATTTTTGCGTCGCCCGTTGCGCAGCCATTCAGCTGCCGGCACGCCATGACCAGTTCGGGCCCTGCCGCCCGGTGAATAGCGCCGTCTACACCACCGCCCCCCAGCAGACTCGTGTTAGCCGCGTTGACGACGGCATCAACGACCTGGCTGGTTATATCACCCCGAAC
The DNA here is from genome assembly GCF_002006735.1 of Spirosoma sp. 209. Lineage (NCBI taxonomy): Bacteria > Pseudomonadati > Bacteroidota > Cytophagia > Cytophagales > Cytophagaceae > Spirosoma > Spirosoma sp. 209. Next base: position 245,902 of record NZ_MVEC01000005.1, on the reverse strand, counting down.
GACCTCTACCTGTGCCATACATTATTGTTTTATGACTTTAATGGACCGCTTCTGATCACCGGCCACCAAAGTCATAACGTATAAGCCTGCCGATAGGTTAAGAGGAGGGAGTACAAAGGCCGCTAAGCCCGCCGGTGTATAGCGATTACTCCAGACTACGCGTCCGGCCAGATCGGTCAGGGTGGCGTCGATAGTCGTGTTGGCCTGGACGTCGCCCCACTGCACGGCCAGGGGCTGGCTATCGCTGAAGGGATTGGGGTAAATCAGGAACTGGCTGTACGTCCGGGCCACTTCCATGGCCCGTTCAAAATTGGGTATTCCATACCCGACTTGATCATCGGGTGAAGTATACTGGCTTCCCGATCGGCGCAGGGCATCGGTAACCTGGGCGGCTGTCAGGCGGGGGTTGGCCTGCCAGAAGCCGGCAGCCAGTCCGGCCACCAGGGGCGTAGCAAACGAGGTGCCGTTTCCCGAGACGATCTGCCCCCCGGGACTGCCGACCAGTGTTCCCTGCCCGCGGGCTGCAAGGTCCGGTTTCACCCGTCCATCGGCCGAGGGGCCAAACGAGCTGAAAGTGGCCCGCTGGCCCGTTTGCGTCACGGCGCCTATGGCCAGCACACCGGCTGCATCGGAAGGAGCCGACAGATACCGCCAGCTGCCCGACCCTTCGTTACCAGCCGCTACCACCACTACCATGCCTGTTTCGGCCGCGATCTGAGCGGCCCGGCTCGAAAGTGCCGTGTTGCCGTTCATGTCCCGGTAGGTATAGCCCGAAGCAGGATCGTCGAAGGTCGTATAGCCCAGCGATGAACTGATCACATCGACGCCGGCGCTGTCGGCGTATTCGGCGCCAAACAGCCAGTTGGCTTCTTCAATACGCTGCTCGCTACCGGCGTCTTCGGTACGTAAGAGAATGAACTGGGCTTTAAAAGCCGTGCCGTATAGCTGGTTATCGGCCGTAGCGGCAATGGCCGACAAACACGACAGGCCGTGGGAATCATCTTCGTAGACGCTGGTCTCCTTCCGAACAAAATCATAGGTCGCCAGAATCCGTTTTTCGTCGAAGAGGGGTTTGAGAAAGCTGAGCTGGTTAGCCCGCAGGAAACCCGAGTCCAGCACCCCAATCAGCATACCTTCGCCCCGGTACCCCGCCTGGTGCATTTTGTCGGCTCCGATCTGGGTTACCTGATTCAGGGAGTTACCGTAGTTCAGCGGCTCAACGGCGCCAAACTTTCCCGCACTCCCGGCCTGGGCCAGGCTGGCGACCCGCCCGGTTTCGCCCAGGCGGGCGTTGGCCAGTGATTTGTCGAATTCCACCCCGGCTACGAACGGGAGTCGCTGGATCGTGGCCAGGGTGGTTTCGTTGGTTTCGACGAGTACGGCGTTGAACCAGCGGGACGTATACCAGATCCGGGCACCCGTCTGCTGAATCTGGGCGACGTAGGCGGGCGTTACGGGCAGATCCCGCTCCAGCACGGCGATGTTTTGTTTCTGCCGACGCTGGATCGCGCGCTGGGACAGGAACTGCCCGGGCCGATCGATGCTGTAGGGCGAGCTGGCTTTGTCGCGCAGCAACACCAGGTACTTGCGATTTGTCTGGCCGGCAACGGAGAACGATACCAGAACAAACAGGGTAACCAGCCAGCCTGTTTTAGTCAATACCAAAGGAACGAATGGAGTAGACTTGTTGAATGCCATAATCAATCTGATTTTTCCCGATACAGTCGGGCGATGAAGTGCAGAAATAAAGCCGGGTCTGTTCGGCGTAGACGAGGCCTACCTGACGGGCATACACCTCGATCCGTTTTTTCTTCGATATAAGGGTCGAGTCAGTCCGGGCCAGCACGGTTACGGTTTCGCTGAACTCTTTATCCTGAACGCGGTAGGGCTGCCCACTATTGCGTAGTATCAACTCATCTGGTTCCGAGCCGTTTCGGCGGTTGCCGTTCCAGGTGAGCAGGTCGCCGGGTGGAAACATCAGCTTGATAAAGTCTCGTCCATTTTCGGTGCGTATGGCTTCATTGTTGACCAGTCTGGCACTCCAGATCGAATCGGGTTGCCAGGGGTCAGTATCGCTGTCTCGCCGGTACCTGTGCAACTGGTAAGCAACCTGTCCGGCTGCGTCCGTATAGGCAAGGCCTGTTACCTCCCGGAGCTGATACGTTTGGGTAACAGGCGCGCTGGTTAGTGCGTAGCGATGCTCGGTTACGTCATAAATCCGGTACTGGCCCGGTTGCAGCGGGAAGTAGTCGTACCCGGCTGAAAACGGGGCGCCGGTCGGCGGCTGGCAACCGACTATCAGCCAACCAGCGAAGGATGTTATCCAGTAAAAAGCGGGGGTAAAGCGTACCGGCATAAGACGTAAGTAACGGGCAGAGATGTGAAAATCGGACGACCGGGAGCCCGCCGGGTAACCATATCGCTCAACAGCATGTCTGTAGAGAGACAACACGGATCAAACAACATGACCGAACGAACCACCCCGTCGCGCCCCACGATCGATACTGAGCCAGGAGCTGTCAGTACCGCCGAGCAATTTCAGAACAAGACCCTCCGGCCCATACTCAAGATGCTGGATAACAGCCTGCTAGCCTGCTGGAGCCACCACTGGCCCAAACGAAAAATCCGGTTCGACCGCTTGTCGAAGCCCGATAAGCTGGCCCAGCTCGAACGGGCCGTTCGGGAAGATACCAAACTGCGGCTCACCCTCGTCGGTATGGTGCTGGGACATTTTACGCCCGAAGAATGGAGCACGTTTACGGCCGAGGAGTCTGAAATTACCCGCCGACTGCTGGCCCTGCTGATTCAGCGGCTACAGAGCCACGTACACGAGTAGCCTTAGAACAAACGGCTCCAGGCGAAGCGGATCAGGAGTAACAGGCCAATGAATCCGACCAGTATGTAGACGAACGGGATGTAGGTAACCGCGTAGATGCGGGTCCGGTCAACGAACCAGAGGATACCCATAATAGCGGCAATGAGCGTCAGAAAGCCAGATAATTTGCCGAATCCGGGTATGTAGCTGAACGGAATCTTTCGCCGGATCATCATCAGCGTGGCCACCATGGTCAGGATGGGCAGCAGCTGAACGGCGAGGTTCATGTCCCAGATGCTTTGGCGCTCAAACAGAAAGAGATAGACGTTCAGGGTCAGTGCAAACACGCCCGGCAGGCACGCCAGATAGACCAGCGCTGCGTACACATAACGCCATTGCCAGATCGATTCGGCCGTGTGGCCCGACCAGAGGTTAACTAAAAATGCTCCTGTGGGTACGGCCGACAGGAGCAGAAAAAGCAGGGTGGGTTGCCCGGAGAGGAGGTCAAATAAGGCGCGTAGTGTCATAGGGTGGGGGTAGGGGATAAATGAAAGGGGAGTTGTGGAACAGGAGCCGGAAACATACGCCACCGCAGGTCTCTCCTCTCGCTTCTCACAACTCCCCCTGTATGGTCTTTTTACTTACTTCAGCGTCAGCAGGTAGCCAATGGTAAAGTTGGCATCCCAGTCGAAGACAAACTGCTCGGCGCCGGTAGCATCGGCAATGGCCCGGTAGATGTTGACCCCTGCTTTCGACTTGGCGTTTTCTACCTTGTAGGCCGAGGGAGCATTCAGCACCGTATAGCGCTCCTTGCCGCTTCGTACCTCTTTGGCCAGTTCAAACGGCACGCCACCGATGATGAAGCATATTTTGCGGTGATCGGCCGGGATCTGTTTGGCCTTGGCCTTCACTTCATTATAAACGGCATCGTCGCTCGTGCCATTCTGGAAGTATTTGGAGCCGTAGGTTTCGATCGCTTTCGTTTGCCCGCCCTCTTTCCAGGATAGCTTGGTATTCCCCGAGCCAATGTCGACAACAAACGCATTGTCGTAGAAGTCGGCGGGTAATACCGCCCGCAGGGCCAGGGAGCCCTCCTGCTCGGGGCTTACGGTATTGACTACGTAATTCAGCGATTTGAGCGCCCGGATAATTTTCTGGGTCCCCTCGGCCTTGACCGCGCCGGAACTGACAACGAACTGGATATCGCGACCACCTACGCCGAAATCGAGCATTTTGCCGATGTAGCTTTTCAAGCCCCCGCGCACATCGTCGTCGGTCGCCATGTTCTCCATGACCAGGCTATTGCCAAATTCAGCTTTTTCGAGTTTCCAGTTTTTCTGATCATCAATCCGCACAATGAACGAGTTGAAGCCGCTGGCGCCCAGCTCAACGACCCCTTTCAGCTTACCATTCTGCGGGGCCGGGGGCGTAAAGGTAAACGGTTGACGCGTGCTGCTGCTGGCCGTCGTTTCGGTAGATGAACTCGACGAACCCGATCCATTGTCCGACGCCACCGACTCGTCGGTCGAGGCTGTCGACTCCTCGTCGGCGCGGGGCATGGTAGCTGATTCAGACTCCTGTTTGGGAGCCAGTTTCCGAAGCGCATCGTTTCCGCCAAAATAACGGAACCCGAAGAAGATAGCGGCCAGGATCAGGGCCGTGATGAGCAGCCGACCGGCCACGGTTAAACGTTGCATAGGGTATAGCGTAAAAGGTGATTTGTTTATTGGTTTTTATTAAGTGAATGAGTGAATTCGTGATTGACCAGGTAGCTGAAACAATCACTCATCCACTCATTGACTAATCCAGCAGGTTGCGGTAGCCAGCGTCTTTGGGTGGGTTGATCTGGCCGGGCTGGGGCGCGGTAATGGGGTTAGGGGCGCCGGGCGTGTCTAACTGAACCATCCTGAATTCGCCTTTATTATAAGCCTCGAGTAGCGCCTGACCCTTGTCAGACAGAATACCGTTCTGAATATCGACGCCATTGATGAAGTCCATGGATAGGTCCATAGCCCGCTTCATCTCGCCCAGTTTCTGGCTCATGTCGTCCTGGATGTATTCCATCGACTGGTCGAAATAGAACTTCTTGTCCGGATCGCCTTTGAAGATGCTGACCGCGGTTTTGAGCGCGTTTGAGCTTTCTTTGACAATCTGGTACTCGGTTTCCTTGAGCCGGACTTTAATCTCGGTTTCCTTGATAATGTAGTCGGCGCTCTGGTTGACCTTTTCCATGAAGGCCAGCACCATCGTAATATTCCGCTGGAGGGGCAGCAGCTTCTCATTCATTTCCTGCAAGCCCGCTCCCTCGATGGTGGCTAGCTGTGCCTGCTCGCGCATACCGGGTCGGTCGGTCATACCGTTGGCTTTGTTAGCCTCCGCGAATTTCTGCTTGATGGTTTCGTTGTTCTGGCTGATGCGTTTGTTCAGCTTGACCAGCTGGCCGGCCAGCGTATCGATCTGCCCCTGCATCTCCTGCCGCTTCTTACGCAGATCGTCGATGTAGATCTTCATGATTGCGATCGGGTTCAGCTGGATAACGGTGCCGGTTATACTGCGCATGAGCGATTTGAACAGGAAGAAAACTGCCGTTCGCACGTCGCGGCTGGTAACCAGAAAGATCACCACGCCCAGCACGCCCAGCAACAGCGCCAGTTCGAGTACGTTTGAGGTGGCCCGGATCAGAAACTCAATGATCCGGTTGAAGTAAACCAGGCCGAAGCCCGCCACCCCGGCCAGCACGATCATGCCCAGTATGCCTTCGGGACGGCTCCAGAACGAACGTTTCTCTACGTCCGTCTTGCCGCCCAGTTGTGAAAAATCAGGAGTTGCCATGTATTTTGTTTTCGTTTGACAGTGTAATCGGTTCGGTTGCGAATGGCTGCGGGTACGATCAGGCAGTAGGCCACCAGTGGTACCCGGAAAACCGCAAACCGTCTTCCTAGTTCAAATAGCTTTTGATCTTGTCGATATCCGCCTTGATCTGATCCGTAAAGTGAGCAAACGTGGCGTCGTAGCTGGCCCGGTTCTGGGTAATCTTCGTACTCTGCTCCGTTATTTCGCCCCCGATAGCGTTCAGCCGCTGGGTGTTGGCATCGATCTGTTTCTGAATCTCCAGCAGCTGTTTGGCCAGTGCTTCGCTTTCAGCCTGTAATCGCTTCTGTTCGTTCTGCAGCCCCCCAACCCGTTCGGCCAGGGCAGCTTCCACGCTTTTGCTGAAACCATCGCGATCCTTGTTCAGGGCCGCTATGTACTGGCTGGCCGTATTGGTCAGTAGACTCACGTCGGCTTTGCCGCTTAGCGCCTTGAAGCTGGCCCAGGCGGCCTGGTACTGCTTCTCTTCCGTCAGGCCCAGGTTGTTCAGGCTACGCAGGGTTTCCCGAAACTCGAAATAGTCCGGTCCGGGCGGATTGTTCTGGGCCAGCACATCCGCAAAATGCTGCGCAAACTTGGGGTCTACCGTACCGGGGGGCACGGCCGGGGTCGGCGCCGGGCCGACTGGCGATGCGGGCACAGGCTGAGCCGGCGCGGCTGGCCGGGGTTGGGCGTTCGTACTGGCCGGGGCGGTTCCGGCAGCGGTTCCGGGCGCGGCTTCCTCCTCTTTGACGAAGAAACTCAGGATTTTGCGGCCAATCGATTGGTCTGGTTCGGGCATGGGCGTCAGTCGTTGGTTGAAAGACTGAGCAATGTTACAAGGTTCCCGTCAATCGCGCAATATACGTTTAAGCCGAACGGTTCCGGGGCTGTGGAAATGGCCGCAGGACTTGATGATGTACAGCTCGAACGGTTGCAGACTACCCGGTCAGGGGCGGTCCGGACTAGTTGGGAGTAAGCTGGTAAACCAGCCACTGTTCCAGACCGCCCTCGATCGGGGTGTTTAGTTGGGCTTCTTCAGCCAGCTGGCCATGCGTTCGCGGAACTTCTCTACTTTAGGCGTAGACACCGAGCTGACATAAAGCTCGTCGGGGTGGGTATAATAGTAGCCCTGGTGATAGACTTCGGCCGGGTAAAAAGCCCGGAACGGTACGACCTGCGTCACAACAGGTCGGCTGTATCGACCCGATTCATTTTCGCGACGGATGGCGGTTTCGATACTGGCTTTCTCGGCGGGGGTCCGGTAAAAGGCAATGGACCGGTATTGCGTGCCTACGTCGGGTCCCTGCCGATTCAGCGAGGTGGCGTCGTGGCCGATGAAGAAAGCTTTGACCAGCGTATCGAACGGAATGACGCGCGGGTCATAATAGACCTGAATCGATTCGGCATGGCCGGTCTGATCGGTGCCGACCTGTTCGTAGGTGGGGTTCTCCAGCTCGCCACCGGCATAGCCCGAAACGACCTCGCGCACCCCGCGCAGCGATTCAAACTGGGCTTCGGTACACCAGAAGCAACCGGCTGCGAACGTGGCTACGGCTTCGCCGGATTGCAGCTCAGGGAGTTTGGCCGGGCTGGTATCTTTGGGTGAGTTGTTGGTAGATGACTGCTGCTGGCAGCCTGTCATCAGCAAGGCCGCTACCAGCAGGGAAGCAGTGGTCAGAAAAGCACGGGTTGTTGTCATACCTGATTAACACCAATCCGCAGCCGCAGGTTGCAGTGGAATTGATCGAACCATACGAAGCCGAAAGGGGCCGTCGACTGACTGGTAAATAGTCGGCCCGGACCTGTTACCTTTGCTTTTTATTGATGGTCACAGTCTGAACTGGCCGGTTGATTATGAGCTTAACGACGCTTGGTCTCGAACTACCTACTGACCCCCGCTGGGTAAACATCGCCGGGATGAACATCGGCGACATCCTGATCGATCACGCTTACTGCGAGCAGAAAGCGGCTTCATCCTGTATCTCCCTCATCGTCAGTTATTCCGATAAGGAAGAGCTGGTTGAGGTGCTGACCCCCGTTGTAGCCGAAGAATGGGGGCATTTTCAGCGGGTGCTGAAAGAACTCCGGAAGCGTAATATTCCCCTGGGACGCCAGCGCAAAGACGAGTATGTAAACCAGCTCCGCAGCCGACTGCGCCGGTCAACGGGCGATCAGAACGAACAGCTGATGGACAACCTGCTCATCAACGCCCTGATCGAAGCCCGCAGCTGCGAACGCTTCAAACTCCTCTCCGAGCATATTGCCGACGAGAGCCTGCGGAAGTTCTACCGCGAGCTGATGATCTCCGAGGCAGGCCACTACCGCAATTTTATCGAACTGGCCGAAACCTACCTGCCCGCCGACCGGGTCCGCGAACGCTGGAAAGAGTTTCTGGCCGTAGAAGCCGATATTATGGCGAACATGGCCGTGCGGGGCGATCGTATGCATTGAGACTCCTGCTCAGCCGGTTAGCCCGCACAGGGGCCTGAACAACGTTGCCGACGGGGGCGGGGATACCGAATTTATACGGGTCATAGGCCAGATGTCGGGGGTGGGGGCGTTATCTTTACTGATTCACTCACCGACTGTCTATCCGACAAGTACTGAATGACGTTTCTTCAACAAACGGCTCGACGCATTTTTGACACCCACGGTCCCAGTCTCCGCGATGTGTGGGTCATATTGCCTACCCGACGGGCTGTTTCGGTATTTCTGGATGAGCTGGCCGCTTTGTCAGACCGTCCATTCCTGGCTCCGCACGCCCTCGCCGTCGACGATTTTATCACCCAGGCCGCCGGGGTGCAGCTGATCGACTCGGTCAGTCTGGTGTTCGAGCTCTACGAGGTCTTCAAAGAAATCGATCCGCTGGTAGAGTTCGAGCAGTTTATCGGCTGGGCCAATGTCTTGCTGACGGATTTTGACCGGATGGATCAGTACCTGGTCAATCCCCACGAACTGTTTAGCTACCTGACGGCGGCCAAAGCCCTCGAGCGCTGGCAGGTCGACATGCCTTCGTCGGCCCAGCCCCTGGTCGAGACGCCCGGTACAGCCCGGTATTTTAAACTTTTCGAAAACCTGCAGGCTGCGTACCACGCCCTCCACCAGCGGCTCAATGAGCAGGGGCTGGCTTACCGGGGTATGGCCTACCGGCTGCTGGCCGAACAGGTCGAGCCGTTGGTTCGCGACAACCTGGCCTACGAACAACTCTATTTTGTGGGGTTCAATGCCCTCAGCCGGGCCGAAGAGCAAATGATTCGGGTGTTGGTGGACGCCAGCAAAGCCGAACTGATCTGGGATGCCGACCTCTATTATATGGACGACCGGCGGCAGGAGGCCGGGGAGTTTCTGCGCCGGTACCGCGACAATGGATGGTTCTTCTCCCGGCAAAACCACGCCGACCTGCGCAACGACTCGAACAACCTGCTCGGTACCGACAAAAACATCCGTGTTATTGGGGTTCCCAACGCCAGTATGCAGGCCAAAGTAGCCGGCAAACTATATCGGGACTGGAGCGATAACGCCAAGAGGGATACCGGAGAGGAGCAAACTCGGTCAACGCACCCGCGGACGGCGATCGTGCTGGCCGACGAAACCCTGCTGGTGCCGGTGCTGTATGCCCTCGACGAAGGGGTTACCGACCTCAACGTAACCATGGGTCTGTCGCTACGATCGTCGCTGCTGTTTACCCTGGTTGATACCCTGTTTGAGATGCAGCGGACTGTACACGAGTTCCGCACCCGCGACGGGCGGGATTTGCGGATTCCGAAGTTTCACCACCGCCACGTGGTGAAGGTACTCAACCACCCCTTTGTTAAGCAGTACGAACGGATTCAGCAGCTGGAGTGGCCCGGCGGAACGGATGAAAAAGGCGTGGTCGAGCCTCCCGAACCGCTGTTTCAGTGGATTGCCAGAACCATCGTAAAAGACCAGCGCGTTTACCTGACCGAAAAAGAACTTCACGAGCTGGGGCTGAACGATCCGCTGGTTCGGGTGCTGTTTACCCGCTGGCCCAGCGACAACCCCGCTCGCGCCATTCAGACCTTCTACGAGCTGATCGATCTGCTGCGCGATGTGTATCGGGTTAGTCAGGACGCTATCGAAATCGAATACCTCTATCTGTTCTATACGCTGCTGCAACAGCTCGAAACCACCCTCGACCGGCAGCGATCCGACGGGCGAACGACCATCACGCTGAAAAGCTTCCGTCAGTTTTTGTATGAGCTGATTCGACAAACCAGTATTCCGTTCACCAGCGAAGGCCGTAGCTCGCTGCAGATTATGGGGATGCTGGAAACGCGCGCCCTTGACTTTGACCGGGTTATCGTGCTGTCGGTCAACGAGGGCGTGCTGCCACAATCGCGCCGGCTGAACTCGCTGATCCCGTTCGATATTGCCCAGGAGCTGCAGCTGCCTACCTATCGGGAGCAGGAAGCCGTTATGGCCTATCACTTCTACCGGCTGCTCCAGCGGGCCAGCGAAATCGTCCTGATTCATACAACCTCGACGGATGCCTACGGGAACAGCAAAGGGGAGCCCAGCCGGTTTGTACGGCAAATTGAACACGAGCTGGTGCCCCGCTCTCAGGGACGCATCCGGCTTACCAAACCTTCGGTGCGGTTTGGTCCCGTTGGAGCCGATAAGTTACCCGGCCTGACCGACCTCCAGGTGCCTAAAACCGATTCGATCCGGGCCGACCTGATTACGTTGCTGACGACCCGGGGGCTGTACCCGTCGTACCTGAACCAGTTTGTGAGCTGCTCCATGCGCTTCTATTTCAGCCGGCTCGTGAAGATCAGTGAGGAAGAGGATATCGAAGAAAAAATGGGCGTTACGGACTTCGGAAACTGGATGCACCTGGTTCTGGAGCGGCTCGACAAGGAATACCGCCTGCTCAACAAACCCATCGACGAACTCTTGATCGTGCAGTTGCTCGAAGAGGAATTTGCCCGGACTATGAAAGGGCGGGTGATGGAATCGGGCATCAATTTGCTGCTCTACGACCTGGCCAAAAAGCTGATGCTCGATTTTCAGCGGCAGCAAAGTGAGCTGAGCGGGCTTACAGTCATCGGCTCCGAACAGACCCTCGATACCTACATCGATGTGCCCCTGAACGGGCGGCAGCTACACGTTCGGATTGCCGGCAAGATCGACCGGATCGAGCAGTACGGCGGGCAAATCCGGATTGTCGATTATAAGACGGGCAAAGTCGATCTGCCCGACAAAACCCCGAAAGACCTGGCCGACAAACTGCTTAACGATGGGTCGGCCGATAAGATGCGGCAGCTGTGGATGTATCGCTATCTAACCCTCAAAAACATCCGCGACTACGGCGGACTGCCCCGCAATAAAGACATTGCCGACGTGTTTCCTGCCCAGGGGATGACGGTTGAGGCTGGCTTCTATTCATTTCGGGATGTACAGGGCGGTTTCAAGTCAAACCCGGTGCGCTTCGATGAAAACGATGATCCTGAGCAGTACATTCAGGATTCAGAGAATTTACTACGCCAGCTGATCCAGCGCATGTTTGACCCCAGCGAGCCCTTCCGCAAAACCGATCAGCTCGAAACCTGTCAGTACTGCGATTACAAAGGTATCTGCGGCCGATAAGCTTGTCATACTATTTCTTTCCAGGGAGTCGCCGTTAGGTGACTCCCTTTTTATTTCCTGAGGACTGTTTACCTGATCCATATCTATGACATAATGTGGATATAAGTATAAATACTTACTAAATTAATTCATTAGAATTTTTGATACTCTAATAAGTATAATAAGTGATTATACTTATTAGAGTATTTATGTTAAAACTTCTATATGTCAAAGAGTAGTCGAAGAGAGAATTAAAATTGGTATTATTAAATTATTTATTAAAATAACGCTAAATAAATTTAAAAATTTATTTTAAATAAAACAATATAATTAAGGAGTTGACTTTTTCTGTTTTAAGATTAATCTACTTTCTTTGCAACAGGGCCATGCAATCGGTATAAAATAGTATTAATTAATGTATAAATATAATATATAGGTGTTATTGTGTGCTATTTTAACTGTTATCAGCTGCAAAATTATGTATTTAACTCATTTCGAAATTATGTATTAAAACTTAAGTAAAGCGTGATTTATTTGATCTTTCTATAGTGCTTTTTGCTTACCAATGTGCTTTTACTAAAACCTAATCCCTATTTATGCAACAACACGTTACTTCAACAGCGGGCGGTGGTTGTGGATGGCTGAGATCAGTCCGTACCACACTACTGATCGGGCTTGTAATTCTGGCAGGCTCAGCCTTTGCCCAGCAACTGACCGGTACGGTGACTACCGAATCGGGTGACCCTCTACCGGGGGTAAACGTAGTCGAGAAGGGTACCTCGCGCGGGGCTACTACCGACAAAAGCGGAAAGTACAGCCTGTCCGTTAGCCGTCAGGCCACACTGGTGTTCAGTTTCATTGGCTATACCCGTCAGGAAGTCGTCGTAGGTAATCGCTCCGTGATCGATATCAAAATGGTGGTTGACCCGCTGGCGCTGAACGAGGTGATTGTAGTTGGCTACGGTACCCAGAAGAAGTCATCGCTCACGGGAGCCGTATCTTCGGTGACGCCCAAGGACCTGCGCGCACTTCCGGTAATCAGTCCGGTACAGGCGCTGCAGGGGCGGGTGCCGGGTGTTTCGGTCACCAACAACAGTAGCCCGGGTAGCGAACCGGTGGTTCGGATCCGCGGGGTCGGCTCGATCAGTCTGAACCCTAACCCGCTCTATGTGATCGACGGTATTCCTTCGGGTGGCCTGAATAACATCGACCCCAAAGACATCGAGTCGCTGGAGGTTTTAAAAGATGCCAGCGCGGCTGCTATTTACGGGTCGCGGGCGGCTAACGGGGTTATTCTGATTACGACCAAAAAAGGCGCTACCAACGGCAAGCTGACCATTAATGTCGATTCGTACTACGGCTCGCAGTCGGCCTGGCGCAAGCTGGACCTGCTCAACAGCCAGGAGTATATCAAGTACGGTACCGCCCTGCTGACAGCGGCCGGCCAGCCGGTTCCGGGCCGTTTCTCGAACCTGAACGTTCCGATTTATGACGGGGCGTCTACCACCTTTGCGCAGACCGAGACCGACTGGCAGGACGTCATGTTCCGGGCGGCTCCTATCCAGGACCATCAGATTTCTCTGTCGGGCGGCAATGCTACGTCTCGTTTTTATACCTCCCTGGGCTATTTCAGCCAGGACGGTATTCTGCCGTTCACCAATTACAATCGGCAAAGCTTCCGGATCAACTCCGATCATAAGGTCAACAAATTTCTGACCATTGGTCAGACGATGCTGGCGTCGACCGATTTCCGGCGGCTCGAGCGTGATGGCGGTGGCCGCAGTCTGCTGATGAACATCATGCGGATGACCCCGTACTGGCCCGTGCGGGACCCAACAAAAATTGGCGGATTCAGCACAACGGCGCAGGGACTCGACGCTACCGACCCCGAGAACCCGCTGCGCGTGGCCGAGCAGGAGCAGCAGTTCCAGACCGACCGGGGCTTCAAACTGCTGGGTTCGATCTTCGCCGACGTTAAGTTCACCGATTTCCTGCGGTACCGGTTCACGTTCGGAGCCGACTATGCCAATGCACGCTTTAACGGGTTTCTGCCGATCTACAACGACGGTAACCGGAGCCGGGTCATTGCGAACGTGAATGAAAACCGGAGCGAATTTTTCTCGTCGGTGATGACCAACCAGCTCACCTTCGAGAAAACCTACGGCAAGCACTTTATCAACCTGACGGGCGTGGCTGAACGGCAGCGCAGCCAGTCGCGGTCCATCAGCGCCAGCGGTCAGCGGCCCGACAACAACATTCAGGTTATTCAGGGCGTGTCGAACCCGAACGGTAACAGCAGCTTGTCCGAAAACCTGCTGATCTCGTACGTAGGCCGACTCAACTATGAGTTTGCCAGCAAGTACCTGATTGGAGCCTCGATTCGTCGCGACGGGTCGTCGAAGTTTGCGCCGGGACGCAAGTGGGGTACGTTCCCGGCGGTTTCGGCAGGCTGGCGGCTGAGTGAAGAATCATTCATGAAGAATATCCCGGCCATCTCCGAACTGAAACTGCGCGGTAGCTACGGCCAGACCGGCTACAACGCCATTGGTGACTACGACTGGCAGCCGCTCATCCAGGCGAACAATACGATCTATCCGTTCGGGAACCAGACTCAGCTGGGCTCCTACTTCAACCAGCTGGGCAACAGTGATCTGAGCTGGGAGGTTACCACCATGAGCAACATTGGTGTGGACGCATCCCTGTTCAATAACAAAATCAGCCTGAGCGCCGAGGTTTACAGCCGGCAAACCGACGGACTGCTGCTGCGCGTGCCGCTACCCGAATCGCAGGGTTACTCTGTGAACCCGCTGGCTAACGTCGGCAGCATGCGCAACCGGGGTTTTGAACTGACGGCGGGCTATAACTACTCCAGCCGGAACTTCAACTGGAACCTGACCGGAACCTTCGATGTAACGCGGAATAACGTGCTGAGCCTGGCGACGCCAAACGCCAACATCAACTCCGGCTCGAACGCTGACTTCGGCGGGTTCGACATTACCCGTACGGAAGTAGGGCAGCCGATTCAGTCGTTCTATGGCTGGGTGGTCGATGGTATTTTCCAGAGCAAAGAAGAGGTTGACCGCTACAATGGCATCGATGGCGACAACAAAAGTTTCTATCAGAATGACAAGACATCGGCAGGGGATATCCGGTTCCGCGATCTGGACGGTAATGGCAAGATCGATGCCAACGACCGCCGGTACCTGGGCAGCTTCATTCCCAAGTTCAGCTACGGCCTGAACTGGTCGGGTAACTACAAGAACTTCGATTTTACGGTGTTCTTCCAGGGCGTACAGGGAAACAAGATCTACAACGGAACCAAAGTCATCGGCCAGGGACAACTCCGGCTGTTTAACGCCACGACCGATGTCCTTAATGCCTGGACACCCCAGAATACCAACACCGACGTACCGCGCTCGATCAGTGGCGACCCGAACCAGAACTCACGCACATCGGACCGCTTCCTCGAAGATGGGTCGTATCTGCGCCTGAAGAACCTGAGCATCGGCTATACCATTCCAGCCGCCGTCATTGGCAAGCTGACCGGCAACGTGCTGAGCAAAACCCGCGTATACGTGTCGAGCCAGAACCTGCTGACATTCACCAAGTATACGGGCTACGATCCGGAAGTGTCGTCGAGGAACTACAACCTGCTCAACAACGGTATCGACTATGTTCAGTACCCGCAAGCCCGTACCGTTATGGTCGGTATCAACCTGGCTTTTTAATGAACCATTCACTTGCATTTTTGATCTGAAAAGTCATCATGAAAAAGACAATCCTCTGCGCTGCCCTGCTGCTCGGCATTGGCATCAGCTGTAGCGACGACGAACTGAACAAGGTGAACCCGAATGGCGTAACCTTCGATACGTACTTTAACAACGCGGACGAGCTGACGGCCGGTGTAAACTCGATCTACGCGCTGGTTCAATCTAACAGTCTGGTTTCGCGGGAGTGGTTTTTTACCCACGACCTGCGGGGCGACGAAATGGCATCGGGGGGCGGTCAGCTCGAAACGCCCCGTAACCAGCTGCTCATTGGCGTGCACGACACGGGTAACTCGGTGTCGGGTAGTGTGTGGCGGGGCTGGTACCGGACCATTCACCGGGCCAACGTGGTCATTGAAAAAGGCGGCTCCCTGACGAGCGTTACCCCCGCCGTACGCGACCGGCTCCTGGGTGAGGCCCGGTTCCTGCGAGCCTGGGCATATTATGAACTGGCTACGCTGTACGGGGGAGTGCCGCTGTACAAAGAATTTGCCAAGTCGGTCGACGGGGCATTGGGGCGTTCTTCGCAGAAGGAAGTGTATGATTTCGTCATTGCCGACCTGAAGACGGCAGAGGCTGGTTTGCCGACTACCTACGACGCCAGAAACCTGGGCCGGGCCACCAAAGCCGCAGCCCAGACGCTGCTGGCCCGCACCTACCTCCAGCTGGGCGATTACACCAACGCCAAAGCTGAACTGCAGAAAGTAGTCAACTCGGGTCTGTACAAGTTGGTTGATGAATATACGGATCTGACCAACGAAGAGGGCGAGTTCAACACAGAGTCGATCTTCGAGGTCGTCTACGCCCCTTCGGGCGGAGCGTACAACTGGGGTGGCGACAGCGATGGGTCGGCCGTACAGGAAGAAACCGTACGGACGCAGGAATACTCAGCTATCGGCTGGCGTAACGTTATCCCGTCCAACAAAATCCTGAACGCCTACGAGCGGGTGTCGGCCGGCGACGCCAAAAATGATCCGCGCTATACCTTCTCCTATTGGGTAGAAGGGGATAAATTTAACAACGGCACCAGTGTATTAACCCCCGACCGGGTGCAGGGAAATGCCTCGGTTGTCGACGGCAAAACGATAAAGGTCAGCTGGCGTAAATATTCGGTTCTGTACAAGATCGACAACGGCTATGCCCAGAGCGGCATCAACATGCGGATTATGCGCTATGCCGACGTGCTGCTGATGCTGGCCGAATGCGAAAACGAGACCGGTAACCAGGCGGCTGCCATCAGTCTGATGAACCAGGTTCGGGCCCGGAAGTCGGTCAGCATGCCCCCGTACCCGACCAAAAACTATCCCTGTGCCAACCAGAGCCAGGTGTTTGATGCCATTGTCCACGAGCGGATGGTTGAACTGGCAGCCGAACAGGTCCGCAACTTCGACATCATCCGCTGGCGGAAGAACAAGAAGCAGAAGTCGGAGCCGCTGTCGTATTTCATTGCCAACAAGCACGAGTTGCTGCCGATTCCACAGGTTGAACTCGACAATAGCCCGGCTCTCGATCAGAAAGACCAGAACCCCGGCTACTAAGCCCGGCTGATCGTTGGTCCTTAACCCGAGTAGACTCCCTTCCCGAACTGATTTGGGAAGGGAGTTTATGTTAGTAACCTTGCTGGATAATGTATTCCATGCCGAAAGCGCTCGTTCTTTTTAGTATCCTGATGGCCGGTGGTATCGTCGGGTGCCAGCCCAAACCGGAGCCCCTGTTCGATACAATCGAAGCCAGCGAGTCGGGAATCGACTTTGCCAACACCCTGACGCCGTCGGACTCGCTGAATGCGTTTACGTTTACCAATTTCTACAATGGTGGAGGAGTGGGCGTGGGCGATTTTAACCACGACGGCAAGCCCGATCTGTTTTTCACCGGTAATCAGGAATCGTGCCGACTGTACATCAACCAGACACCGGCCGGGTCGTCTGATTTTCGCTTCGCCGACGCTACCGATGCGGCCGGACTCAGAACCCGGCGCTGGTGTACGGGCGTATCGGTCGTCGATATCAACCAGGATGGCTGGGACGATCTGTACGTGAGCGTAGCTGCGCATCCGGCCCTGCGCGAGACTCGCAACCTGCTGTTCATCAACCAGAAAACAGCTTCTCCTACCTTCCGCGAAGAAGCGGCTGCCTACGGCCTCGACTTTGCAGGATACACGACCCAGGCTGCTTTTTTCGATTGTGATCTCGATGGTGACCTCGATGTGTTCCTGCTCAACACAGCCCCCGATCTGCAGAACCCGAATTACCTGCGCCCGGCCATCAACAACGGAACCTATCCGTCTACGGGTCGACTGTATCGTAACGAAGGGTTCGGACCTGCCGGGCACCCGGTCTTTCGCGACGTGTCGACCGCTGCCGGCATCCGGTACGAAGGGCTGGGACTGGGCGTGGTGGTTTCGGACCTGAATCAGGACGGCTACCCCGATCTGTACTGCTCCAACGACTTCATCAGCAGCGATATATTGTACCTCAACAAAGGGGCCAAACCCGACAGTCAGGGAACGTTTCAAAACAGCATCCGGGCCTCGATGGCTCACACCAGCCTGTACGGTATGGGCATCGACGCGGCCGATATCAACAACGACGGGCGCATCGATCTGATGCAGCTGGATATGCTGCCCCGCGACAATGCCCGGCAGAAGATGATGCTGGGCGCGCCCGATTATGACAAGAAAGAGCTGAGCCTGTCGCCCCAGTATGGCTACCAGCTCCAGTACATGCGCAACACCCTTCAGATAAACCGCGGACAGGCCAATGGCGTCCCCACCTTCGGCGAACTGGGTTTGCTGGCTGGCCTGGCCCAGACCGACTGGAGCTGGACAACCCTGCTGGCCGACCTCGACCTGGACGGTTACAAGGACGTATTTGTGACGAACGGCTATCGGAAAAACGTAACCGACCGCGATTTTATCAGCTTTACGGAAGAGTTTGGCACCTTCGGAACCGACCAGGCCCGTCAGGAACAACGGAATAAGCTGCTTCAGAAAATTCCCGAAATCCGGCTGCGCAATTACGCGTATCGCAATCGAAGCAACCTGTCGTTCGAGGATGTATCGGCCAACTGGGGACTCGACGAACTGTCGTACGCGAACGGAGCCGCCTACGCTGACCTCGATAGCGATGGCGACCTTGACCTGATCGTGAACAACATCGATCAGGAAGCGTCGCTCTTTCGTAACAACAGCCGTCAGCGGCTCAAAAACGGGTATCTGTCGCTCGCATTCGAGGGCACCGCTGCGAACCGGGCCGGTATCGGCGCAACCGTAACGGTCTGGGCAGGGGGCAAAAAGCCGGTGCAGCAGGTGCTGGAGCAGTTTCCGGTACGCGGGTATCTATCGTCGGTCGGTAGGGGGCTGGTAATCGGGTTGGGTACGGCGTCCCAGGCAGATTCGATACGGGTCGTATGGCCAGGTGGGCTGACCGAGATGCGGTACCAGGTAGGGGCTAACCAGCGGCTGGTGTTTCGGGCTGCCGATGCCCGATTGCGGCCCGAACGAGTACAACCGTCGGCGGCTCCGCTGTTCGAACGGCTACCTGCCGGCACCGACTTTGTTCATCAGGAGTCAGACTTCGTTGATTTTAAAACCTACCCGGCCCTGCACAAAATGCTCTCGCGGACGGGAGCGGCAGTGGCGGTGGGCGACCTCAATGGCGATGCGTACGATGACATAGCCGTTGGGGCGTCGTACCGGGGCAGTGGGGGAGGCCTACTCTTCGGGCAGGCCGATGGGCGGTTCAGACGAGTCGACTGGATGCCCAATACGCCCATGGAAGTGGGCGCTGTACTGCTGTTTGACGCCGATAACGATCATGATAACGACTTACTGGTTGTCGGGGGGGGCAACGAACGCCCACTGTCGGTAGCGGAAGCATTCCAGCCAGTACTGTATCGAAATGATGGGGCTGGTCGCTTCCAGGCAGTATCTGCGCTGCCCTCACTGGCCGTCAGCAGCCAGACCGTACGGGCCGTTGACTTTGATCGAGACGGCGACCAGGACGTGCTGATTGCGGGTCGGCAGGTGCCCGGCAAATACCCCTTGCCAGCGTCTGGCTACCTCCTTCGTAACGACCGGCAAGCGGGTGGGCCGCTGCGGTTCACCGACGTAACGGCTCAGCTGGCCCCCGACCTGGCCAACCTGGGTATGGTCTGTGATGCGCTGCCGATGGATGTCGACGCTGACGGCGACGAGGATCTGGTACTGGTCGGTGAGTGGATGCCCCTGACGGTGCTGGAGAATCGGAACGGCCGGTTCAGCAGAAAAGCCACGACGCCGTCGGAAACCCCTGACACGTCGGCCGGTTGGTGGAACTGCCTGGCCAGTGGCGATTTTGACAAGGATGGAGATCTGGATCTGATGCTGGGCAACGAGGGGCTAAACACCCTGTACCGGGCGTCGAAAAACGAACCGATCCTGATTTACGGCAAAGACTTCAACCAGGACGGTCTCTTCGATCCTATCATGGGGTATTTCATCAACGGAACCCGATACCCGGCGCTGCCCCGCGATGCCCTGAACCAGCAGGTCATCCAGTTTCGGCGGAAGTTTCTGCGCTATGCCGACTATGCCGAGGCCCAGTTCAGTGACCTTTTTTCGGATCAGGAACTCCAGGATGCTTTTCAGGGGCAGGCCACCGAGCTTCGAAGCTGCTATGCCGAAAACAAAGGGGGTGGGCGATTTACGCTGCATCCGCTCCCCGGTCTGGCGCAGCAGTCACCTATCTTTGGCTTTGTCGTCGCTGACTTCAACCGGGACGGCCATCTGGATGCCCTGGCTACCGGTAATTGCTATACGAACGAAGCAAACATGGGGCGTCAGGATGCGTCGCGGGGGGTATTATTGAGCGGGAATGGCCGGGGGCAGTTTGCAGCGATGGAGGCTGGCGAAACCGGCTTCAGCGTAACGGGCGATGCACGCCGGACGTACTGGCTCCGTAATCCGGACCGGCTGGTGACGGCGCTGAGCAACGGCCCGCTCGTCATGCACACCTGGCGCCGGCCCCGCTGAATACAGGCTGCCATACGAACCCGGTCGAGGCCGGGTTTTGGCCAGAATACCCTTGTAGTCTACTAGTTACATAAAAAAAGCTGGTCGTAGTGCGGCCAGCCTTTTTGGTTTGAATACAACCTGAATTGAAAAAAGCAATGAGTGTGGGAGCCTGTCAGGACATCCGATGAATCAAAATTGGTAAATAGTAAGATTAAATACAACAATTCGGATAGATATAGTTTTCATGGTCCCTGAACAAGAAATTGCAGGTTCCGGTTGGTAGTACTAAACAGCAACGGTATGAAAATTCTGGTGGTCGAAGACGAGCCCAAAACCCTGCAGGCGATTCAGCAGGGCCTGGAAGAAAGTCAGTTTGAGGTAGATGTCGCGTATGACGGGCTGATTGCCAAACGGCTGGCAATGAAAACGACTTATGCCCTGATTATTACCGACGTAATACTGCCTGGCCTGAATGGCTTCGAACTGGTTAACGAACTGCGCCAGCATGGACTAACTACACCGGTTTTACTCCTGACGGCCCTGGGAGAGACAGAAGACAAGATAAAAGGATTTGACGCCGGGGCCGATCAGTACCTGACCAAACCCTTTCAGTTTGCCGAGCTGCTGGCCCGGGTGCGGTCGCTGACCAAACGCAGCACCCTGGTGACCATGACGGCCCAGACACTCCGCTACGCCGGTATCGAAATGAACCTCGATGCCAAGACCGTAAGTCGCGACGGACGGCTAATCGACCTGACCGCCCGCGAATTCGCTCTTCTGGAATACCTGATGCGAAACCAGGGTCGGGTCCTATCGAAACCCGATATTGCCGAACGGGTGTGGGATATTAATTTCGATACGGGTACGAACGTGGTTGAGGTGTATATCAACTACCTGCGTAAAAAAATTGATCGCGACTTTCCCACCAAACTCATTCATACCCAGTTCGGAATGGGTTATGTCCTGAAAGAAGAATGACCATTCGTACACGCCTGACGCTTCGCTTTACGGGCTTGGTTTCGGCCATCCTGGCGCTGACGTTTGCGAGTATTTACGGGTTCTGCTGGTATTATATCTCGTCCGACTTCTACCATCGGCTCGATCGGAAGGCGAGTACATACGGCGAGTTGCTCCTGCGGCAGAAGATGGAACCCCGGTTGCTCCGACGGGTGAGCCAGTTGCGCAAAGATCAGCTGCCCGACCAGAAGATTACCGTTTATAACGTGCGGGATGTGCCGGTCTTCATGACCAACGACGACCTGCGGCTGGGCATGCCGGCGCGCGAGCTACAGGCTATCCGCAAACAGGGTAAACGGGATTTTCGCTGGCAGCGATACTATGTGTCGGGTATCCGGTATCAGGTGCCGGACGGCGATTTTGTGGTGCTGGCTTCGGCCCGAAACGTGTATGGCGACCGGTTTCTGCGCACGATGCTCTGGACCTTTGGCGGGCTTTTTCTGGCGATAGTAGGCATCGTTGCCTTTGCTGGCCGGCTGTATGCGGGCGATGCGCTCGAACCGATGCAGCAGATCGAGGAACAACTGACCGATATCTTTCCAAGAACCATGCACGAGCGGCTCCGGATCAGCCGGGAAGACGATGAGATTAGCCGGCTTTCGGCCACCATCAACCGGCTGCTCGACCGGATCGAAGAGTCGTTTCGCCTGCAGCGCATGTTTGTGGCCAACGTCTCGCACGAGCTGAAAAACCCGCTTACCCAGATCAGTTCGCAACTCGAAGTCAGCCTGCTGAACCGGCGCGAACCCGAGGCCTATCAGCGCACCATCCGGTCGGTGCTGGAAGATGTTGGTCACCTGTCGGCGCTGACCCTGGAGTTGCTGAAACTGTCGCAGGTGAACGACGCCGATCCGGCCCGTCTGCTGACCGATACGATGCGGCTCGACGAGGTAGTCTGGGACGTGCGGGATCATGTCAACAACCTCCTCCCGGCGTACAGGGTGACGGTCGACCTGGGCGAACTACCCGATGATTTTGATCGGCTGACCGTAGCTGGCAGTACGACCCTGATCCGAACGGCGCTGATCAACCTCACCGAAAACGCCTGTAAGTTTGCCTCCGATGGCCAGGCTGCGCTCCGGGTCGAGTTCGAAGGCGACTGGGTCTGCGTCAGTGTCAGCAACCAGGGGCAGCCCATCCCGGCCGATGACCTGCCGTATATTTTTCAGCCTTTTTACCGGGCCAACCCCACCGCCGACGTACGCGGTTACGGGATCGGCCTGCCCCTGGTCGAACAGATCGTTCGTCTTCACCAGGGTCGGCTGTTTGTGCGGTCAGCCGATGGCGAGCCCACCGTGTTTCGGATCGAGCTGCCCCGCCAGCCTGATCTCTAATGAAATTCTAAGGTACAACTTAGCCCATTTTAAGAAGTAGGGGTGAATTTTGGGGTATGTTACGACTCACCGAAAAAGCCCGCCCATCGAACAGGCCAACCGGAAAGGCAGACGCTGATCCGATTCGCTTCGACGATCACCAGCCGCGGCAACAACCGCCCGTTAACCCGCCCGCGCCCGTCCCGGTGAAAAGCCGACGACCCGACTGGCTGTTAATACTGATGATTGGTTTGTTTTTGCTGGCTTTGCTGATCGTGTGGCTCGTTGACATACCGGCGTTGCTGGACTAGTTACTTTTCATAGTTGTTTTAGGTGATATGAATCCTGTCGGTGCTAGAACAACCGGCAGGATCTTTTTATATCGGTTCGTCGAGTTGCCGTATATTCGTCCTGCACGCATGCCCGACCGAGCTGATTTATGGCATTTCTGTACAGCAAATCCCTCCACATCATTTTTGTCGTGACCTGGTTCGCAGGTCTGTTTTACATACCGCGTTTGTTCATTTACGTTACCGAGGCCGAGTCGCTGACCGAGCCGGGCCGGCGCGTTTTGCAGGACCAGCTTCGACTGATGCAGCGCCGGCTGTGGTATGGCATTACCTGGCCATCGGCGGTGGTTACCCTGGCGCTGGGCCTCAACACCTGGTACCAGTACGGCGCTACCCCCGACTGGCTTATTTACAAACTAGGTCTGGTGCTGGGCTTATACCTCTACCACGGCTCATGCCACGTTCTGTTCCGGCAGCAGCAGCGCGGAGAGTTGCGCTATACGTCCAACCAGCTCCGAATCTGGAACGAAGTAGCTACCCTGTTCTTATTCGCCATTGTATTTCTGGTCATTCTGAAAGATGCGCTGAACATGCTCTGGGGCATGCTGGGCCTGTTTGCGCTGCTGATCGTGCTGCTGCTGGCGATCCGACTATACCGGCGGATTCGAAAAGCATGATCCAGTCGTCGTTAGAGCACCGCCGGGTCCGGTAAGGCTATCGCCACAAAATCGGTTTTGGGGGCGTCGCAGGTCGGACAGGTGTAGCCATCCGGCAGGTTATCGAAGGAAACACCAGCCGGTATGTCGCTGAGTACATCGCCATACCGCTCATCGTAAAGGGTAAAGCAGTGGGGGCACTGATGGCCTGGTGGCACCGATAGTATCTGGACCGGCGATTCTTCGGATCTGACGGATAGAGCCTCGCTGGTTTCGCGTAGCCGACGGCTGCTGTAGGTGCGGCACAGGCGGTCGATTTGCGCGGGCAGGTGAATTTTCAACAGGCCTTTCTCGAACCGGTGATAGGTTCGGCTATTCGGGTTAAAGTTCTCCGTGTAGTACAGGTCGTAGACGCTCAGCAGGGCCAGTTGCCCGAGTTGAAGCAGCGGGCGTTTGCGCACCAGAATCGAACCGAACACTTCGGATTTGGGGCGGGTCTGCACCCCGAAACACAACCCAAACGTACGGGTGTCGTTCTTCTCGAAATAGCGGATTAGGAAATGTTTGAGCCGGGTACCGTCGTCCGTATGGTCTTCCGTCTGCCAGGCCAGTTCATTGGCTGCGTGGCGAACATTGATGTTGTGTTTGCCCAGCACCCGCGACCATTTGGCCCGGTCTTTCTCTTCGATACCTTTTATGATCACGGATTTCCAGGGCGTTACGCAGAGTTCACCGATGCGGGTGGCCAGGCAAAGCGTACAAATATCGAGCAGAAAGGCCACCGAAAACTGTTCGTCGCGCCGGTACAGGCCCAGCCAGGACCGGTGTCCGTATCGGTTGAATCCTTCGTAATACGGCAGCGAAAACTCGGGTAGGTCAACATCCTGCGTAGCGGGCTGGGTTATGAACGACCGGCCATTGGTAACGGCGCTGTAGAGGGTATCCTCGCTTTGATGCTCCTGATCCAGCATGGATTCCTCAATGGCTTTGGCCAGTCGCCCAATGTCATTGGTGTAGATCAGCTCGGGCCAGCGGAACAGCCTGTTCGTCTGTTTGGGTCGAACGTATACGTACCAGAAATGCGGTTCCGGCGAGGTTATAAAATTCAGGTTGCCGGTAAAAAAAGGCGTAAAGCTCTGGTTAGCATCCGACAGATTCACCTTCAGGCGGGGCTGGTAGTCGAACTGGTCAAGCACGGTATGGTATTCGCTCTCCCGCAGCCAGGCGCCTGTTTTAAAAACATCCTCGCCACAGTAGGAACTGATGATATTCGGAAACCGACTGGTCGTTTCGTAGCGAATCCCGTGTTGTTTGAAGTCTTTTTCCAGCCAGCGCATGTCCTCGTAATGGACCGTCATCAGCAGCTGCTGCCGCGCCCCGAAGCGCACCTGACGAACCCGCGCTTCGTACGCCAGCGACAACACCGTCTGCAGCGTCCCCACCGATACGATACCACCGGGTATGTTGACCGTAACTGTATAATAATCACGCATAATAGAATTTCATTTTAATGATGAGTTATGAGTGATAAGTGATAAGTGAGTCCGCGTCACCGTGGCGGATGAGGTGGGGACGGGTATTGACAAATCGCTCATTCACCCATTTACCAACTCGCTCATGGAAACGAGAATACTTCGAATTTCGGGGCGGCAGGAACCGCAGCCGGTACCGGCACCCGTGGTCTGGCAAAGCTGCTGAAAATCGGTGCAGCCCGCCCGAATGGCTTTTTCCAGGTTGCCCTGCCCAACGGTGTTGCATGAACACACCAGCTTACCCGCAACCGGGTCAACTTTTTTGCTGGCCCGCAGGAGCTGTAGTCGTTTCTCGGACAGTTCGGTGCCGTTGGCAATCAGATCGCGAAACTCCTGAAACTCGTTCTTGTCACCGACCAGAATAGCACCCACCAGCTTGTCGCCGTGGACAATGCATTTTTTATAGTACCGTTTCGACTTGTCGATGAATACGATTTCTTCGTAGTTCGCATACTCCGCTGAGCCGGGCGGGGCTGGTATCTCCGTGATCCCCATGCTGCACAGATGAAGGCCTTCCATCTTCAGTAGGCTAACCGATAAGCTGCCCCCATATGGGGCCGATACGTCGCCAGCTATGAACCGGGCGGCAGTATCGGCCTGTTGCTCGGCGGCCAGGGTTATGCCCCACATCTGCCCGCGCCACTGCGCTACTTCGCCAGCCGCGAATATATGGGGGTCCGACGTTTGCATGTAATCGTTCACCACCACGCCCCGGTTGCAGGTTAGCCCCGCAGCCTGGGCCAGTTCGGTGTTGGGTACGGTGCCAATTGCAATCACAACGGCCTGACAACGTATCTGCCGACCCGAATTGAGCTGAATACCCTCAACCCGGCCGGTACCCATGAAGGTCTGAACCTCTTCGTTGAAGTACACCTCGATGCCTCGGTCCAGTAGCTCCAGGTAGAGGAGTTCGCTCGCCAGCGGGTCGAGCTGGCGTTCCATGAAGCGGCTGGCCCGCTGAATGACCGTGACCCGAACCCCAATCTGACGCAGCGACGCGGCCAGTTCGAGCCCCAGTAACCCACCCCCTACAATGACTGTATGGGGTTCATGCGGCCCGGAAGGACTGTCGACGGGCGGTTCCAGAAAGGGCATGAGTGAGTCGGCATCCAGGCGCGACCGCATGTTGAAGATGCCGGGTAAGCGGGGCACCCCTTTAGGCATAAAGGCGCGACTGCCCGTGCCGAGCAGAATTTTGTCATAGTCGTGTTCGACGCCATTCGTATCTACGACGACCCGGGCGTTTCGGTCGATGTGCGCGATGCCGACGCCTTTGTGGACGATGATGTTGTTGTCGGCAAACTGATCTTCGCGCAGCTTGACCAGTTGCGCCCACGACTGCGCCCCGCTAATGTAATCGGGGAGGAGCACCCGGTTGTAGAACGGATGGATTTCT
This sequence comes from Spirosoma sp. 209, assembly GCF_002006735.1. Lineage (NCBI taxonomy): Bacteria > Pseudomonadati > Bacteroidota > Cytophagia > Cytophagales > Cytophagaceae > Spirosoma > Spirosoma sp. 209. The sequence continues at coordinate 219,684 of NZ_MVEC01000005.1, read as the reverse complement.
TTGGAGAACACGTGAATCTCGTCGTCGCTCGTCGCGTTGAGCGAGCGGTAGGTATTGATGAAGCCCAGCCCCGCCGAACCGGCCCCAATCAGGATGATTTTCTCGACGGGCTTCCGGTAGGGAACCACCTGAACCGCCGTGAACTTGAAATCGGGCTCTTTGGAGCGGGGGTCTACCAGGGCGTTGGTCAGGTTGTTAGCGCGGTTCAGGTTGGCGTGTTCCGGGTTGCCGCCGAGCGCTTTCCCCCAGTGCATGGGCAGAAAACACAAGCCCGGCCGAACGTCGTCGGTCAGTTGGGCAATGACCCGAACCACCCCCCGGCGACCCTGAACCTCGACCAGTTGACCGTCGTTGATGCCCCGGTTTCGGGCATCGTCGGGGTGAAGTTGCAAATACGGTTTGGGCGTATGCTGATTGAGTTTGGCCACCCGCCCGGTTTTGGTCATGGTGTGCCACTGATCGCGAACCCGCCCGGTGGTCAGCATGAGGGGGAAGGTGTCATCGGTCGGCTCAGATGTGTTTTCGTCGGGAACCGCGTGAATCTGCGCCCGTTGGTTGGGGGTGTTAAATCGGTGGTCCGAGAACAGCCGCTTCGTCCCGGACGCTTTTTGCTCCTGCCGTTGCGTTAGTGTGTAGGGCCACTGAATACTGCGTTTTTCGTTCAGGAGCGCATAATTTACCCCCGTCACGTCAATTGTGGTGCCTGCCGTGATCGCGACATACTCATCGTAGACGGCCGACGCACTAATGTAGTTGAACGACTCGCCGAAGCCCATTTTCTGGGCAAACCGCCAGATAATCTCCACGTCGGGCAGGGCCTCTCCTGGCGCGTCCAGTACCTTAGGAAGGTGCGTGATTCGGCGCTCGGCATTGGTCATGGTTCCCTCTTTTTCGAGCCATGCCGCAGCGGGCAGCACTACGTCGGCAAAGGCGACGGTATCGGCCCGGTTCGACACGTCCTGTACCACCACAAAACGCGCCTTATTGAGGGCGTTCTCGGCCGCGTTCAGGTCGGGCATACTCACCAGCGGATTGGTATTGATGATCCAGATGGCTTTCAACCGATCATCGTTCAGGGCGTCGAACATTTCGGTAGCCGTCAGGCCCGGTTTCGGGGCAATCCGAACCGGGCCGTTCCAGAATGCTTCCAGCTCGGCGCGGTGGGCTGCGTTGGCTACCTCCCGGTGTCCCGGCAACAGATTGGCCAGGCCGCCCACCTCGCGCCCGCCCATCGCGTTGGGTTGGCCGGTAAGCGAAAACGGCCCGTTGCCCGGTGTGCCAATGCGGCCCGTAATCAGGTGCAGATTGATCAGCGACAGGTTTTTATTTACGCCGATCACCGACTGATTGAGGCCCATGGTCCAGAGCGACAGGAAGCCTTTGGATTGACCAATCCAGTTGGCGGCCTGCTGAATGTCGGCGGCTGGAACACCGCATACGTCGGCGGCTTCGTCGAGGATGCGTTGCATGACCTGCGCCCGGTAAGCCTCGAAACCATCGATATGCGACGTGACAAACGACTGGTCAACAGCGCCCTGTTCGATCAATAGCCGACCGATGGCATTGTTCAGGACAATATCGGTACCGGGACGAATGGGCAGGTGAAGATCCGACGAACGGGCCGAGTCGGTTTTGCGGGGGTCGACGCAGATCAGTTTGACGTGCGGATTGGCGGCTTTGTGGGCTTCGATCCGTCGCCAGAGAATGGGATGGCACCAGGCTGGGTTGGCTCCCTGCACGTAAAACACGTCGGCGGCTTCGATGTCGTCGTAGCAGACGGGCACCGAATCGTCGCCCAGCGACAGCTTGTAGCCCACCACCGCCGAACTCATGCACAAGCGCGAATTGGTGTCGATATTGTTGGAGCCAATGAACCCTTTGATCAGCTTGTTGACCAGATAATATTCCTCCGTCAGGCATTGCCCCGACACATAAAACGCCACGGAATCGGGTCCGTATTTCTGAATCAAGGTTCTGAAAACAGCCGCTGTTCGTTCCAGAGCCGCATCCCAGCTTACGCGTTGCATGGGCATCGCCCGGTTGAGTCGCATCTGTGGGTACAGCAACCGGTCCGACTGGTCCATGACGGTGTAATGCAGGTTCATGCCCTTGGAGCACAACATGCCGCGGTTTGACGGATGGTCTTTGTCTCCTTCAACCGTCAGCCGACCGTTTGGCTCCTGGTTGACTACGATGCCGCAGCCAACGCCACAATAGCAGCAGGTAGTTTTGTGTGTCATTGGATTATCTGGAAAAAACAGGCTGACGAACCTCCCGTTGCCGAATCCGACAGCCAGCATCAGTCATCAGGCCGTTTGCAGGTCAGCTTCGACAGGTTCGGCAACGGGTTCGGTATTGAAATTGACCAGCAACAGCAGCAGACCGACGAACACCACCACCACGCCGATATACAGGAAAGCTTGTCCGTAGCTGATGGTCGCCGATTTGAACAGAAAGCCCATCAGCATACCGCCCACGTTGCCGCCCGCGCCCACCACCCCGGAAATAATGCCGACCGCTCTGGGATTTACAAAAGGCGTGATGGCGTAGGTGGTGCCATTGGCCATTTTGAGAAACATGGCGAAGGTCAGCATCGAAACAATGGCCAGCGGCAGGCTACCCGTTTGGGCAAATAGCGCAATACCAGCGCCTTCCATAAGTAGCAGTCCCGCCAGGAGCAAGCCTTTACCACGCATGCCGTACCTCCGGCCCACCTTGTCGGCAACGATACCGCCAACGGCGCGGGCAAAAATATTCATGAAGCCAAACAGCATGGCCCAGAAACCAGCTTCTGTTTCGGCCATGTGGAAGTTATCGAAGAAGTAAAGAGCCGCCACCCCGTCGAAGGTAATCTCCATGCCGAAGCAGCAGCCATAGGCGAGAGCCAGGGCCCATACGCGCAGATCGGCGCAGGCTTTCCAGAACGAAACTGTTTCCTGCTGACTGTCGGCCCGTTGAATTTCGTCGTAATTGCCAGCAGGCGTGTCCTGGGTGTAGCGGTAGTAGACGAACGCCATAACAAGCATCAGCACGCCCGGTACGATCATCGCCAGCCGCCAGGCGTCGGCTTTTACGTAGCCAAAGCCAACAATAGCGCTCATGATGAGGGGCATAGCGAGCTGCGTAACGCCCCCGCCCAGGTTGCCCCAGCCTCCGGCAACGGCATTGGCTGTGCCTTTGATAGTGGGACCAAACATCATGGAGGTGTGAAACTGGGTGATGACAAACGAAGCCCCAATTACACCAATGGTCAGCCGAAACAGCAGAAACGTGGTGTAATCGTGGGCCAGGCCAACGAGCATAACTGGCAGCGACCCCAGAATCAGCAGCGCCGTGTATGTTTTGCGCGGTCCCCAGGTGTCGCAGAGCCGACCGATAATCAGCCGGGCAAAGATGGTAGCCGATACGGCGGCAATGATGGTATTACCCACCTGGGGTTTGGTCAGGCCCAGATCGGCCCGGATGGCAGGCATGAGCGGAGCCAGGCCAAACCAGCCGAAGAAGCAAACAAAAAAGGTAAGCCAGGTAATATGAAAGGTCCGCATCTGTACTCCGCGGATGCTGAAGATGTTCAGTCTGGTTAATTTATCCGTCGACATAGTCATTCTGGTTCAAAGCGTGAAAAATTGGTAGTAAGGGGTAGTTGGGGGCTAGTCACTTGACAGCCACAGGTTTGGTGTAGAAAAAATCGGGTCGGATGTTGATCATTAGATACGCCCATTTGCCGATCTTATCGTTTGCATTCATCGTACCCTGTTTGGCATACTCCAGGCTGTTGGTACCGTTCATGATCGAGTAGCCCAGCTCCAGGCTGGTGAATTTGTTCAGGGCGTAAGTAGTCACGAAATCGTATTCCAAACCCAGCTTCGGGTCGAGCCGGGCTCCAGCGGGCGCATCGGCCATCCGGTTGTAGGTGGGAGCCGCAAGGGCAAAATAATGCAGGTCGAAGGTGGTGGTCAGGCGGGTCGTGGCGTATCTGAATTTCAGGAAAGCATCTCTAAGGCCACCAGCGGGTGAGCCCGTGCCGACGTAGAAGTAATCCATATACCCCCAGTGCCGGTGGGGAGTGCCATAGAGCGGATCGAACCGGTTCGTTTCGCCAGCCCGTAAGGTCGTTGCGTCGTTACCCGACAGCACTTCGTAGCCGGGGCCGACGCTGAGCGCACCTGTCTGAAACATGACGTTCCCGCCGTAGTGGTACGCTTTTCGGATGGTCAGTCCGTCGCGGTCTTTGCCGTTTTGTCCATAAGCAAAAGCCTGCCACTGCACCTTGCGGTTTTTAGCTACTGCACTTCCGAACTGGCCGGTCAGCATGGCTCCGTAGGTCAGCCGGGAGTTGGTGCCGGTTACGTCGTACCGTCGTCCATATACGTAACCCGTTGTTGGGCTGCCGAGCGAGTCGAGCCGGTACTTTTGAAAGTCATCTTTGAAAATCAGGGCCGAGAACCGGGTCTGTCCAAACGTACGGGTCAGATACGCCAGCTGAAACGATTTGAACTGCTGATTCTGCCCGTTGGTGCTGAGTGGCGTGGCCAGCACCGGAGCGCCCCCTTTGCCGGTAGTCGGCATAAAGCCAGGCGGAATAGCCAGGCTCACGTTTGCCGACGAAAGCGCCGATGCCGGGGCGTTTCCGGCGGTATAATTACTGCCCACCACACCGAAGGCATCGGTGTTCTGATTAAATCCGGCCCCAAGATCCAGCGCCCAGCCCTGGTGTCGGGCTTTGAGCAGGGCCGCATCGAACCGACGACCCTGCTGTAGCCAGTCGAGGTTACCGAGCAGGCGTACATCGTCATAGACGAGTTCCTGGCGCCCCAGCCTGAGCGCCAGGTTCTGTATGGTTCTGAAACGGATTGTGGAGTCGGCGCGGTTAGCGAGGGTAATTTCGGCCCAGGCCTCGTGAACCATCAGCCGGTTGCCATCGGCATTGTTGATGGTGGCGGCATCCTGACCCCAGACCCGTACGTCCTGTATGGCGGTCTGGATCGTGACGCGATCCCATTTGTAGCCGAAGGTAAGACGGGTACGCTGGGATGTAAACAACGCGGCCGGACTGTTTTTAGGAGCCAGATTGCCGAGTCCGTCGCGAACTTCGGTGCGGGTTCTGATCTGCCCCGTCAGCGAAATCTGGGCGAATAGATCAGGCATGGCCACTATCAGAATAATCACCGACATGGCCAGCCGGGTGATGTAGAGTGATTTCATAAAATTCCAGATCGACAGAGGTACGAATGCGGTGAGATGACATAGCAATAGCAGGAATACCCGAATACGGGTAAACAACAGGCAAAGGCCTGACGGACAGGAGTCGGGAGGGGTGGTCGTGAAGAAGCCCGCAGAAGGGGTACCACACGGGCGAAATGAAGTCGTTTGCGTTAGACGCTTTTTTCCATTTTCTTTGATGCGTTTGTGTTATACATAGACAACCCTGTTGAGCCGGTCCAAAGGTGCCCCCACACCGGACCGGCTTTTTTTAGACCCGGGCTGTAGACAGATCGTGCAGATACGCCATCGAGTAGGATGGATGTAACCCAACGACCTCGCCGACCATCAGCACGGCGGGCGCCCCCACGCCCTGCAATGCTACCAGACTCGGCATCTCCCAGACCTGGCCAACCACGCACTGCTCGTTAGCGCGTGTTCCGTTCTGTACCACCGCCATCGGTAAGTGACCCCGACCGTACTGGCAGTACATCGCACATATTTCATCCAGTTTGTTCAGCCCCATCAGAATAACCACCGTCGCTTTAGACTGGGCGGCCAGGTATAGATCGTCCGACAAGTCGCCCTGGCGCGTGGTACCCGTGATGACCCAGAAGCTTTCGCTTACGCCCCGGCAGGTTACCGGTATGTGCTGCGATGCCGGTACCGCAATGCAGCTTGACACGCCCGGTATTACCTCACAGGGAATATGGTGTTCCAGGGCATAGGCATACTCTTCGTACCCCCGGCCAAACACGAAAGGGTCGCCCCCCTTCAGCCGAACTACATGCCCATGCTTACGGGCCAGCCGAACCGCCGTCCGGTTGATGTCATCCTGCGACATGGACACCTGACCGGCTCGTTTACCCACATAGGTCCTGAGCGCTTGTTCCGGAGCAAAGTCCAGCAGGGTGGCGTTGGCCAGATCGTCATACAAAATAACGTTGGCCTGCCGGAGCGCTCTGATCCCTTTTAGGGTGATCAATTCGCCGTCGCCCGGACCCGCCCCCACGAGTGTTAGCTTTGGCTGCATAGTGATGATCTACTAAGGTGTCTATTGAAATTGTACTATAATAGTGAGTTATAACTATCTGTGATTTCTGCTTCAAAAGTATAGGGTAAATTCTTAAAAACAAGAGTTTTCAATAAAATATACTTTAAATTTAATAATAAGAAGAATATAATTGTAGGAAAAAGTAAAAAGACAGTTTAATTTTGATGCGTAATAATTTATAAGCCGTGGGGGTTAATTCTTGAATTATTACAATTAAAAAACAGGGTTTTTATAAGTTCATAGTCACTAATAACTATGTATGCACAAACAGCAAAGCGCGTTGTCGTAATCGGCAACGGGATGGTCGGCTACAAATTCTGCGAGAAGCTGCTGGCCGATGAGAAAAAAACAACTGCGTTTACAGTAACGGTTTTTGGGGAAGAGCCGCGCGTAGCCTACGATCGGGTTCATCTGAGTGAGTTCGTCGGGGGGAAGTCAGCCGATGAACTGGCGCTGGCCCCGGTTAGCTGGTATGCCGAACACGGTATTCAGCTCTACCTCTCCGATCCGGTTGTTGCCATTGACCGGGAGCGGAAGGAAGTGCGGTCGCACACGGGTCGGGTCGTTCCTTACGATTATCTGATACTGGCTACGGGCTCAGGCGCTTTCGTGCCCACTATTCCGGGGGTTGAGAAAGAAGGAGTCTTTGTCTACCGGACCATCGAAGATCTGGAGCTGATCATGTCGCACGCGCGTCAGCTGCGAACAGGCGCGGCCCACGGCCCGAAACGAACCCGGGGGGCCGTACTGGGCGGGGGGCTGCTGGGGCTGGAAGCGGCCAAAGCGCTGCTGGATCTGGGCCTCGACGAAGCCCATGTCGTTGAGTTTGCACCCCGGCTGATGCCCCGCCAGATCGACGAAGCCGGTTCGGGCATACTAATGCGCAGGCTCGAAACCGTAGGATTGTCCGTTCATCTGGGGAAAAGCACCCAGGCGATAGTGGGCGAGGCTGCCATTAAAAGCATGGTCTTCGCCGACGGCGCCACGCTGGACGTCGATATGCTGATCATTTCGGCCGGTATCCGACCCCGCGACGAGCTGGCAATACGGGCTGGCCTGGATACGCATCCGCGCGGGGGTATCGTGGTCGACGAGTTCATGCAGACATCGGACCCGGCCATTTTCGCCATTGGCGAATGCGCACTGGCTCATAATATGATATATGGACTGGTCGCGCCGGGCTACGAAATGGCATCCGTAGCCGTCGCCCGGCTGACCGGCATCGAGAAATCGTTCAAGCCGTATGACATGTCGACCAAGCTGAAGTTGATCGGTGTCGACGTTGCCAGCTTTGGCGATCCGTTTGCTGAAGGAGAGGCCTGCCAGACGATTGTGTATGAAAATAAAGCCAAAGGGATTTACAAACGAATCAACGTAACCCCCGATGGAAAGGAACTGCTGGGTGGTATACTGGTGGGCGATGCCGAGCAGTACAATATGTTGTTGCAGCTCTGTAAGAACAAGACCGTTCTGCCTCCCGATGCCGAAGACCTGATTCTGGGCGCGGGTCGGGGAGCCGCCGAAGGAGCCGGAACTGCGCTGGGTGGCGTGATGAGTCTGCCCGACGATGCGCTCATCTGCTCCTGCGAAGCCATTACCAAAGCCCGGCTCTGTTCGGAAATCACCGAAAACGGGCATACGACCATCGATCAGCTGAAAAAAGCCACGAAAGCCTGCACCGGTTGCGGAGGCTGTACCCCGCTGGTCAAAGACCTGCTAGCGGGCGTGCTGACCGAACAGGGACAGTACATCCGGAACGTAATCTGCGAACACTTCGATTATTCGCGTCAGGAGTTGCTCGATCTGGTGAAAATGAACGGGCTGAAAACCTTTGGGGCCGTTATCAGCCAGTTTGGCCATGGCGCAGGCTGTGAGGTGTGCAAGCCCGTCGTGGCCTCCGTACTGGCCAGCCTCTGGAACGAGAACGTGCTGACCAGCGACCGGGCTCCCATTCAGGACTCGAACGACCGGTATCTGGCCAATATTCAGAAGGGAGGCACGTATTCGGTAGTACCGCGGATTCCGGGGGGCGAGATAACTCCCGATAAGCTGATCGTGATCGGGCAGGTGGCCCAAAAATACGCCTTATATACCAAAATCACCGGCGGTCAGCGAATCGACCTGTTCGGCGCCCACGTCAACGACCTGCCCCGGATCTGGGAAGAGCTGATAGCTGCTGGCTTCGAGAGTGGCCATGCCTACGGGAAAGCCCTGCGTACGGTGAAAAGCTGCGTCGGTTCTACCTGGTGCCGGTTTGGGGTGCAGGACTCGGTTTCGTTCGCCATCGAGGTTGAAGAGCGTTACAAAGGCATCCGGTCGCCCCACAAACTGAAGTCCGGGGTGTCGGGCTGTATCCGCGAGTGTGCCGAAGCGCAGAGTAAGGATTTCGGGATTATAGCGACCGAAAAGGGCTGGAACCTGTACGTATGCGGCAATGGAGGGTCCCGGCCGCAGCATGCTCAGTTGCTGGCTTCGGACGTGGATAAGAAAACCTGCATCCGGCTGATCGACCGGTTCCTGATGTTCTACATCAAAACGGCCGACCCGCTGACCCGAACTGCTACCTGGCTCAACAAGATGGAGGGCGGCATGGCCTACCTGAAAGCCGTAGTCGTAGACGATGTGCTGGGTATTGCCGCTCAGCTGGAGCAGGAGATGCAGCAGCTGGTCGACTCCTTCGCCTGCGAATGGAAAGAGGTGGTAGAAAATCCGGACCTGCGCAAACGGTTCGCCCACTTCGTCAATGCCCCGGAGGAGAAAGATCCGCAGGTCCGGTTCGAGCCCCTCCGCCATCAGAAGCGCGCCCTCGAATGGCAGTAACCCCGCCATCGGCGACGCGGAGGCTCACTACGCGCATCGATCCTTTCTCCTCACTCATTCCTAACAACAATAGCCCATGGAGTCAATAACCCTCGAAAAAGAAGAGATTACCTGGCATCAGGTATGCACCATTGCCGATGTACCCGCCGATGGTGGCGCCTGCGTATTGGTAGAAGGCCGCCAGATCGCTATCTTTAACTTTGCCCGTACCGGCGACTGGTACGCCACCGACAACCAGTGTCCACACCGGCAGCAAATGGCACTGGCGCGGGGGATGACCGGAAGCCAGGGCGACGAGCACAAAGTGGCTTGTCCATTCCATAAGAAGACGTTTTCGCTTAAAACCGGTCAGTGCCTCACCGATAGCGACTACCAGATCGCCACCTATCCAATACTGGTGGAAAACGGACTGGTGTTCGTTGGCTTATAACGAATGACAGAACTCGATCAGCAGGTAGCCCGCCGTTTAACCCGTTTCTATATCCTGGCCCTCACCGTGATCGCCCTGCTCACGGTGAGCGGGCTCCTGTTTATCAAACGCACTATCCGGGATCTGAACGACAACGGGCGGGTTTTGAATGTGGCCGGGCGGCAGCGGATGCTGAGTCAGCGACTGACCAAAATCACCGTCCTGAAACTGGCCGGTATCCTCTCGCCCGATACCCCGCTGTTCGATTCGTTACTGACCGCCTGGAGCACAACCCATGTGCAGCTGCGCAATGGCCGTTTACTGATGGAAAAGGCATATGACGTGCCCAAAAGCAAAGAGCTGAACACAATGTTCGGTCAGATCGAGTCCAGTTATCAGACCATCTACAACAACTTTGTCCGGATCGGAACGCCCGGCTTATCGACCAGCCAGCAGAAACAGGCCGTAGAGCAGATTCTGGCTCAGGAGCCATCCTATCTGAGTCAGATGAATACAATCGTTTTTCGGTTCGATACCGAAAACTTCGCGCGGGTAAAGCACCTCGAACGGATCGAGTGGATGCTGTCGTTGGCAACCTTACTAACCCTGCTCATTGAAGGACTGCTGATATTCAGGCCGGTCGTAAACTACACCCGCCGAGCCATTCGCCGGCTGGCCGAGTCGAAAAAGGCACTTCAGCTCGCCAACGAGCGGCTGGCCATAACCAACCTCGATCTGGAAGCAGCCAATCGTACGTTAGTGGACACGCAGCAGTTGCTGGTCCGGGCGGTCGATGAAAAGTATGCGTTGCAGCGCGCCGAAGATCGGGTTCGGTCGGCGGCCCTGCTGGAAGGGCAGGAAGAGGAGCGCAGGCGTTTTGCCCGCGAACTCCACGACGGCATCGGACAGATGCTGACGGGGCTCAACCTGCATGCCGGGAAGCTTAAGAAAATTCAATTTTCGGACGATAAGCAGCGGCTCCGGTTTGAGGAACTCTGTACCATGATTCAGGACATTATTCAGACAACCCGCCAGATTTCGCATAACCTGATGCCGTCGGTACTGGGCGATTTCGGGCTGGAGGCTACCCTGCAGCTCCTGGCTCAGCAAACGGCGCAGGCCTCGGCCATCGATGTGCAGTTTACCGGTATGGGCGATGAGAAACGCCACAGTCCGGCGGTCGAAATTGGGCTGTACCGCATTGCGCAGGAAGCGCTGAACAACGCGGTCAAGTATGCGGGTGCGCAGCAGATCGACCTCAGGCTGCTGCGCACCCGCACTCAGCTGATCATGACGGTTGAGGATGACGGGAAAGGGTTTTCTCCCCGAAAGGCCATCCGGCGGGGGCAGGTCCCGTCGGTAACGAACGGACTGGAAAATATGCGAACGCGGGCTCGTTTGCTGAACGGTGATCTGACCATCAGCTCGACGCTAAAAAAAGGGACCAGAGTGGTGGTTAAACTACCTTTGTCTGACACTCAGATTCACTAACCATGCCGATACGACTCCTTATTGCCGATGATCATGCTGTGGTGCGGAAGGGAATCCGGACGCTGCTGGAAGACGAAACCGATATTCAGATCGTGGGAGAGGCTACCGATGGTGACGAAGCGATCGACCTCATTCCGTCAGTGCGTCCTGATGTGCTGCTGCTGGACATTACTATGCCGCGCATGTCGGGGATCGACGTAACCAGGGTGGTATCGCGGCAATTTCCGCAGGTTCGTATCCTGATCTTCAGTATGCACCATAATGCCGATTACATTCTGAGTGCGGTTCAGAACGGGGCAGCCGGTTACCTGCAGAAAGACACGAACGAAGAAGAGATTCTTCGAGCCGTTAGGATGGTAGCTACCGGCGATCTGTACTACCCATCGGCCGCATCGTCGGTCATAATCCGTCACCTGGTTCTGCCCAACGTACCGAAGCCGGGCGAGACGGGAGAATCCCAGCGTAACCCTCCGCCCGGTTCGATCTGGACTAAGCTAACCCCTCGCGAAGAACAGATTCTGACCTGCCTGACCGAGGGAATGAGCAGCCGGGAAATTGCCGATCGATTCGATATCAGTGCCAATACGGTCGCCAATCAGCGGGCCAGCATTATCCGAAAAGCGGGGGTTAAGAACACCGTCGAACTGATCCGGCTGGCGCTGAAAAAATAGATGACCCGCAGCTGCGATGTCTGTCGGGTTCTGCCGGGGTTACCGGTCCAGCTGCGTACGCATGCCATGGAGGGCGAACAGATGGGGCAGGGTGATGACCGAGAGAAAAATAAACAGCAGCGGCAGCGGATCCCACAGGCGGGTGCTGAGGTGCCACCAGCCGAAAAAGAGCAGTAAACCAGCCAGCGAGAGGGCCGTAAAGGGGACGGCCCGAAGCCAGATCCGCTGGCTGGTCGACCGAGCTGGCCCCGCAGGTTTCAGGTAGTCGCCAATGGCCTGGAACGAACTGAGTGCATGCCAGCCTCCGAAATACAGACCGAACGAAAGCAGCAGGGGTAAGCAGGATCCTACGGCCAGTATGATGACCAGCTGAGTCAGTCGCAACCAGTCAACAGCCACCGGGTTGACCCAGATCGATAGCCCCAGTAAACCGCTTACAAGCAGCACGGTGCCTATCAGGAGTAGGTGCGTATGACTGACCGCCGTCTGCCATATCGATGCCGTTAGCGTATCGTAACGGGTTATGCGCGCCAGAATGGGCGTTACTTCCTCGGCATGGACCAGCAGAATAAACGAGATGACGAGAACGCCGGCCACCAGCCGTGTCAGGGTCCAGAGAATCGAAGCCGGAACCCGCTCAATGTCGGTTTCGCCAAAATGCCAGGCTGAGCCAACCAGAAATAAAGCCAGGCTAAACGAAGGAAACAGGGCCCATAGTAAGCCGTAGGCCGTCATCATCAGTACATAGCCAGCTATAAAGCGGACCCAGGAAAACGGCTTGCCCAGGCGTTGCGCGGTCTGACGACTTACCAGATGGTCGAGAGCCCCGTGCGGAATACCCGCCCCAAACAGCAAACCCGTGAAGATAAGCCACTGGGCGGGCAGGGGAATACTACCGGACATCAGTTGCCAGCCTGTCAGGCCAAGGCTCAGCCCAATCAGGAGATTGGCTGGCCGATAGGAAGCACCGGTCAGGGGGTAGGTCAGCATAGGTACGGTGGGGTGGTATGGGTTCTGGTTTGGGGAAGCTGGCCAGGCCAATTGTACAGCCACGAGCGCTCCCACTGGTAGAAAGCGCTCGTGAAACTGCCAGAAAGCGGCTTACAGCTGTCCTACCGGACTCTGAGACCGCTGAACGGGTGCCTCATGGTGAGCCTGCGAATTGGCTACTGCCGCCGAATAAACGACCAGCCCAAAACCAATTTTGTTGATGGCATCGCCAATGTTGTACACCAGGTCAATGTTCAGGGACAATCCACTGAGCAGGCCACCCGGAATCAACATATACCCAATTGGATAGATAGCCCAGCCAACCAGTACGAACCAACGGAGCAGCGATACCGCTTTCAACGTAGACGCATCGTTTGAGGCCACGGCAATTTTCTTGACATCGCCCAGGTAGATTTCGTACAGAATACCCACGTAGCCAAGGGTAGAAACAGCCCCCCAGAGTGCACTGCTCGGCCGGTCGAGCGACTCACCGACGTAACCGAAGACCAGCATCCAGACCGAATACGCGATCAGTTTCCACATGGTACTCACCTTGCCCCCAAAGGGCTTGATGATCATGTAAAACTCGACACACATAAGCGGGACCGTGAGTGTCCAGTCGATGTAGCGAAACTCCGTTGGCGACTGGCCGCTGGCCAGATACTGATCACGCATGTAGAAGTAGTGCACAGCAGCAATCATGGTAATAAGTCCCGAAATGGTCAGGGAAGTTTTCCAGTGGCCTTCTACCTGAGATCGCTCCAGGAAGAAAAATATTGAAGCTGCGAACATGGCCATGTAGCCCGTAAAGAAGGTGAACCCAATTACGTCACCTGGTCTTAGTTCGCCCACCAGCAGGAGGGTAGAGAAGGGTAATGTTTCCATTGGCTTGTGTAGTAAAAGTTAAGAAAATAGTGAGTACTCAATCAGTGATTCTGATTTACAGACACTAATGAAGTGTGAACGACAATTGTTTAATTTTTTTTCAAAAAAATTAAACAGAATCAATAGTGCATCCCGATAGGAAAAAAGGGGTTGATGACTCGCTAAGCAGGGTAAGCATGCCAAAAGGGCGATTTCCTGATGTGGAGAGCCTAAAATGCGATCGGGACCAACCCTGACATGCTGTCCTGATTGGTCCCGAGGATGGAAAAAATACGGAAAAATCGGTTGGCTGTCGCTAGCAGTAAAAAAAAGTGATCAGCTTATAAAATGCTGAAAGTAAGAAAGTTGTTTCCTTGAATTTCTACGACATATATCCCTGCATCAGGGTATCTAACCGCTAATAGGCTGAAATGTCTCCCGGTGCCCGAATCGTCAGTTCGTCCTCAAAAGGAACCGTAACCGACGTGACGCTCCTCAGGTTTGGATACTCACGCATGAAACGCTGATGCGCTGCGTCTGGATTGACATTTAGATAAGCTTTCCGGGTGGGCTTTGGTGAGACGGACCCATAGCCAGTAATGATGATCAAGGTGTTGGTACTCATAATTTTAGATCTGGTTTGATTGGGTAGACTTGACAAATAGGATCAGTTCGGAATGGGGGTAATCAGGCACTTGACGGGTGCGGAAACGGGGTCAGTTGAGGTAAGATGAAGTAGCTTCGTAGAGCAGAAAAGCGGTGTAGCCGGATCGGACTCGACAGATGAAAGAGCAGTTAGACTGGTATGTGGATAACGCTCTGAAAATGAATAAGTTTTTTTAGCGGTCACAAAGAAAACTTATTTCTGTAGCGTTTATGCCGACCAGGCTCTGATAGTATGGGTCAATTCGGCAGTCTGTTTATTTTTTTTGAGAAAAAAATAAACAGACTGCCTAGCGGAACGTGAAGTTATACGTCAGGGTCGGGATGGGTGTGGCGAAGATTTGCAGCTGGTAAGCCTGCGTCTTGCCGTTCTCGGTCCGGAAGAAGGCCGAGTAGGTGTTCCGGCGCGCGTAGAGGTTATACACGGTAAACACCCAGCTACCCTGCCAGCGCCGGTTTTTCAGGCTGGGGTTGGTAATGTTCCAGGAGAAATCGAGCCGGTGATAGTCGGGTAAACGGGCCTGATTACGCTCGCTGTAATAGGGGAACTGGCTGGGTTCGATCGATCCAAAATCGGTAACCCCATTGATCAGTTCGGAGAGGGAGCCCCCGTTGGCCGGCGACTCATTGCTTTGTAAGGAGACAAAACCGTTAGGGGCAGTATAGGGCCGTCCGCTACTGTAGGCAAAGGTGAAACCAAAACTGTTGTTCCGGTTCACGGTGATCGTCATCGATGCGTTGAGCGTGTGAGGTCGGTCGTAATTGGCGGCATACCAGTTGCCATTATTAACCCGCTCCTGAAATGTGGGCCCCTGATCGACCTTATTCAGCGTTCGGGCATAGGTATAATTGACCCAGCCGGTCAGTTCGCCTTTTTTGCGGGCCAGCATGACCTCCAGGCCATACGCCTGGCTACGCCCCTGAAGCAGCTGGGTTTCCGGGTAGGCCTGCAACAGGAAGTTCGCGCCCGGTTTGTAATCGAGGGCCTGCCGGGTGGTGCGATAGTAGGCTTCGAGCAACAAGTCGTAGACGTTATCCTTGAAATTTCGGAAGTAGCCGGCTGTAACCAGCTGGCTAACCTGGGGCCTGATGTGGGTGTCGCTGGTTTTCCAGCGGGCAGTGGGGAGCGGGGTCGTCGTATTGGTGACGACCTGCAGGTACTGCCGCATCAGATTGTAGCCGAACTTAACCGACGAGCTGGCCGATAGTTCGTAGCGGATGCCGAGCCGGGGTTCCAGGCCACCGTAGCGCTGGCTTACCTGACCCGCTCCGTACCGCGTGGAGTCGACAACCGAAAAATCGTCGACGGGCTGCCCCGGTGCATAACGCCGTACCACACCCGGGCCCATAGCGCCGAAGAGCGAATAGCGCAGGCCGGCCGACACGGCCATTTTGGTCGAGAGGCTCCATTCGTCATCGGCATACACGGCCAGTTCGAGCCCGCGTTCGGTTGGGGTGCTAACGGGGTTGACCCGGTCGCTCGTACCCGGTAGCAGCGACCCCGGCTCTACCTGGTAGTGGGTAGCGTTTACTCCAATCTCGAGTTTCTGGTCGCCCTGCTGAACGTTGAGGCTGGTCTTGAGCTGACGCTGCCTGATGCCGGACCGAATGGTTACGACGTTGGTCGAGTTGAGTTCGGGTAGCTGGATTTTCGGTACGTAATAAGTCGACGAAAGGGTAGTCTGCAGGTTCAGCCGGGGCGACAGCACCCGCAGCCAGCGGGCCATGCTGTTCACCGTCTGATGGTCGTACTGGGTGGCGGTGGCGTTGATGTTCGGGATACTTCCCAAAAGCTGGGTCTGAAAAAAATCCTTGCTCATGTACGTCATGGCCGTCAGCGTGTTGCGGTCGTTGATCCGCCAGAATCCTTTCACGACCAGGTCGCCGAACTGCGCTTTGATGCCCGCCAGCCGGTCCGATACCAGGGGCAGCAGGAAATCGTTGAAGGCCCCCCGGCCCGACACCAGGATGCCCAGCCGGTCTTTTATAATGGGTATATCGGCCGTTAGCCGGTTCGAGACTACGCTTACCCCGCCCGTAAGCCGGAACTGGTCGAGGCTGGGGTTGCGCAGCGAGATGTCCATGACGGAGGCTGTCCGGCCCCCGTAACGGGCGGGCACGTTGCCTTTGTACAGATCGAGTCCGTTTACCGCATCGGCCGGGAAGATGGAGAACAGACCGAACATGTGCGACGGGTTGAAGATGGGTGTATCGTCGAGGAGGATTAGCGTCTGGTCGGTGGTGCCACCCCGGATGTTGACCCCGTTGGCAGCCTCACCCACGCTGGTAACCCCGGGCAGCATCTGCAGGCCGCGCAGGAGATCGACTTCACCCAGCGCAGCCGGTAGTTTTCGGAGGGTCTCGACGCTGATCTGACTGACGCCCAGCAGGGGCTGCCGAACGTTGCGGTCGAACCCTTTGCTCGTCACTACAACTTCTTCGAGCTGACTGGCCACCAGTACCAGTTTGACCGGCAGCTGGTAGTCGCTTTTCAACTGGAGGCCTATCCGAAACGGTTTGTAGCCAACATAACGCACCACAACATGGTGGTTCCCTTCAAACACATCGACCGAAAACCGGCCGGCTGCATCGGTATTGATGCCACGCACGGACTTATTGAAATCGACCACCACCGATGCGCCGGCCAGGGGCTGGTTGGTCGCCGAATCGCGGACGGTTCCGCTGATGGTTACGAGCGAGGCCTGCCCGCGGGCTGCCGTGGCGAAGAGGAACCCGATTAACAGAAGGCGAAGGCCGGTGAGCATACAGGTGGCTGGTCAGCGTCTTATTGCCAGCCTTCCGGCTGTACGTTGGTACGGGTAGGACTGGGAATACAAACCGCCGAGGGAACCCCGACGCCATAAACGGGCGGGTTGCCGCGCGACGTTTCAATATTCGGATAACGGCGGTTCTGGGCGTAGAACAGGCCCCGGTAGTTGCCCAGCGGCACATTCCGGCGACTAAGCCAGTAATGGTTGATGGCTACCGACGAAGCTGAAAAATACCCGACCACATTCTCAGACGGGTCGGTCAGGTTACGAACGTTGCCGACGGTGGGGGCGGGGGGCGTATCGACCAGGGTGCCGGTGTTCTGGGTTTGCTCTTCGAACAGCCGGTAATACCGATAGGCGCCAACCGTCAGGGATAACTGCTCGACATCGACAACGGCTGGTTCACGCTGATAGACGGGGACCTGGGCTACGAGCCGGCCTACCTGTGGCCGTCCGTTGGCGTACACATCGGCAAAGACGTTGACGCGGGTGCTGTAGAAGATATCCCAGCAGGAGCCGCGACAGATGTAGTCGTAAAAATTATACACCCCCAGGGTACTGTCCGGAACGCAACCGATCACCCGGATCGGGCCGGTGCCTACCGGGCCAATATCTTCGAGGATATACCGTCCCTGCTGGCAGGACGCGCACCATTCCTGCGCTTCAAACACCCGGGTGCGCCAGAGGTAGAAATTCGGCTGGCCCGCCGGGTCCTGAAAATCGACGAAGATGTCGTTGCTGGGCGTGTACAGTTCATTGGCAAACCGGCCCGGCCCCTTCGGATTGAACTGATCGTATACCCGCTGAATAGCCGGAACTGCCACCATCGTCTCGACTGTCGATTCGTAGCGGGAGCCGTTTGCCGTCTGAAACCGAAGCTGGTAACTGTCGCCCACGCGGCCGCTGAACTGGCTGGGCTGAAGTTCGTAGCGGCCCGGCTGGGTCTCGGTCAGCAGAACGGTCTGCGTGCCGTTGATTATAAGTTGCACCTGAGCCTGGCTGACGGGAGTGCGGGAGCTGCTGTCGCGGGTCGATGTCGACTGGTTGAGGGTGATGGCCTGGGTAACTGGCTGATCGGTCAGGATGCCTTCAACCACCAGCAGGGTCGTGTTGGGGGTAATGGTCGGGTCGAACGTAGCAACGCAGGTGCTGAGGCCGATCACGACCGCAAGCAGGGCAACAATCCGAAAAAGTCTGGATGAGGCAGACGGCCAGCCGGTATACATACTTAACCAAGTATTCTAATCGGTTAAGTATAAAAAGGTTCGGAATCTACTCGCTCTGTATGGCCAGGGGAACGAAATGCTTTTGGTTCAGCGGCAGATTCTCGCTGGTCCAGTCTACATCCCGCACAAAGGCAAACGCCCGCACGGGGCAGTCGGCCACGCGGCAGTAATGACAGCATTCTTTCATGCACGGGTCGGTATGCACGAAAATTTCGACCTCGTTGCTGAACCCGGCCTTGAGGGTATCCTCAAACGCATGTACCTCGTCATGGACCTGCGTCAGTTCCCAGTAGTAGGGTAACGTCAGGTGACAGTCGATGTGCAGGTCGGCGCCGTACTTCTGCACCCGCAGGTTATGCACGTCGATCCAGTTTCGCTCTTTGTGTACATTGAGCAGGGCCACGACCCGGTCCAGGGTTGGCGCGTCGGTTTCGTCCATGAGTCGGGCAACGGACTGACGAACCAGCTGCAGGCCATTGTAAATGATCAGGACAGACAAACCCAGCGACAACACGCTATCGATCCAGCGCTGGCCGGTCAGGGCCACTATGGCCACACCGATCATGACCACAATGCTGCTGATTACATCGGTCATCAGGTGCTGACCGTCGGCAATCAGGGCCAGTGAATCGGTCTGGCGGCCCGTACGGATCAGCATCCAGCCCACAAACGCATTGGCCAGGGCGGTAATCCCCAGCAGCACAAAGCCCGTATCCAGATTACTAAGCTCCTGCGGCTCGAAAACGCTCAGGATGGCCTGCCAGACGATCACCAGCCCGGCCGATAATATCATGGCCCCTTCGAAACCCGACGACAAAAATTCAACTTTTCCGTGGCCATAAGGATGGTTCTGGTCGCGGGGTTGGCCGGCGAGGTAGATGCTGTACAACGCGAATCCGCTGGCCAGCACATTGACGATCGACTCGACGGCATCGGTCAGAATAGCCGTCGATGACGTCAGGAAATAGGCTGTGAATTTGACAACCAGCAGAATGATGCTGAGCCCAAACGACAGGCCCATCCAGCGGTATTTAGTGCGTTGACTGGCCCTCATGAAGCCCGGAATGAAGTGGTATGTGTGAACAAATATAGCCAACCGTACCCACAAAGTCCGTATTTTCGCTGGCATGAATGCAACCGATAATCCCTGGCAGACATTACAATCGGCCGTAACGTACGAAAACCCCTGGCTGAGCATCCGGCATGAGGATGTGATCACACCGGCCGGTACACCCGGTATTTATGGGGTTGTCAGTTTCAAGAATAAAGCGGTGGGGGTGATCCCGATCGATGCGGATGGGAATACTTATCTGGTTGGCCAGTACCGCTATCCGCTCAACGAATACTCGTGGGAGATACCGGAAGGCGGGTGCCCGCTGGGTACCGACCCGCTCGAATCGGCCCGGCGTGAGCTTCGGGAAGAAACCGGTCTGGAAGCCCGGGCGTGGACAAAAATTGCCCGGATTCATACCTCCAATTCGGCCACCGACGAGGAGGGGTTTCTGTACATTGCCGAAGATCTGGTTCAGGGTGATCATGAGCCCGAAGAAACAGAAGATCTTAAAATCTGGAAACTTCCATTGGCCGAAGCCGTTGATATGGCTATGAACAGCCGCATTACCGACGCCCTGAGCGTTAGTGGTCTGCTCATGGTAGCCCGCCTGCGGGGAATTTAACGGGTACTGGTATACGGGGGCGGGCTGTTGACTCCAATGGCCCAACCGATTCCGCAGCCAGCCACCAACACTGTAAACTTCATCACTTGTGTTTTTACCTATTTTGTACGGATTTCTGGTCGGCGTTGCCCTTTGCCTGACATTTGGAACCGTTTTCTTTGCCCTGATCCAGAACAGCGTCGATAACGGCTTCCGGTCTGGTATGAAGATCGTGCTGGGCGTGATCATCGGCGATATTCTGTTCGTACTGGCTGCCCTGCTGGGGACATCGTTTATTCCGAAGGTGCAGGGGTTCGAGCACTTCATGGCGGTAGTGGGAGTCCTTTTCCTGACGGCCATGGGCCTGGTCAACATCCTCCGGGGTACACCCCGGCTGGCCTATCCCCAAACCCGATTCGGCAATTACCTGTACTACGTGTCGACGGGCTTTTTTCTGAATGCACTCAATCCGGTCAATTTCGTTTCCTGGGTAGCCATTGTAGCGTACATCCGCTCGCACCTGCACTACACCCAGGCCGAACAGTACGGGTTCATGAGCGCCAGTTTGGTTGGGGTTTTTGTGACGGAGTCGGCGCTGGCGTATTACGCCAATCGGCTCAAGCGGCTCTTCACCCCCCGGGTCGTCACCCTGTTCAACCGAACAACGGGTTTTGTCTTTCTGGCCGTAGCCGTTCAGATTGCCTATACCCGGCTGTATGAGCCAGTAGCCCGGCTCATGAACTGGTAATTTTATCAGAGGGGCCAGAATGGCTTACCGCGCATCGCCTGAATAAACAGCAGAGTCGTGGCTAGGCCATAAAGCAAACCCACCACCACCGTTAGTCGAACACTTTTAAGGGCGTAATAGGCCAGGATGGGTATGATCTGGATGGCGTGCATGCCCATAAAATGCGCAATACGCAGGTCGCCGTAAGTTCGGCTCCAGTTGACCACCGGCAGTCCCGGGCTACCATCGGGGCCACCTACCGTATGCCGTAGCTGAGACCCCATTGCCAGCCCTTCTATCGCGAAAATCACGAACAGGCCGATGCCGATCCGGATGCCCCAGACATAGGCCGCGGGTAAGTCCGGAAAGTTGCGCAGGCAGAATAGCACCCCAATGTACCCTGTCCATATCGCTATGGCCACAGCGGCCAGAGCCATCATGCCGTAGAGGGCCGCGTATGCAGGGGTATCGACCTTGAAGTGGGACAGCTGCCCCCGCCCGGCCTGAACGGCAATATAAATCAGTTCGAATCCCAGGAGCAGTATGACCCCCCAGGAGTAAATCTGCACCGCTCTGGACGGGCCTAGGTAAAACATGTACCAGGCCATGGTCCAGACAAACAGGGTGGTTGACAGGAAAAACTTGAAGGGTTTGTACCAGGCACTGACGCCGTTTACCTGAACATCGGTGAGCCGGGTCAGGACCAGGCAAACGGCGGCTGCCAGCAGGCAGACGAGGCCGAACAGATACAGCGGTTCATTCCGGTAGCGCAACAACTCGGATAAGGCTTTCATGGGGAAATGGCTAATAGAAATAGAGACGTGTCAGCGTTTGGGGCTGGCCAGAAATTTATTGATCCGCATGGTGAGCCAGCGGGGTGAAAAGCGGGGCGTGTTTGCCAGCAGCCAGTTCAGGCGACCCACGATTTTGACCCCTTTGCCCGATAGCAGATGCCGAACGCCAACGGCGGCTACCCATTGCACATCGGCTGGTTTATTCGTCGCGTATGCATTGGTTTTCAACATGGCATCGGTGGTGAAACCCGTATCGACAGGACCCGGGCAGAACGCCGAAACGGTAACCCCACTGCCGGCCAGTTCCGCTTCCAGCGTTTCGGAGAAGGAGAGGACAAATGCCTTGGTGGCTGAGTATACCGAATAGTACGGAAACGGCAGGAACGACAGCAGCGAAGCAACATTCATGATGTGCCCGCTGCCGCGACGCTTCATATCGGGCAGGAACAGTTTGGTCAGCGTTACTACCGCTCCCACGTTCAGGTTGATCATACGCAGATCCGGTTCGAGCGCACCCTCATCGAAGGGGCCGTAGGTGCCGAAGCCGGCGTTGTTGACGAGCCTCGTTACCAGAAGACTCAGGGCGCTGATCTCGTGGTGCAGGGCAACAACCTCATCGGTGCTGGAAAGGTCTTTGGCAAAGGTGTAAACGATGATCCCGTGCTCGTTTACCAGCTCGGCTTTCAGCGTTTCCAGCCGGTCGAGCCGGCGGGCTACCAGGATCAGGTTCTGCTTTTGGGCAGCCAGTAAGCGGGCCATGCTGAGGCCAATACCCGACGAGGCTCCGGTCAGTAGGATAAATTCGTTCATGGGATTTGGATTGTGGGTGGTTAAGGGTTGGGGCGACCGGGCGTAACCCGGGACCAGACTTCTGTTCGGCCAAAGAGCGATACGCCAACGTAGCCGCGGATACTGAGGCTGTTCGGGGTGGTAAGGGTCATCTTGCAGGAATAGGTTTTTCCCTCACGCGGGTCGTAGATGGTGCCGTTCGCCCAGGTGCTGCGGCCGTCGTAGACGAACCCGTTCAGGATGACCAGCCCGATCAGATTTCGGCTGCGCAGGCCTGGGTCGGGGTTGTTCTGATCCGTAGTGGCCGTTCCCGTACCCCATACGATCTTACCCAGGTACTGATCACCCTGCCGATAAATAGTGATGCGACTGTCTTTCCGGGGCGAGAGCCACTCGCCGGTAACGGCCTCGGCAGGCGGTTGGGTGTGTTGGGTAGACCTCCCGGCGATAAGCACGACGAGTAGTAAAAATAAAGCTTTCATTGATCTAAGTTTAAAATGTGAACAACGTTCATAAGCAGGGCAAAAAAATTTAGAAGTGATCCAGTAGTTTCAAAAACTCAGTATACGCCTGATCAACGATAGCCGACGGATCGGTCAGGTTGACTCCCTGCGTGCGCTGGCTGATTTCCAGGCTGCACATGCCGTGAACCAGACTCCAGAACATGAACGACAGCGGTTGGAGCGAATGGCCGGCAAAATGACCAGCTTCGAGGCACTCCGCAACAGTACTGCTCAGGGCGGTAAAAGTTGCTTTCCCTTCGTCCCATTCCGGCTGATCGGTAGCGCACAAAAACGTCATAGGCGCTTTGGTGCTGAACATGAGCTCATACATATCCCGGTTTTCGAGGCCGAATTTGATGTAGATCCGACCCATGGCCCGTAACCGCTCCATCGGATCTGCCACACTGGCCAGCACCGAGAAATGGCTGGCCAGCATGCCGAACCCCTGGCTGTGGAGGGCATGCAGGATCGCATCCTTATTCCTGAAATACACATACACCGTTCCAACGCTGTAGTCGATGGCTTCGGCTATGTTCCGAATGGTAGTCTGCTCGATCCCATTTTCGGTAAACAGCTTTCTGGCGGCCCGTAATATCAGGTCTCTCAGTTCTTCCTTCTCGCGTGCTTTCCGTTCGGCAACTCCCATTGTGTTCAAGATCTGTTGCAAATAAAATGAACAACGTTCAAAATTCAAAATTGTTTTTTTCTATTCGTTTGGACAGGTGGGATATAAAGAAACATCGCTTTTTTGTTAGTTCAGTATTTTATTTGGAGATTTATGTATCATATGCGTTTACTTAGCTGCATTGATTAGAATAAAAGAAATAATATTTTTAACTAATTTCATTATGTAAAATAAAATTCTGTTCATCTCTTTTTTTGTAGTCGTAAGTTTTCTAGAATTGATCGATAATAAAATCTCTCATGTATTAATCACCATGTACACATCTAATCCAGAACGGCATGAAAATACAGGTACTACTTTTTCTCTTACTTCTACCCGGTTTGTTAGTCGCGCAACAGCGAGCTGTACGCGGCAAAGTGATCGACGGAACGGGTAAGGAAGCGCTGCCCGGCACGACCATAACGGTAAAGGGAAGTACCGTCGGAACGGTGACCGATGCGCGCGGGCAGTACGAACTAACGGTGTCTGGCCGCACGGCAGTCTTGGTCTTCTCGTCGGTTGGTTTCCAGTCGAAAGAGGTAACGGTCGGCAACCAGCAGGTTATCGACGTGGAGCTGACCGCCGACACCAAACAACTCAGCGAAGTGGTCGTGACGGCTGCCGGTATCAAGCGCGACAAAAACGCCCTGGGCTATGCTGTCTCGACGCTGGACGCCAACCAGCTGGCCCAGAAATCGGAACCCGATCCGTTACGGGCGCTGACCGGCAAAGTAGCCGGGGTCAATATTCAGGGGTCGGGCGGAGCCGCCGGTGGAGCTACCAACATCACCATTCGCGGAAATTCGTCGCTGGGTAACAACAATCAGCCCCTGTTTGTGGTCGATGGGGTTCCCTTCGATAACTCCAGCTTCGGCAGCACGGATGGTTTCGTAGGCGGGTCGACCATTACGAACCGGGCCTTTGACCTCGATCCAAACAACATTCTGACCATGACGGTACTCAAAGGCGCGGCAGCGGCTGCGCTTTACGGGTCGCGGGCGGCCAACGGAGCCATTATCGTTACTACCAAAGCCGGCAAGCGCCAGAGTCGGAAAGGGCTTGAAATTACCTACAGCACGGGGTATTCGACAGAAACCGTGGCCGGTCTGCCCGATTATCAGACCAGCTACGGACAGGGGACAAACTTCGATTACCGCAGTGGTGTATTTGGCTCCTGGGGACCGCCGTACGAAGGGATTCCGAGCCTGATTCCCACCCGGAAAACCATTCCGCACCCGCTCACGACCAACAATCGATACCCCTCCACGGTGTTCCCCCAGTTTTACGAGGCCAATGGAACCACGCCGATTCAGGTGCCCTATCAGTCGTACGCACAGGATAATGCGCGGAACTTCTTCCGGACGGGCAGCGTCTTCGAAAACGCCATTTCGGTGTCGAGTGGCAGCGAGAAGGGCAGCTTCACGGCGGGTCTGTCGCGCACGGGCAACCAGGGCGTCGTACCCGAAAACCAGATTACCCGGACCGCTGTCAACCTGGGCGGTAATGCCCAGCTGGACAATAAATTCTACGTGGGCGGGTCTATCAACTACGTCAATACCAACCAGGTGTCGCCCCAGGTGTCGGCGGCCAACGGGGCCGGCAGCTCCATCCTGGACATTCTGATGTTTGTGCCGACGAGCTATGACCTCACCGGCTTCCCGAACACCAACCCGCTCAACGGGAACAATGTCTACGACCGCGTCGGTACGGACAATCCTTACTGGTCTGTCGTTAACAGTCCAACGACGAGCAAGGTAGATCGCTACTATGGCAATGTGGTACTGGGCGTCGACCCGCTGCCTTGGCTGAACGTGCAGAATACGGTTGGTTTCAACGCTTATACCGACCGGCGCACGGTGGTGAACGGCAAGGGGGGCGATTACTTCCCGAACGGCAACATTACCAACGACAACATCTACCGGCAGGAGCTGGACAATACCCTGTTGCTGACCGCCACCAAGCCGATCAATGAAAACATCGGGCTGAAAGTGATTCTGGGTAACAACGTGAACCAGCGCGTCACCGAGCGGGCCGTTGTGTTTGGCGATGGCATCATTTTTCGGGGTATCAACTCGCTCAACAATACCAGCGTGACGATTCCGCGGGTACTGCCCAACAACCGGAATAACTTCAAGCAACGGTACTATGCCTTCTTCACGGATATCTCGCTCGACTATAAGAACTACGCCTTCCTGAACCTGGTAGCCCGTAACGACGTCTCGTCGACACTGCCGGCCAGCAACCGCAGCTATCTCTACGGCGGGGCCAGTGCGTCGCTTATTTTTACCGAAGCGTTCCAGCTGCCCAAAAGCATACTGTCGTTCGGTAAGTTCCGGGCGGGCTACACCCGGGTGGGTAACGAAGCCACGCCCTACCAGACCCAGACGGTCTACATCGCCAACCCGGTACTGGGCGTGGGCACCGGTACGGGAAGCATAGCATCGCCCTTTGCCGGACAAAGCTCGCTGACCGAGTCGGACCTGCTGGCTAACGCCAGCCTGAAGCCCGAATTCATTACCGAACTCGAAATCGGTACGGAACTTCAGTTCTTCAACAACCGGATCGGGATCGACGTAACGTACTACAACAAGATTAGTACGTCGCAGATCTTTACCGTCAATGCTGTACCGTCGTCGGGCTATACCCAGAAGGTGATTAACCTGGGCCGCTCCTCGACCGAAGGGGTGGAGATCGGGCCGAACGCTACGCCTATCAAGCTGAACAACGGCTTTACCTGGAACCTGTCGTCGGCCTTTACCCTGAACCGCAACATCGTGCTAGACATCGGCGCCCTGAAAGAGCTGCCCTACGGTGGGTTCTCCGATCTGGGAAGTGTGCACATTGCGGGGCAGCCCTACGGCCAGATTCGTGGCTCTACCTACGCCCGCGACGATGAAGGAAACATACTGGTGAACCCCAACACGGGTAAACCAATCCTGAGCGGCAAGACGGCAGCTATCGGCAACCCTAACCCGGACTTTATCCTGGGCGTTACCAATACGTTTAGCTATAAGGGGCTGACCCTGAGTGCGCTGTTCGACTGGAAGCAGGGGGGCGACATGTACTCCTTCACGGCTTATGAGCTGCTGAGCCGGGGGGCTACCAAAGATACCGAAGAGCGGGAGGCAATCCTGGTCGGACCCGGTGTGCTGGGTGACGTAAATACGCTCAAACCTCTGCTGGATGGAGAAGGCCGTAAAATACCCAACAACATCGGTATTGCCGTAGCCGACTACTATTTCACGGGCGGGTTTGGCCCCGGTGGCGCGGCTGAAGTAAACGTACTCGACGCTACGGTTTTCCGGCTGCGCGAAGTGTCGCTGGGGTACCAGCTGCCCAAGCGCTGGCTGGCCAAAACCCCGTTCGGATCGGCTTTCCTGTCGGTGAGTGGCCGTAACCTGTGGTATCTGGCCCCCAACTTCCCCAAGTATCTGAACTTCGATCCGGAGGTCAGCTCGCTGGGTGCGGGTAACTCGCAGGGTTTTGACTTCATCGGGATTCCGACCACCCGCCGTCTGGGTGTCAACCTGCGGTTTAGCTTCTGATTTTCCTCTATTCATCTATACCTGGCATGTTATGATACGTATCGCAACCATACGAACGGCTTTTTTGCTGAGTCTGCTGTTTATCGGGGGAAGCTGCAAGGAGTTCGTCGATATCAATACCGACCCGAATAACCCCACTACGCCGGTGCTGGAGCTGCTCCTGCCCGCCACCCAGCTGTCGATGGCCGGCAGTCTGCGCGACGTGAATCAGGGAACGTCAATCCTGGTTCAACACCTGTATACGAGCACGACCAGCCGTAATTTTCAGGACGGCACCGATTACCAGCAGTCCTGGAACAGCCTCTATACCCAGATGCTCAACGACGTTGACATCATAATCCGGGAGGGGACCCGGCTGCAACGCTGGGATTATGTGGCCATTGCCAAGCTGGAAAAAGCCTATGTCTACAGCATGATGGTCGATTTGTGGGGCGACATCCCGTACTCGGATGCCTCGCAGGGCCTTACCGTATCGGACCCCACCTTCGAGAGCGGAGCCGCCATCTATGACAAGCTCTTCGTGCTGATCGACGAGGCCCTGGCCGACGCCAACAAAGGTGCGTTTGCCATCCAGCCCACCACGGCCGATATAATCTACAAAGGTGATAAGAACGCCTGGATCCGGATGGCCAATTCGCTGAAGCTGAAGTTATTCAATCAGATCCGGCTGGTGCAGCCCGAGAAGGCAAAAGCTGGTATCAACGCCCTGCTAACCGCCAACGCACCCCTGATCACGACCAACGCGCAGGACTTCTCGTTCCGATTCGGTACCACCGAAACGCCCGCCAACCGGCACCCCTGGCATCGGGCCGAGTACCAGGCCAGTAAAAGTTATTACATGAGCCAGAACTTCATCGAGCGGTTGTTCAACACCGATGATCCGCGCATCCGGTACTACTTTTTCCGGCAGACGTCGAACTACACGGTTGGGTTTACGCCCACCGGCAACGGCTACTTCGGCCGCTATACCGGCGACGCCACCGCATCGCCCAACGATAACGCCCTGAAGGCAACCTTCGGCGTGTATCCGGCCGGTGGCCTGTACGACAACAGCCCGATCAACAACCTAACTGCGGCCCAGACGTTCATTACAAACACTGGTGCGACGGGCGCGCCCAAGGTAGTTACGAACCTCGATGGGAGCGGAGCCGGAGTGTTTCCGTTTATCACCAACGCCATGGTCAAGTTCATTCTGGCCGAAGCAGCCCTCACGATGGGTACGACCGGCGATGCGCGCCAGCTGTTTCAGGATGGGATAACGGCGCACCTCAACAGCGTCAACACCATCTCGACAACGGGCGGCAACTCCGCGCCGACCCTGCCTGCTGCCACTGTTACGGCTTTCGTAGCCAACCGGAGCAGCCAGTACGACGCGGCCGATGCCGCCGGTAAGCTGAATGCCGTCATGACGCAGAAATACATTGCCCTCTACGGCAACGGCATGGAATCGTACAACGACTACCGTCGGACGGGGCTGCCGGTGCTGCCGGCTCCCATCGCGCCACTCAACACATTCCCGCTCCGGCTTACCTACTCGGTAACCGAGCTGGCCACCAACGTAAACGTATCGGGCAAAGCGGATCAGCTCCAGACCGCTCAGCAGACCACCCCCGTTTTCTGGGATAAATAAAAACCACATTGAGAACCATGAGAGCCATATTGATCTGTTGTTCCCTGCTGGGGTTGATTGCCCTGGACGGTTGTAAAACGGAAAATTACGTTTGGGAAAACTGGTCGTATACCGCCGTGCCGCTGGTGGCCGTCAACACGACCAAATCAGCCCTGCCAACGGTATCGACAGCCAACACCTCCTTTTTTGCGCTGAACGATGCTGACCTCCCCAACCAGGTTTTTGAGTACACCCTGCGCTGGGAAGGCTTCGGTAAAGCGGAGGTCAACTCCATCGATGTATACCTCGGTTTTAACAAGGCAGCCGCCACCGGTAATCCGGCCTATCCGATCGTACTGTCGCAACCGGGTGGGCTGTATCCGAGCGTTACGCAGTTTCCGCTGCCCAGCCGGGTTGGGGCTGCCGACAAACTGTACGAAACCGTTACCCAGTTTCCGAAAACGTTTACAGTAACGGCAGCTCAGCTGGCTGCTTTTACGGGGGTAAACCTGAGTACGGTGGCGCAGAATGATTATTTTCTGTTTAAGTTTATCCTCAACCTGAAAGACGGCCGCCGGATTGCGGGCTTTCAGGAAAACGTATGCGATGAGGCCCGGGGCGAAGTGGGCGACTGCCGGGTTGGTGTTCGCTTCCGCAGACGATAGCCAAGAAAACTAACTCCAATTCTATATTACTCACAAACAGACTATTATGATGTCTATTTTCCTTCGATTATCAACGTTTCTATTGCTGTCAGGCTGGTATCTGACCGGTGCCCTGGCGCAGTCGATACCGTCGCCCAAAGAACATTTCGGGTTCAACATTGGCGACGATTATCAACTCGCTACCTATACGCAGACCGAAGCCTATTTCAAGAAAGTGGCGGCTGCCTCGGACCGGGTCAAACTCGTCGACATCGGTATGACTGAAGAAGGACGCCATCAGTATATGCTGATCGTTTCGTCGCCGGAGAACCTGAAGAAACTGGACCGCTACAAGGAGATTTCCCAGAAGCTGGCCCGCGCCGAAGGACTCACCGACGACCAGGCCCGGGCGCTGGCCCAGGAAGGAAAAGCCATTGTCTGGATCGACGGGGGGCTCCACGCTACCGAAACCGTTGGAACGATGCAGCTCATCGAAACCATCTGGCAGCTGGTGAGCCGCAAAGACCCCGAGACGATGCGGATCCTGGATCAGGACATCCTGCTCCTGACGCACGCCAACCCCGACGGTCAGGAGATCGTGACCAACTGGTACATGCGCGAGCCGAAAGCCGAGAAACGATCGCTCGATAACCTGCCCCGGCTGTATCAGAAATACATCGGACACGACAACAACCGCGACTTCTTCATCATGAACATGAAGGAAACCCAGAACATCGGGCGGCAGCTGTTTGTCGAGTGGATTCCGCAGATCATGTATAACCACCACCAGCGCGGACCGGCCGGCTCGGTACTGGCGGGACCGCCTTACCGCGACCCCTTCAACTACGTTTTCGATCCGCTGATGGTTACCGGTATCGACGCCCTGGGCGCGGCCATGATCAACCGGCTCAATGCCGAAAACAAACCGGGCTTTACGCGGCTGGGTGGTTCGGTATTCTCGACCTGGTACAACGGCGGTCTGCGCACAACGACTCACTTCCACAACATGATCGGCCTGCTGACCGAAATCATCGGTGGCCCAACCCCCGAAGATATTCCGCTGGTACCGAGCCGGCTGATCCCGAACGGCAACACCCCGTTCCCGGTAACCCCGCAGAAGTGGCACTTCAAACAATCCATCGATTATTCGTTGTCGCTGAACTATGCCGTGATGGGCTACGCGGCCCGCTACCGCGACGAGCTGCTGTTCAACATCTACCGCATGGGTAAAAACTCGATCGAGCGCGGTAGTAAAGACACCTGGGGCCTGTCACCCAAGCGGATCGAGGCTATCAACGACGCGTTCAAAAATGATCCGAAGAAGCCGACGTCTACCTCCGCCAATGCGGCCCTGGCTCAATACGGGATGTTGCCACGGGGGGGCGGTATGCCGGTTAAGTACTACGATACGATCATGAAAGCACCGGTCCTGCGCGACCCGCGGGGCTTCATCATTCCGGCCAACCAGCCCGACTTTGCTACCGCTGTTAAGTTCATCAACGCGCTGGTCAAAACCGGAATCCAGATTCAGCAGGCTACCGCCGACTTCACCGTTGCCGGCAAAAAATACCCCGCCGGTTCGTACGTAGTCAAGACCGATCAGGCGTTCCGGCCCCACGTGCTCGACATGTTCGAGCCGCAGGATCACCCCAACGATTTCCAGTACCCGGGTGGGCCGCCGGTTCGTCCGTACGATGCCGCTGGCTGGACACTGGCCTACCTGATGAACGTGCAGTTCGACCGGGTGCTCGACGGCTTCGATGGCCCCTTCAAAAAGCTGCCATATGGTGAGCTACAGTCGCCCGAAGGGCGCATGGCCGGGGCTGCCGGGGGAGGATACCTGCTGAGCGCCCGAACCAACAATTCCTTTATTGCGGTCAATGACCTGCTGGCGTCGGGGGTAGACGTGTACCGGTTGCCCAACGGACTGGGCAGCAAGTCGGGCGTAGAAGCAGGCGCTTTCTTCGTGTCGGCATCACCCAAGGCCAAGGCGATACTCGATAAGTCGGTAAAAGACCTGGGGCTCGACGTGACGGGCGTCGCCAAACGGCCATCCTCATCGATGGTTAAAGTCTCGCCCATGCGGATTGCCCTCTGGGATACCTATGGCGGATCGATGCCGTCGGGCTGGGTACGCTGGCTGATGGAACAGTACCACTTCCCGATGAAGGTGATCTACCCCGGCGATATCGACGCGGGTGACCTGAAAAAGAAATTCGACGTTATCGTTTTCGTGACCCGGGCCATACCGCCCGTACGCGGTCAGGACAACGACATCTTCAGCGCTATGGAGCGGGAACCCAAAGAAGAGACAACCCCGGAAGAATACCGCCCCCGGCTCGGAAAAATCACCGCAGCCAAGTCGATCCCGCAGATCAAAGCGTTTCTGGAAGCAGGTGGTACGGTTGTGACGATCGGGTCGAGCACCAACCTGGCCTATCACCTGAAACTGCCCGTGAAGAACGCGCTGACGGAGATGACGAGCAGCGGGACAGAGCGGCCACTACCGGGCGAGAAGTATTACATTCCGGGCAGCGTGTTGCGGGTGAGCCTGGATTCGACCCAGCATGCCACCTGGGGTATGCCTTCGCAAACCGACGTCTACTTCGATAACAGTCCGGTATTCAAACTCTCGCCCGATGCCATCGCCAAAGGGGCCGTAATGCCGCTGGCGTGGTTCGATACCGACAAGCCGCTGCGGAGCGGCTGGGCCTGGGGACAGTCGTACCTGCAGGATGGTGTGGCGGCCTTCATGGCACCCGTGGGTGCGGGCAAGCTATACGCATTTGGACCCGAAATCACCTTCCGGGCTCAGGCACAGGGAACGTTCAAACTGCTGCTGAACCAGTTGTACAGCACCAGCCTCAACAACCAGGCCGTGTCTATGATTGGTAAGTAAGCGGTTCAAGCTGAAACGGTTCGGGCCCGGCAGGAAGTCATTCTTCCCGCCGGGCCCGAACCGTTTCAGTAGGGTAAAGCTACAGGCGCCGGGTCCTGGTCAGGCCGTAGCCAGAAACGACTCCCATTCGTTGATCAGCCCTTTTTTCAGCACCCGCGGAAACTTATGCTGCCCCCCCAGCTTGCCCTTCGACTTCATCCACTTGTAGAACGTGTCGGTAGGCAGCACCGTAACCGTAATTTCTTTCAGCGCATGACGGCGTTCTACGGCATAGTCGTCGTTGAGCTCCTTCAGTTTCTCGTCGAGTCGGGTACGCAGCGCGTCGGGGTTGACCGGGTCGTCGGTGCCGATGTACCAGTTGTGGGCGAACAGGGTATCGTGGGTAACGCCGGCCACGGTAAACTCCCGCACCGAAATGCCGAGTTCTTCGGATACCATCTCGATAGCCCGGTTCATATTGTCGACGCTCAGGTGTTCGCCACAGAGGCTCAGGAAGTGCTTCGTGCGACCCGTAATGATGATTTCTGACCGCTGTTTGCTGACGAACCGGATGGTATCGCCAATGAGGTAGCGCCACGCGCCGGAGCAGGTCGACAGGAGCAGGGCGTATTCTTTGCCTTCGTCTACCTCGTCGATCATCAGCGTTTGGGGGTTCTCCGTCAGCTCGCCATCGGCGGTGAAGTTCTGCTCGTTGAAGGGAATGAACTCGAAGAACAACCCATTGTTCAGCACCAGCTGCATACCCTCCGCGTTCGGGTGGGTCTGGTAAGCGATAAAGCCTTCCGAAGCCAGGTAGGTTTCAATATAGGTAATGGGGTGGGCGAGGAGCTTCTCAAATCCAGCCCGGTAGGGTTCGAACGAGACGCCCCCGTGGCAAAACACCATCAGGTTGGGCCATATGTCGTGGATGGTCTTTACCTGGTAGCGGGCAATGATTTTCTCCATCAGCAGCTGTATCCAGGCCGGTACGCCCACTACGTAGCCGATATCCCAGTTGGCGGCCTGTTCGGTAATTTCGTCGAGCTTCAGCGCCCAGTCGCGCTCCTGAGCAATTTCGCGGCCCGGTTTATAGAACCGCTCGAACCACAGGGGTATCCGGCTGGCGGTAATCCCGCTAAGGTCACCTTCGAAGTGATCCCCCCGGGCGTTGAGGTCGGTGCTACCCCCGAGCATCAAACAGCCTTTTTCGTAAAGGGTCGGCGGCAGGTTCTGGTAGCGTCCCAGCGTCAGAATCTGCCGTACGCCCGTTCGCTGAATGGCCTTCGACATCGACTTGGTTACCGGAATGTATTTCGAAGCCGCTTCGGAGGTGCCGGAACTCAGCGCAAAATACTTCACCTTCCCCGGCCAGGCTACATCTTTTTCGCCCGCCAGCGACCGTTTCCACCACCTGTCGAACATGCGGTTGTAGTCGTGGATGGGGACGTTCTGCTTGAATTTTTCGTAGAACTCCCGCTTGCCGCCAAATTCGGCTGCGCTGAGCAGTTCCTCAAAGTGGTAGGTGGTGCCAAAATCCGTAAACCGGGCTTTGCCGACCAGTTTGCGGAACGCCTTCCGCTGTTGTTTCAGCGGATTCAGCTGCCTGCGCTGTACGACATTCGTAAGCCGAATGCCGGTTTTTAACATACTGCCGAGAAGTGCCATTCTTAATAAGGATGAATGCTATCTAATGAACGACCCAGACGAACCAACTGGGGTGTCGATTGCTCATTGTTTCGTTTATCGGGTAGCATTTGGTTACAGATTCCAGTTACGTAATTGATCCATCATGCTGTAGGCGGTCAGGTCATACTGGCACGGCACAACGGAGGTATAGTTTTGTGACAGCGCATACTCGTCGGTGTCTTCGGCATGCGTGTCGAAGTTGACAAAATCGCCCGCGAGCCAGAAATACCGACGCCCGTGGGGGTCGCGTCGCTCGTCGAACACCTCCTGCCATTTGGCGTTAGCCTGCCGACAGATCCGGATGCCTTTGATCGGTTCTGCCGTCCGGGCCGGGAAGTTTACGTTCAGGGCGGTACCGCGCTGCATACCGCGCTCGAGTACATTACTGGCAATGCGCAGGATGTGATCGTGCGTATGCGAAAAGTCGGGCTGGCGCGTAAAATCGCCGAGCGAAAAACCAATGGCGGGAATGCCTTCAATAGCCGCTTCGATGGCGGCCGACATGGTGCCGGAATACAGCACGCTGATGGATGAGTTGCTGCCGTGGTTGATACCGCTCACAACCAGGTCGGGGGCCCGGTCCTTGAGTACGTGATGTTTCGCCAGCTTGACGCAGTCGGCGGGGGTGCCGGAACATTCGTAGGCGGGTACCTCGCCAAAAATATCGGATGGATAAAGCCGGATCGGGTTGGCTATGGTAATGGCATGTCCCATGCCCGACTGCGGGCTGTTGGGCGCCACGACCACCACCGAGCCCAGTTGTTTCATCAAGTCAACGAGTGTCCGGATGCCGTGGGAGGTGATACCGTCATCGTTCGAAATTAAAATCAGGGGCTTTCTGTCAGCCATAACGAGTTCGTATGTCGCCGGTATGAATAAGACCGGCTGTTTTTGCAAAACTACGCAAATACGCCCGAAGCTGCTGCTTTTGCGTCTATCGGGCTGTGGGCCTGATGACCGGAAAAGGTACTCCTAATACGCGATCGGATTCAAAGGCTACCGGGTCGATAGTGGGTAAATAAATTGGGTAGGGACACAAAAACTGTTTCTTTTGCAGCCAGTACAAACCAACCCGACATGGCCACAAAAACACCCATTCATCATCCTGTTGTTAAAGAAGGACTTATAACACCTGCCTATTCGCCCGGTCTCGTTTGCGATGGCTGGCTCTTCGTATCCGGCCAGACCCCCCTGGACTATCTAACCGGTGAGGTCATGCTGGGCACTATCGAGGAAGAAACCAATCGCGTTATGCAGAACATCCAGGAACTGCTGGAAGGCGCGGGTTGCACCTGGGATGATGTGGTGAAGACGACCGCCCATTTGGCCAATATCAACGACTTCGAGGCCTATAACGCCGTTTACGCAACCTACTTTCCGGGGGTGCTGCCGGCGCGTACTACCGTTCAGTCGGGGCTGGCCAAAGGGATCAAGGTAGAAATCGATGTGATTGCCCGGGTGCCGCAGTCATGAACTGGTACGAAGTAGAAAATCCCGACACCATTGCCTCTCCCGCCTTGTTGGTGTACCCAGACCGGGTGACGGCTAATATTCGGTCGGCCCTGCAAATTGCTGGTATGGCCGACGGAAAGGGGGCGGAGCGACTGCGGCCGCACGTGAAAACCCACAAGATGCGGGCCGTAACCGAGCTGCTCCTGGCGGAGGGGATCGTGGCTTTCAAGTGCGCCACCCTGCGCGAAGCCCGGATGCTGGCCAATGCCGGTGCGCGGGACGTCCTGCTGGCGTATCCACTGGTTGGTCCATCAGTACAGCGGCTGGCCGAGCTGAGGGATCAGTACCCCGCCGTTCGATTTGCCTGTCTGATCGATAACGAAACCGCAGCCGATCGCCTGTCAGCTTCGTTCGTGGCCAGCCCGCTCGACGTGTACATCGACCTGAACGTGGGAATGAACCGAACCGGTATCAAGCCCGCCGACGCACCGGCCCTCTACGATCACTGCCAGTCGCAACCCGGCATTCGGGTGGTAGGGCTGCATGCTTACGACGGCCACATTCGGGATACCGATCTCACGGACCGCGCCCGGCGGACCGACGAGAGCTTTACGCTGGCTGCGGGCGTTCAGCAGGCTATTGCCGACGCGGGGGGCGAAACGTTGCCGCTGATCATGGGCGGCTCGCCGAGTTTTTCCATGCACGCGCGTCGGCCTGGTCTGGAGCTGAGTCCCGGTACGTTTGTATTCTGGGATGCGGGCTACGCCCAGATGCTGCCGGATCAGCCGTTTGTCATGGCTGCCGTTCTGCTGATGCGGGTCATTTCCATTGTCGATCCGCAAACCATCTGTCTCGACCTCGGCCACAAGTCCGTCGCGGCCGAAAACCCGCTGCCCCGGGTCGTTTTTCTGAACGAACCCGGGGCGCAACCCATAGGACAGAGCGAAGAACATCTGGTCGTGCGCGTGGAGGACAGCAGCCCATACCAGCCCGGCGACGTATGGTACGGGGTGCCGGTACATATCTGCCCGACGGTCAACCTGTACGATCAGGCCGATGTGGTGGTCAATAATCAATGGACTGGTCGGTGGGAGGTAACCGCCCGGGGCCACTAACCAGTTTTTCCCATTACTTATGTTCATCATCGATACCCATCTGGATCTGGCCATGAATGCCATCGAATGGAACCGCGACTACCGCCAGCCGGTAACCGCCATTCGGGCTTCGGAGCAGGGCATGACCGACAAGATTGATCGGGGTAAAAACGTGGTGTCGCTCCCCGACCTTCGGCGGGGCCATATTGGATTGGTCGTTGCCACGCAGATTGCCCGGGTCAACCCCTCCGATGCGGACGGTTCGGGTGCTGTACTGCCGGGTTCGGGCTGGAACTCGCCCGCCCAGGCCTGGGCCATGACGCAGGCGCAGCGGGCCTGGTATCAGGCGATGGAAGACGAACAGCAGATGGTACTCATTGCCAGTCGGGCGGCCCTCGATGCACATGTCGCCCGCTGGCAGGATCAGAGCGAACCCGCTGATCAAAAGCCTGTCGGTTTTGTGCTGAGTCTGGAAGGAGCCGATTCGTTGATCGACCTTTCCTACGTTGAACGGGCTTATGCGTATGGCCTGCGGGCGATAGGGCCAGCCCACTACCGCGATGGACGCTATGCCCCCGGTACCGGACTAAGCGGTCCCCTAACAGCCCGTGGCCGCGAGCTGCTGCGGGAAATGGATCGGCTAGGGATGATTCTCGACGTAACCCACCTGACCGACGAAGGATTCGAGGAAGCATTGGCGCTCTACAGCGGGCCGATCTGGGCCAGTCACCACAACTGCCGGGCCCTGGTACCGCACCAGCGGCAACTCACCGACCGTCAGATCCGCCAGCTCGTTGAGCGCGGGGCGGTTATTGGCGGGTGTTTTGATGCCTGGATGATGAAGCCCGGGCTGACCCAGCGTCAGAGTAACCCGGCCGACTTCGGTATAACCATCGAGACGATCGTTGATCACTACGACCACATCTGCCAGCTGGCCGGCAACGCGCTGCACTGCGCTATCGGGTCCGACCTCGACGGAGCGTTTGGTCGGGAGCAGTCGCCTACGGATCTCGATACCATTGCCGATCTGCAACGGCTTGGCGACCGGCTGGCTGCCCGGGGCTATCCAGCCGACGCCATCGACGCGATTTTTTTTGGCAATGCGCTTCGGTTTCTGCAGAACGCCTTACCCTAGCTTAACCAGTAACTAGGCCGACGGCGTATCCGTGCTGGCAGCGGCCAGCCGTGGGGCGCTCAGGTCAATTTTCTGACCCCGACGGCTGATGTAGCCCTGCGCCGGCGTATACCCAACGGATTGCTTGCCGTAATAGCCGGTGCCATCGTAGGGGCGCAGATCCGGGTCGGTTTTGCAGGCATCGGTGCAGGTGCCGCCGTGTTCATCGCCACAGGATTCGCAGAGGGTAACGTGGTTGTTGCAGGCCGGGCTGGCGCAGTTGATCATGCGGCTGGTAGGGGTGCCGCAGCGGTAACAGACCGACACCGTGGTTGGATTCACGTGATTGACGTCGACCGTAACCCGGTTGTCGAACACGTAACACTGGCCGTCGAAGTCAGTGCCTCCCGCTTCCATGCCGTATTTGATAATGCCACCGTGGAGTTGGTACACGTTCTGAAAGCCCTGCGACAGCAGATAAGCGCTGGCTTTTTCGCACTTGATACCCCCGGTGCAATAAGTGATGATTTTTTTGTCTTTGAGGTGTTCGATCTCGTGGACATGCTCGGGCAGTTCGCGCAGGTTCTCCATGTCGAACGTCACCGCTCCCCTGAACCGGCCAACGGCATGTTCGTAATTCGATCGCATATCGACCAGAACCACATCCGGATCGTTTTTGAGCTGCTGAAACTCCTCGGGTTCCAGGTGGATACCCGTTTGCCGGCGCGGATCGACGGGCAGGTCGGAGTGCACAATTTCGGGCTTTACCCGAACGTGTAGTTTCTGAAAAGTATGCCCGTCAGCCTCGTCGACCTTAAACTCGATGTCGGCAAAGCGCGGGTCGGCGTGGAGCGCGGCCATGTACGCTTCACAATCGGCGGTCAGGCCCGAAACGGTGCCGTTGAGTCCTTCGGGGGCTACAATTACCCGGCCCAGCAAGTTCAGCCGCAGGCACAGCCGATGATGCTCGTCGCGGTACTGGTCGGGGTTCTCGATGGGTGAATAAATATAGTAGAGTAAGACGCTGTACGGTTTCATACTACAAAATTAACGGAAAACACTCGATAGTTAGCAGCGGTTAGCTGATAGGCGGCCCGATCGACTCACCTAATCACGGGGCGCGCCTGACCCGAATGCACATTGCGATCACAGGAAATATAGGCGCCGGCAAGACCACGCTGGCCGAGATGCTGGCTGCCCGATACGGCTGGGAGGTACTCTACGAAGCCGTGGAAGGCAATCCGTATCTGGCTGATTTTTACGTCGACATGCCGCGCTGGGCCTTTAACTTACAAATCTATTTTCTGAACAGTCGGTTCGCCCAGGTCAAAACGATTATGGCCATTCGGGAGGCCAATCGCGACAATCCCCGTCAGGTACATACCGTGGTTCAGGACCGCACGATCTACGAAGATGCCGCCATCTTTGCCCGCAACCTCTACCAGAGTGATCGAATGGCCGAGCGCGATTACCAGACCTATCTGAATCTGTTCGATAACATGATGAGCCTGGTGCAGCCGCCCGACCTGATGATCTACCTGCGGGCTGACCTGCCCAAACTCCGCGAACAGATCCAGAAGCGGGGCCGGTCGTTCGAGCAGCGCATCAGCGATGAATACCTGCTCAGCCTTAATCAGCTGTACGACCAGTTCGTGGATACTTACGAACAGGGCGATTTGCTCATTCTGGATGTGAACACGCTCGACTATGCGGAGCGTGCGGCCGATTTTGCCGAAATAACCCGGCAGATTGACCAGCGCCTGGCCAGTAGAAGCCTTTCTAGCCGCTGAGTAGCCGTTCGGATGCGAAAAGGCTACTCACTAGCATACCGATCTGAGCAGAATGACGCGGTAATGCACACTATTGCCGGATAAATTTGGTTACCGAATAATTTATATTTTTGAAAATGTAATTACGAATAAGCAACTTTGGGTAACATTTGATAAGTTTGATTGTTTTTATAGGAACAAATATTGGTTTCCTAGACAATACAGAGAAACAAACAGTCAACCTGTACGGAGTTGACTGACAAGACAATATATTGAGAGGAGTTTACAAAGCCCGGTAGCCCTGCAACCGGGCGTTTGTTTTGCTCAATGCCTACGGAAAACAAGTGCGAACCCTCGGCTCGTGACGGGTTCGTGTTTGAGTGATTCTATCAATGAACGGCCCGAATCCGGAGTAAATGCTCAGTCTGAAAAGGGCTATGGAAATTGGGTGGATACAGTAGCTAACGAGTGAGTAATATACTGATTTACAGATGGTAATTCAGGTATATATGGGTTGTTATGGCGTTTTTTGACATATCAGGTTTCGTGCCAGTGTTACAAAGGGCAAATTCGGAATATGGTCTATGGGGTAATTATTAAATGTTAACTTATTGATAATTAAGAATTTATATAAAGATGTGCCGCTTAATAAATAGGTAAAATAATTCAGCTGCACCGACGCCGGACACAGGCATGATTTTTGCTTATGTATTGGTAGAATAAAGTATATTGAGAATATCACAACGCCCGGTCGCCCTTGCAGCCGGGCTTTTGTTTTTAGCCCTTTACAGCTGGGCCTTTCATTTTCCCGATCTCAGCTTCTCTAATTCGATCTGCCAGCTGGCCCCCCTACCAATAAGGCGCGGCTGTATATAGCTTAATTAGGAACACGTGCCTATCGATTCCATTACCCAACCTTCGGTATCTAATGCCCTTATGCGGGTGGAGCTAAAATACTGATAGACTTAAAAAAAGGCGCAAGCTGCATATTCGCGCGAGACTATGTTAACGGTAATCTTTTAATGAATTGATGGGTGGTATCCAGGCCGTTTTCACTCTGCCAGACCGGGCGACTCTGCCTGAATGGGTAAAACAGGGACGTCTTGTGAGTGACTCTACTTATGGGATCCAGCCCCGCCTTTTATCCGACAATTAATAAATGTGAACCTCGTCGGCACCTGGCTCATGAGTAGTTATATGCCGGCTGTAGTCGCCAGTTGCGTACTCCCCGCCCTGCGGACGAACACTGGAATGCCGGATCACCAGGTCGGAGGTGATCCGTTCGGTTCGGGCCTTAACCGCTTTGTCGGTATTTTCAATGTCCTGAATGCAGAGGTAGGCGGCCCGGCTGCCCATTTCGAATCCTTTCGCCGTCAGGCTTGTCACTGCGTTTTCGAATCGGGCATGAAACGGATCGCCCCCGCAAACGACGAGCCCTAACTGACCGGGAATGGCCAGTTTAAGGCTACGCGCTTCCAGTAAAGTGGCGAAGGCCAATTGGTCGCTGCCTGCCAGAATAGCATCTGGCGGGGCTGGCTGCTTCATCAACTTCTGGAAACCCACGCAGCCATCCTGGTAGCCAAACCCCACTGTCTGTACCAGCGTTGCATCGTCACCTTTTTGGTAGCGGTCAAGGGCTTTTTCGTACCCCCGGATCTGCTCCTGGCAACTAGTCAGGTGGGCCGGGCCGGTTAACAGGGCAATTCGGCTGAAACCTGATTTGAGCAGGTGTTCAGTTAACTGAAACGCATGGGCTTCATTGTCGAACACTACTTTGTGGGCCGTAAAGCGCTCCGGCGACCGATCAAAAAATACCAGCGGCATACCCTGTTGCTTCAACTGCCTGAAGTGCTCGGTTTTACGGGTTTGCTGCGATAGACACACAATCATCCCATCTACCTGATTCCCCATGGCTGAGGCCTGAAGCATTTCGCGCTCGTAGGTTTCGCCTGATTTACAGACCACAACCTGATACCCTTTTCGGAAGGCAACCTCTTCGATGCCGTTGAGGACCGAACTGTAAAAGAATTGCTGAATCTCCGGAACCAGTACGCCCAGCAGCCGTGTCCGGCGTTCGCGCAGGCTTTGGGCCTGGGTGTTGGGCTGGTAGTTCAGCTTCTTGGCCATACTCTTGACGGCCTCAACGGTCTCAGGTCGGATATCCGGATGATTACGCAACGCCCGGGATACCGTCGACGAGGAAATCTGAAGCTTTTCAGCAATATCAACAATAGTAACAGTGGTACGGCGGCTGCGGTCGAGACGGGGCATAGCTATGGAACGGGATAAAGAAAGATAGCGAAAATTGACTCCACAAAAATAATTTTTTCTGCACACGTTCCCGCAAACGTTTGCATAAAATTGTGCAGTTGTATATTGAAAATGTGCTATTATAATTGTGCCGGATTTAACATCAACCCTTAATCAAGGCCAATTACAGATGAAACGCCTATACGCCTATTTAGCGCTGTTAATCACGCTTTGCCTTTCGATCCTCCATCCGGTATTTGCCCAGCAAAAAGTGACAGGTATTGTTTTCTCAGGGACCGACAACTCGCCTTTGCCCGGCGCATCGGTGGTGATCAAAGGATCCGCTACCGGTACCACAACAGATGCCAATGGCCGCTTTACACTGACCGCAAGTCCTACGGCAACGCTCACCGTCAGTTACATTGGCTACCAGAATACCGAAGTGGTCCTGGGAAATCGGACCGAAATCAGCGTAACCCTGGCTGCCGACGATAAATCGCTGAACGAGGTGGTGGTGGTCGGCTACGGTACGCAGAAACGACGGGACGTAACCGGCTCCATTGCGTCGGTGTCGGCCCAGGCTATTAAAGAGATGCCCATCACCTCGGCCGAGCAAGGCCTGCAGGGGAGGG
The DNA here is from genome assembly GCF_002006735.1 of Spirosoma sp. 209. Classification (NCBI taxonomy): domain Bacteria; kingdom Pseudomonadati; phylum Bacteroidota; class Cytophagia; order Cytophagales; family Cytophagaceae; genus Spirosoma; species Spirosoma sp. 209. Next base: position 177,718 of record NZ_MVEC01000005.1, on the reverse strand, counting down.
TTGCCGGGGTACAGGTGATCCAGTCGAATTCGGCACCGGGTGGGGCTATCAGTATCCGGGTACGCGGGGGAAATTCAGTCCTTGGCGGTAATGAACCGCTCTACGTCATTGATGGCTTTCCGGTATACAATAGCATCGGAACGAACGACGGTCAGTCGCAGCCGACCAACCCGCTGGCGACCATCAACCCCAACGACATCGTTTCGATGGAAGTCCTCAAGGATGCGTCGGCAACCGCCATTTTCGGTGCTCGGGGTGCTAACGGGGTCGTCATCATAACAACTCGTCGCGGCAAAGCCGGTCCCGGTACTGTCGATTTCGAAGCCTACTATGGGGTGCAGACGGTTCGGCGTAAACTACCACTGCTGAACGGCTCCCAGTACATGGATCTGGCCAACGAAAAAGCCCGGAACCTCGGGCAAACCACCCTACCGTTTCCTGACAAAAGCAGCTGGCCCGTCAGTACCGACTGGCAGGAGGAGCTATTCCAGGCGGCTCCTATCCAGAATTATGCCCTGTCGTTCTCGGGTGGGTCAGAAACCAGTCGATACGCCATCTCGGGCAACTGGTTCGATCAGCAGGGGATCGTGATCGGTTCGGGCTTCAGCCGGGGTTCCGTGCGGGCAAACATGGATAACACCATCAGCCGTAAACTGAGTCTGTCGACCAGTATCACCGCATCGCGAAGCATCAACCAGCAGGCCCGAACCAGCATTAATTTCGGCAATGGGGTGGTGTATAATGCGTTGATCAGCGCACCGCTGGCCCCGGTATACAACGCAGACGGCAGCTATTTCCGGGTCAACACCATTCCGGCAACGGAGCCGTTCGGTACCAATCCGCTGGCATTGGCTCAGGAATTCAGTAACCAGTTGGTTACGAACCGAATCCTGGCCAATACAAACCTGACCTATGCTTTTTCGCCTGAATTGGCGCTGAGTGTACGACTGGGAATCGACTATAGCAATGACCGTACCGACCGCTATTTCTCCCGGAAGCTCCCCGGATCGACCGGCCAGGCCAGCGTTTTCACGGGGGAGGGATCGACCTACCTCAATGAAAACATTCTGACGTATAAAAAACAGATTGGAGCGAATCACAGCCTCGACGCCACGGGCGGATTTACCTGGCAGGAAAGCGTGTTCTCCTCACTGTCGGCCAGCTCGCAGAACTTTGCCGTCGACCTGTTTGGAACGGATAACCTGTCGGCGGGCAACAGTCCGGGTTTGCCCGGGTCGGGCCGGAGCAAAAACACGCTGTTGTCGTGGCTGGGCCGGGTCAACTATGGCTTCAGGGACCGGTATCTGCTAACCGTTTCGGCCCGGACCGATGGGTCTTCCCGGTTTGGGTCCGGTAACAAATGGGGCTTTTTCCCGTCGGCCGCGCTGGCCTGGCGGGTGTCGGAAGAACCGTTTATGAAGGCGGTAAGCTGGATTTCTGATCTGAAGATACGTACGAGTATAGGCGTAACGGGGAACCAGGAAATTGGAAACTATCAGTCGTTAAACCGGCTCAATACCGTTACCAGCATTCAGGGTGTTACTCAGGCACCGGTGGTAGGCTTTGCCGTCACGACGATGGCGAACCCGGACCTGAAGTGGGAAACCACCACGCAGTATGACGCCGGGCTCGACGTTAGCTTCCTGAATAGTCGGGTCAATCTAAGCCTCGATTATTACGTCAAGAACACCACCGATCTGCTGGCTCAGGTACCGGTCGCGATTTCATCCGGATTCAGCAGCATTTTGCTTAATTCGGGTTCCATCCGCAACCAGGGATTCGATGTTTCCATAGACGGGACGATCCTCAACCGCAGCAAACTGCGCTGGAATGCCGGGCTGAATCTGTCGACCAACCAGAACCGGGTACAGTCGGTAGCCGTTCGGGGGGGGCAGTTTTTTGCCCCGCTGATCACTTCACCCGTCGATTTGCCGGTCAACATCATCCGCGAGGGTCAGCCAGTGTCGGCCTTTTTTGGCTACGTCCGCGACGGCCTGTGGGGAGAGGACCAGGGCACTACCAGTCTGATGCCTAACGCCCGGGCGGGCGAGCAACGGTACAAAGACCTCAATGGGGACGGCCGGATCACGGCCGACGACCGGACGATTTTGGGCAAACCGAACCCTGACCTGATTTATGGCCTCACCTCGCAGCTCACCTACGGCCCCTTTGATCTGAATGTTCTGTTTCAGGGTGTGCAGGGGGCCACGGTCTTCAATGCCAACAATTTCACGCTCAGTGATGTGTTTGCCCGGGGTAACAACCAGGTAGCCGACATCACCGACCGCTGGACGACCGAAAACCGAAACGTAAACGCCAAATATCCCCGCGCATCCAGCGTCAGTCCGCTGGTATCCGACCGTTTTTTCGAGGATGCTTCCTACTTCCGGCTGCGGAACATTCAACTGGGCTACAACCTTCCGGTGGGATCGCTGGGCGTAAAGTGGTTCCGGTCAGCACGGGTTTACGTGAGCGGTCAGAACCTGCTGACGGTGACGCGGTATACCGGGTTCGACCCGGAGGTAAGCTCAACGGCGGGCTCCGATCTGCGCAAAGGTGTCGATATCGGGGCGTATCCGGCGGCCAAAATGTGGACAGCCGGCCTGCGACTGGGTTTTTAACGCATTCTTAAACCGACAAGTAACCAACTCATGAACACACGTCAAACACTCCTCCGTCGGGGGCTGATCTCGCTGAGCCTGTCGCTCTCGCTGGCCCTGTTGCCGGGCTGTCAGGATTCGTTGCAGGAAGAGGTGTACAGTTTCGTATCGGCAGACAATTTCTATAAAACGGCCGCCGATGCCGAAGCCGCCGTTGTTGCGGCCTATCAGCCTTTCACCAGCGACGATTATTTCAGGCGCAACTTTTATAACGTCGGTTTATTGGCCGACGACCAGGTGATGATCGGCCGGAATGCCACCTTCCAGGCAGTCGATAACTTCAATGTCACGCCCGATCACCCGTTTCATACGGCACTGTGGCAGCAGATGTACCTGTGCATCAATCGCTCCAATACGGGTATACAGCGGATTCCAACGATTCCAATGGACGAAGCACGCCGGGCCTCCCTGGTCGGTGAGTGCCGATACGTGCGGGCCTACAATTACTTCAACCTGGTCCGGCTCTTCGGTGGCGTGCCTATGCCCACAACCGAAATTCAGTCGACCGGTCAGACCAACAATCCGAAGGTGCCCAGAGAAAAGGTGTATGAGCAGATTGTAGCCGATTTGCTGGAAGCCGAGAAAGTGCTGCCGCTGACGCGCCCGGCGGCCGAATGGGGACGAGCAACCCGGGGAGCGGCTCAGACGTTGCTGGCAGAGGTATTTCTGACTACAGAACGCTGGCAGCAGGCCGCTGATAAGGCGAAAGAAGTGATCGATTCAAAGCAATACCAGCTACTGCCCGATTTCAGGTCTGTTTTTTCCATCAGCAACGAAGCCAATGCCGAAATCATCCAGTCGATTCAGTTCGACGGGCCAACCATTGGTACCTGGTTCGCTTCCTTCAACCATGCCGGAGGCTCCGACAACCCCAATTGTTTTCTGGGTAGCGCCAACTGGTCGGTAGAACAGAAGTCCGACATCTGGCTCAACTGGGATAGTAAAGACGGGCGGAAGGCGGCTTCGACTTATGACAAGTTTATCAACAAGGCGGGCAAACTTGTCAGCGTATTCGATTATCCCCAACCGTTTCCGGGCTTTGGTAAGTACAACGCCCCCAACGAGGTATCAAACGGGAACAGTCCGTGCAACCCGATCATTCATCGCTACGCGGATGTACTGTTAATTTTTGCCGAGGCTGCGTCACAGGCCGCTGCCAGCCCCCCGCCGGCCGCCTACGATGCTGTCAATCAGGTCCGGCGTCGGGGGTACAAAGTGCCGCTGAACGCTCCCTCGGAGTTCGACCTGCCGGCGGGTTTGAGCAAGGCCGCATTCCGGCAGGCAGTTATCCGCGAGCGGAGCCTGGAATTTGTGATTGAAAACAAGCGGCTATTCGACCTGATGCGCACGGGTCAGTTTCCGGCCATCATCAAAGCCCAGGGCAAAAACGTACGGGAGGGAGCCACGCTGTTCCCCATTCCCCTTTCCGAACTTAACTCCAATCTGGCCCTTACGCAGGCCGACCAGAATCCCGGGTATTGAGCAAACTTGCCGGACTAATGCTGATTCATAATTTATGATACATTTACGTTCCCTTCGCCCACTTTATTTCGGATTGGCGCTGCTGGCGGCCGGTCTGTGGCCGCTGACGGGTCTGGCCCAGTCGGTCCGGCTCTCCACCACCCATGCCACGCTGTCCGTCGACCGGCAGGGAAACCTGACCATTGCGCCGAAGGGTAGCACGACCCTGGCAACCCGCACGCCCCTGTCGAAACTCTGGAAGCTGACCCTGCAGAACCGGCTGGAAAGCACCATCCTTGCTCCGAAACTGGTAGAGGTACTGCCGGAGACAGCCCCTGAAGTAGCGCAGACGGGCAATGAAATCGTCTTGACGTACAGTGGGTTGCAGGGCGGAGGGCGTGCGTTGCCCGTAAAAGCGGTGTTCCGTGTCGGGGTGAAAGACGATGCCTTTGTCTTTTCCGGCAACCTGAGCATAGAGGCCGATAAACCCGACGCGTCACCGTGGCTCCTGCGGGAGCTCACCTATCCGATCCTGTCCGATATCCAGGCTAAGGATAGTAAACCCAGTGTCTATTGGCCCGAATCGCTCGGCCGTTGCTATACTGATCCCGCCAGTATGGGCAAACTGTCGTTCGATTACCCCAGTGGACGGGGCAGCATGCAATGGTTTACGATCAACACCCCCCAGCAGGGATTGTACATCGGGTGCCACGATGCGGACCGAACCAAGAAACAGTTCGAGGTAGCCTACAATACGCCCTCTGCTTCGTTCAGTTCGGCAATCACTTTTCCGGTGTTTAGCACAACATTCACAGTACCTGAGGTCAATATTGCCCCCTATGGAGGGACGTGGCACACGGGGGCCAAGCGCTACCGGACCTGGTATCTGAGTCAGTTTACGCTACCGACGCTGCCGACCTGGGTAAAGCAGGATGCGGGCTGGTTTCTGGCCATTCTGAAACAACAGAACGGCTACGTGATGTGGCGATACGACGAGATCGACAAGCTCTGCGACATTGCCGATAGGTTCGGACTCAAAACCCTGGGCCTGTTCGGCTGGGCGCATGGCGGACACGACCGACTGTTTCCGAACTGGATACCGGACGATTTGCTGGGCGGGCAGCCGGCTTTGAAAGCGGGCATCGAGCGGGCGCACAAGCGCGGCTTCAAGGTCATCCTGTATGCCAACGCCACCATGATGGATGCTACGAGCGAGTACTATAAATACGCCGGCAACCAGACCATGGCCGTTCGGGAAGACCAGATGGCTTATACCAGCAGCATCCGGAAGTACAACAGTGCCACGCCCGTCGTCTTTGTCGAAAGCTCGTACAGCTCAGCCTATTGGCGTAAAACCATGATGAACCTGGCTCTTCAGGCCCGGGAGCTGGGTGCCGATGGTATCCTCTACGATCAGGCGGGGGTGAAGGGAGCCCTGCTGAATTTTTCCAAAATTCAGGATCATAAGCTGCCCCAGGAATCGGGCACCAAATACCGGGTCATGATGCTCAACGAGATTCGGACGGCCATGAAAAAGCTGGACCCGGAATTTATCATCATGACCGAAGCAACCCATGACGGTGTGCTGGACAACATCGATTACCACCATGGCTGGGGCATCGGTACCGCTATCGAACCCATCGGTTTTGGGTCGGCGCAGTATTCATTCCCGGCCCTGTACCGGTACACCTTCCCCGAACTGGTCGAAACGCAGCGGAACGCCAACCCGATGATTACCCGCGCCGAAGCCAACTTCGCGGTCGTGTATGGCCTCCGCCACGAGATCGAAAGCCGCTATGAAGAAGATGTAGACTACCTGGTGAAAGGAAAAATGCCCACCGCCGAGAGCTACGCCGAAGTAACCTACTACCCACCCGTTCCGGCCAAAATCAGGGAAGCCCCGGCCGACGTAGCGACCCAATATGTATCGGACCTGATCCGGTTCGAAAACGCCCACGCGTTGTTTTTGCGGATGGGCACCTTCGTCGACGAAGAAGGCTTTCAGGTCAGTGGCCCCGATATCACGGCCAAAGGATTTCGCCAGGGCGACCGGCTGGGCATTGTGGTCTGGAATACTAACCCGTCAGCGGATCGGTCCGTGGCCATCAACGTACCTGGCTATCGATTGGTAGAAGCCCACGAACCGAACCGTGGGGCTGGCGGCACGGCGACAGCCTCCCCGGCAAGCACGCTTAAACCGAATTCGATCCGTCTGCTGATTTACGGAAAAAACAACTGATATGGCGAACGTAGTGAGAAGCCCTCAACCCAAACCCGGTTCGTCGGAACGGATGATGCCCTTACCGCTGGAAGGCAAAATTGCCTTAGTTACCGGAGCCGCGCGTGGCATCGGTAAAGGCATTGCCCTGGTGTTGGCCGAGCAGGGAGCCGACATTGTGCTGAATGACAAAAAACTCAACCTCGACGGCGAAGTCGTGGCCGAACAAATTCGGGAAATGGGCCGTAATCTGCTGGCCTACGAGGCCGATGTGAGCCGGGAAGACGAGGTGAAAGCCATGTTTGCCGCTGTTAAACAGCATTTTGGCCGTTTGGACATCCTGATCAACAACGCAGGTACCTCACAAAACAAAAACATCTTCGAGATCAGCCTGGAAGACTGGCGTTACGTGCTGGATACCAACCTGACGAGTTGCTTTCTGTGCGCCAAAGAGGCTATGATGATGATGGCGGAGCAGCAATACGGACGCGTAATCAACATCAGCTCCGTAGTGGCGGAACGAGGATCGATGTACGGCCATATGCACTACACCTCCACCAAGAGTGGGATGCTGGGCATGACCAAAACCCTGGCTCGTACGGGTGCCCCGCTGGGAATCAACGTCAACGCCGTGGCGCCGGGTATTATCGAGACCGAACTGATGCTGAATACCCACGGGGTTGAAGGCACAAAAAAACTCAGTGCTACCGTACCCCTTGGCCTGGGAAAGCCCCGCAGCGTTGGGCTGGCGGTGGCGTTTCTGTGTGGCGAAGGGGGCGACTACATCACCGGCACGGTGCTCGATGTGAATGGTGGAATGAATATGCGCTAGCCAATGAAAAAACAGGATCGATACCGTTGGGAACTGCTGCTCTGGCTCTGGCTGGCGTTCTTCTTCAATCAGGCCGACCGGCAGATTTTTAATGTTTCGCTGCCGCTCATCAAAACGGATCTGGGCCTGACCGATGCGCAGGCCGGACTGGTGGGGTCGCTCTTTGCGCTGACGCTGGGTCTAATGATCCCCATGGCGGGTGTGGCGGGCGACTTGCTGAGCCGCAAACGGATCATTGGATTTTCGTTATTGTTCTGGAGCGCGGCTACCCTGCTAACGGGGCTGAGTAACAGCCTGATTCATCTGATCGTGCTCCGAAGTCTGGCCGTGGGGGGCGGGGAAGCGTTTTACGCACCGGCGGCCAACGGACTCATCAGCCAGCATCACCACCAGACGCGGGCACTGGCCATGTCTATTCACCAGACCTCGCTCTATGCGGGCGTGGTGGTAAGCGGGGCGTTGGGCGGCTACATTGCCCAGCAGTACGGCTGGAAGAATGCGTTCTATCTGTTCGGCGGTGCCGGGGTTATCCTGTCGATTATTCTGTTCGTTCGTTTGCGCCCAACGCCAACACTGGCCGCAACGATTTCAGGAATGGAGCAAACGGCATTTTTTAAAGAAGCCCTGCTGGCGCTGCTGCGCAAACCGGCCGCCCGACTGCTGTGCGGTGCTTTTCTGACGCTGGTGGTTGTCAACGTGGGCTACACGGTATGGACCCCCACGTTTCTGCACGAGAAGTTTGGGCTGTCGGTGGCCGAAGCGGGCTTTACGTCTATGTTTTACCACCACGTTGCCGCCTTTGTGGGGGTGATGGGTGGGGGCTGGCTGTCCGACAGGCTGGCGATGCGCTCGGTTCGATACCGGCTGATCATCCAAAGCGGGGGCTTACTGCTGGGAGTTCCCTTCATTGTGGGTATGGGGCAGGCCGCCACCCCGTTCTGGACGTTTGTTTGTCTGGCCGGGTTTGGTTTTTGCCGGGGCCTGTACGAAGCCAATCTCTACACCACCCTGTTTGAGGTCATTGAGCCGCCCTACCGCTCCACGGCCGTAGGGCTGTCGGCCATGTTTGCCTACGTCATAGCGGCTCTGGTTCCGTTTCTGCTTGGTTACCTCAAACCCACGGTCGGTTTGTCGAACGGGCTCTCTTCGCTGGGGCTGGCCTATCTGCTGGGTGGCCTTTGTGTACTGGCTACGCTCCGGTGGTATTTTCAGAAAGACCAGGTCCGGCAACCCTTAACCCCCGTCAGCGCATGAACGTAACCTGGCTGGGTCAAAGCGGGTATCTGATGGAGAGCCGGGGCGAGCGGCTGCTCATCGACCCATTCTACAGTGATATAGTCGAGCAGAAGCAGGGCCTCAAACGACTCATGGAAGCGCCCGTTCCGATTACCGACCTCCGCCCTGATCTGATTTTCATCACGCACGACCATCTGGATCATTTCGACCCCATCGCCTTGCCGGTCATCCATCAAACGTACCCAAGGGCGCGGATCATTGGACCCCAGAGCGTCATGAAGAAGGCGCGCGAATTGGATTTTGACGAATCAGCGCTGGTCCCGTTACCGGTTGGTTCAGCCTACCAGGCGGGCGCGTTCCGGCTGCGGGCATTGCCGGCTTACCACGGCGATCCGTTGGCGGTTGGTTTGTTTATCCACGGGCAGGACAAAGCCATCTTCTACAGTGGCGACACGCTGCTGACGGATACTTACCTGGACGATATACAGGCTGTTTGCCCCGCATCGATCGACATTGCGTTTATCGTCATCAACGGTCGGCTGGGTAATATGAATCTGGCCGAAGCGGTCCGGGTTGCCAGTGCGCTCAGGCCCGCCCTGGCTATTCCGATGCACTACGGCATGTTCGCCGAAAATACCGCTGACCCGCTGGAATTTGCCCGAAACTGTCATCAGAACGGCATCAAAACGCAACTGATGCCGCCGGGCGTACCGGTTAACTTTTAATCACTGAAGGATGCGAAAAGTAGTAACGTTTGGCGAAACCATGATGCGGCTAACGACCTGCCACCATCGTCGGTTTGGTCAGTCAACGACGTACGAAAGTGCCTTTGCCGGCGGAGAATCAAATGTTGCCTCCGCCCTGGCGAAATGGGCCGTGCCGGTGGTCCACGTGACCCGGTTGCCCAAATCCGATTTAGGCGACGCTGTGGTAGACGGTTTTAAATCGCTGGGCATCGATACGCGCTTTATCCAACGGGGCGGGCGCCGGCTGGGCTTGTTCTTTGTCGAAAAAGGCGTGTCAATTCGGGCCGGAAAGGTGATCTATGACCGTGCCCACTCCGCCTTTGCCACGCTTTCTCCGGCTGATTTCGACTGGCCAGCCATTCTGGAGGGGAGTAGCTGGCTGCATTTTACGGGAATTAGCCCGGCTATCTCTGAAAACGCGGCCCGCGCCTGTCTGGAAGCGGCCCAGACCGCCAACCGGATGGGGCTTACCGTATCCATGGACGTAGCGTATCGAAGTAATCTCTGGCAATGGGGGAAAAGGCCCGCTGAAGTCATACCCGAACTGGTTAAACACTGCACGGTCATCGTATGCAGTCCGCACGATACGGCCGAGCTGTTTGGCATCTACCCACGCCCGGACGAAGACCCGTTTAAGTCCGTCTGTCGGCAGCTGATGGGCCAGTTTCCAGCCCTGACAACCATTATCACTACCGAACGGGGGCAGCAGTCGGCTTCGCACAATACGCTGCGGGGCAAGTGCTGGCAGGGCGGGAGGTTGCTGGTCACGGATACGATAGATATTCCGAACATAGTGGACCGCATTGGCGGTGGGGACGCCTTCATGGCGGGGTTCATCTACGCGTCGCTCGCGGCAAAAGATACCCTGTCCGCGCTGCGTTTTGGCGTGGCTGCTTCGGCCCTGAAGCACACCATCGATGGCGACCTGCCCCTGGCCAGCGTTGAGGAGATCGAAACAATCATGAACGGAGATACCTCCGGTCGACTAACCCGATAACTCGAATGGCCCGGTTTACCCCCGAAGCAATTACCACCAAACTAGCCACTGTGCCCATCGTTCCCCTGTTTACCCACGCAGACGTTCCGACGGCCCGCTCAGTTGTCAGAGCTTGTTATGCCGGTGGAGTGCGGGTTTTTGAATACACCAATCGGAGCGATCAGGCCGAGCTGGTTTTTGCGGATCTGGTCCGGCTGGTTCGTCAGGAAATGCCTGACCTGGCGCTGGGGATCGGTACCATTTTTACCGCCGATGAGGCCCGGAAGTACATCGACCTGGATGCTGATTTTATCATTCAGCCCATCATTCGTAAGGAGGTGGCTGACGTATGTCATCAGGCCGGGGCGGCCTGGCTTCCGGGCGCCCTGACCCCGACCGAAATAGCTCAGGCCGACCATTGGGGGGCCAGTGTGGTGAAGGTTTTCCCGGCCAGCGTAGTCGGTCCTGCCTTCATTCAGGCCCTCAGAGGACCCATGCCCACGGTCAAACTCATGGCAACGGGTGGTGTAGAGCCGACCCACGCCAACCTGCGGTCCTGGTTCTCGGTCGGCGCTTTCTGCGTGGGTATGGGCTCGCAGCTTTTTCCGGCCTCGGTTCTGGCCGCTCGGGAGTACGGACAAATCCAGGCACTGGTTGCCAACTGCGTTGCTGTCACGAAAAAAATCGTAAACTAATAGACTAACCATGAAGATCACCGCCATTGAAACGTATATCTGTCACGCCTATCGTACCAATTGGGTGTTTGTGCGCGTCATGACCAATATCGACGGGCTCTACGGTATCGGCGAGGCTACGCTGGAACATAACGAGCTGACCGTCGCGCAGCAGTGCCGCGAGCTGGAGCGCATTTTTGTAGGTAAAGACCCGCGCAACATTGAGCGTCTCTGGCACGAAGCCTACCGCGACGTGTACTGGCGGGGTGGTTCGGTGCTGATGAGCGCGTTGTCGGGGGTCGAGATGGCCCTGTGGGACATCACGGCCAAAGACCTCGGGGTGCCCGTGTATCGGCTCATGGGTGGTAAAGTACGCGACAGCGTTCCCTGCTACGCCAACGGCTGGTTCGCTCCGGCTAAAACCCCTGAACAGTTCGCCGAAAAAGCGGCTTTTGCCATCCAGCAAGGCTTCAAGGCCCTCAAATGGGACCCGTTCGGGGCTGCCTACCTAAGTATGAACCGGGTGGAGTTTGATGGAGCCCTGGCGGTGGTTGCTGCCGTGCGTGAAGCCACGCGGGGTAAAGCGGATATTATCATCGAAGGACACGGACGGTTCGACATCCCGACGGCGGTGCGGATTGGTCATGCGCTCGAAAAATTCGAACCGCTCTGGTTTGAAGAACCGCTACCGCCCGAAAATCTGGAAGGACTGGCTGAAGTGAAACGCCGGGTGAACGTACCCATAGCCGCCGGCGAACGCCTGTATAATCGCTGGAATTTCCGCTCGCTGTTTGAACTGCGGGCCGCCGACTTTGTGCAGCCCGACGTCAGTCACGCGGGGGGACTGGCCGAGACCAAAAAAATTGCGGCTATGGCCGAAGCCTATCACCTGCCCGTTTGTCCACACAACCCGATTGGGCCGGTAGCCAATGCCGCCACGCTGCAACTGGCAGCCTGTGTGCCGAACTTCTACCTGCTCGAAACGATGAATACCGACGTACCCTGGCGTTCAGAAATTACGACCGAAGCGGTGCAGTTTGTGAACGGCGAGATGATCATTCCCGATAAACCGGGACTGGGTATTGATCTGAATCTGACTGAAATTGCCAAACACCCCTTCGACCCGCGCCCGCTGCGACATTACAAAGGAACGCTGACTGAAATCCGCCCGGCCGATGCTCAGAGCTACTTCATCAACTAAAACGCCGAGACGTACTACTAGTCGGGCGGACAATACCAGCAGGGAAGGCGGGTACTCCACTTCCAACTTGTTGGCAGAATGGTAAAAAAGGCTAGTCAAATGGCTTTTTGTGCAGGAAGTTAGTGCCAACTTACACACCTTTCGAGCACAAGTAAACCTGCATGACATACAAAATAGCTCCCTACTTCCGGCTCGATTCAGATTCGTATCGGCCCCTGACTCATCTTGTTTATACCTGCCTAACGCTCTCCCTGACGCTGCTTTTGCTTGTGGGAACGGTAAATCTGGTTCAGGCACAGGCTGTATCGAAACCAGTTCCCTCTGCCGCTAACCAGCCATTGGTCACTAAAATCAAATCGACCAGGGGGCTGGTGGCGCTATGGGATTTTAAGGAGCCTTCGGGGCAGTCCCGCCAGGCCGTTGGTACAGCTGCCTTTCCCCTCGCTGAAACCGGCGGCCCGGTTCCCCGCTACACCGAGGGGCCGCTTTCGGGCTATTCGGCTGGTTTTGGGCAGGGGGGCTATCTGTCGCTACCGAACGCCCGGACTGGCGCGCTGAATATACACGGCCCGAAACAAGGCGTGACGGTAGTGGCGTGGGTCAACTGGACCGGCGAACGAACGGGCTTTGTGGGGGGGATGTGGAACGAGTACCAGGATGGAGGCAAGCGCCAGTACGGGCTGTTTGTGTCATTACCCTACTACAACGGGAAAGATCAGGTGTGCGGTCACATATCGAAGACGGGAAAGCCAACCCCACCATTTCCGTACTCCATCGACTACTCGGCCAGTAAGCAGCCGGTGCCTGCCAACGAGTGGGTGTGTGTAGCCTTTACCTACGACGGGAACATGATTAAGTCGTATATGAACGGGGTTTTTGAAACCAGACCCGCCGAACTGATCGACCATACCAGGGGGATGACCGGCTATCCGGACGGGCTGACTCAAAGCAAAAACCCGTATTTTTTTCCGGACGGAATCGGTAACAACGGCTCTGACTTTACCGTTGGGGCGGTGCTGCTGAAGAGCGGCATGGGAAACCTCTTTACGGGTAAAATAGGCGGACTGGCCGTGTTCGATCGAGCGTTGAGCGCAACGGAGCTGACCCGGCTGGTGCGTTGATCTGACAGGAACGAAACGTTGACGCATCGCAGCAGACAGGGGCGGGTGTAAACTGCCCCGGTGGGTTGACGATTGGAAATAGCTATTTCTATCTGGGTTTTATCTATATTTTTGAGGACGCAGACGCGATGCTCAGGTCGAATACAGCGCTGTCTGCCCCGCGCATGATCCAGTATACGTTTGGTTTACCGCACAGCCGATTCATCAGCGGGCTTATCAGTAGTCTGCTGGCCGGGCTGCTGCTCGTTCTGGCGGGGTGTGCCGAAACGAAACCGAAGGCCGCGTATCGTATCGGTTTCTCGCAGTGTACCGGTGCTGACCTGTGGCGGCAGACCATGCTTAACGATATGAAGCGGGCATTGGCATTACACCCGGAATACACCTTGCTCTACAAAGATGCGGGCAACAGTACCGCCCGGCAACTACGCCAGATCGAGCAGCTGGCGGCTGAAGGAATCGATCTACTCATCGTTTCCCCGAATGAATCGGCCCCGATTACCAAAGCCGTGGATGCCGTCTTCAAAAAAGGCACACCCGTCATTGTGCTCGACCGGCGCATCACGTCAACGTCGTACAATACTTTTATCAGTGGCGATAACGTCGAGATTGGTCGACTGGCGGGGCGGTTCGTCGGCTCGTTGCTGAAAGGGCAGGGGACAGTAGTCGAAGTAACCGGTCTGGCCGGGTCATCGCCTGCCCAGGAGCGTCGTCAGGGCTTCCGGGAGCAGCTGGCCCGAACGCCCGGGGTGCGCGTCATTCGCGAACTCGACGGGCAGTGGGAGCGCGACACCGCCCGGCACCTGGCCGAGCGGGAGAAGCAGGTGCTGCAACAGGCCGATGTGGTATTTGCGCACAACGAAGTTATGGCGCTGGGCGTCCAGCAGGTTTGTAAAAAATACGGCCTCGACCGACGAATCCGGTTTGTCGGTATCGATGGTTTGCCCGGCCCGGTGGGTGGCATGCAGCTGGTATTGGATGGTATCCTGACCGCTACGTTTCTGTACCCCACGGGGGGCGAAGAAGCTATAGAAGCCGCTGCCCGGATCCTGAACGGGAAAGCCGTACCGCGCGAAACAATTCTGAAGTCGTTCCAGATCGACGCGTCCAACGTGCAGGCCCTGAAAGCGCAGAGCGATCGATTGTATACCCAGCAGCGGGATATCGAGCGGCAAACCCGGCGGATTCAGCAGCTGACCGAAACCTATTCGTCGCAGCGAAACCGGCTCTATATCACCCTGTTCAGCCTGGTGGTAGTAATTGTGCTGGGCGCCTGGGCCCTGTACCTGGTCCGCGAGAAGCAGGCTGCTTACCAGCAGCTGGCGCAACAAAATGACGCCATCCGGCAGCAGAAAGACCAGATCGAAGCCGTTTCACGGCAGGCCCGGCAGGCCACCGAAGAGAAGCTTCGGTTTTATTCGTACATCTCCCACGAGTTCAACACCCCGCTCAGTCTGATTCTGACCCCAACCGAAGACCTGCTGGCGCGCAGGCAGATCGATCCGCGGGAGGTAAAGGCCAGTCTACTGCTCGTCCGGAAAAATGCGTACCGCCTGCTGCGGCTGGTCGACCAGATGCTGGATCTGCGAAAGGCCGATGCCGGCAAGCTGCAACTCAACGCCCGACCGGAAGACCTGGTCGCGTTTGTGCAGGATATTGTACAGGATTTTGGGCAAAAAGCCGCCAGGCAGCGGATCGATCTGCGGCTGATCAGCAGCGAACCGAAACAGCTCCTCTGGTTCGACCGGGACAAGCTGGACAAGGTGCTGTTCAACCTGCTGTCCAATGCCTTCAAGTATACGCCGAGAGGAGGGTTTATCCATGTGCGGCTTGAAAAGCAGGCAGAAACCGTACTCGTTCAGGTGCAGGATAATGGCGAGGGCATGACAGCCGACGAACAAACCCATATTTTCGACCTGTTCTATACCGGCGGAAACCGCTTTACGCTGGGAAACGGGCTGGGGCTGGCGCTCTCGCGCGAGTTCGTAGAGCTTCACCAGGGCGAGCTGACGGTTCAGTCGGAGAAGGGGCGGGGCACGACGTTTACCCTGTTGCTTCCGCTGGGGAGTGCCCACCTCGACCCAACCGACCTCGAGCCAGCGCCCGCGCAGCAGCCGGGTCTGCCCGTGGAGGAAGAATGGGCGCAGGCCGAAACGGGCGTGACCGAAGCCGGGGCGCGCAAGTCGGGTACGCTGCTCCTGGTTGAAGACCATGACGAACTGCGCCAATACCTGGTGTCCCGTCTGGCTGACCGGTTCGAGGTGCTGGCCGAATCGACGGCCGAACAGGGCTGGGAACGCATCCTGGAAACGATTCCCGACCTGATCATCAGTGATATCATGCTGTCGGGCCAGACGGCGCAGGCCATGAACGGGCTTCAGCTCACCCAGCGTATCAAAAACGATTTTCGTACCTCTACCATACCCGTTATTCTGCTGACCGCCAAAGGGCAAATGGAAGACCGGATTGAAGGAACCCGCGCCGGGGCCGACGCCTATATCAGCAAGCCGTTTCAGATGGCTTATCTGCTCGAAACCATCAATACCACCCTTATCAATCGGGAGAAATGGCAGCAGCGCTATACGGGCGATTACCTGGCCAAAACCGAAAACCGGCAGGAGAAAAAGTTCCTGAACGAATTGACTGCCCTCATTGAGCAGAAGCTGACCGATACGTCTTTCGGCGTGGAGCAACTGAGCCGCGAGATGGGGCTGTCGCGGGTGCAGCTGTACCGCAAAACCCAGACCCTGCTGGGGAAAAACGTGGCCGACTATTTTGCCGAAATCCGGCTCAAGAAAGCCCGGGCGCTACTGACGGAGACTAGCAAGCCCATTGCCGAGATCGCCTTCGAAACCGGCTTCAGTTCGCCCGCCTATTTTACCACCTTCTTCAAGCAGCACACCCACCAGACTCCCTCCGAATACCGAAAATCGCCTTCCATCAATGCGTAAGCGAACCCGCCTGACGTTCGGCCGACCAGCCCGTTTTCGTGATAGTGTACCATCGGCCAGCCGGCGGATTAATGCCAGATACTGACTTGCAGCAACCCAACGCTGCCGCCTGTCAGCGGGTTGAAGACGGCAGGCAGAGCCTGTATGTCGTGGCCAGACAGTAGACCGGGGGCCGTCGGGTCTTCCTCCAAAAACCCATGTTCACCGGCGGAAAAGACGGATTCATCCACCTTTTTTTGACGACTCATCGGTCGCCCTGCATCTTTGCCCGTTCCCCAACGATCGACACATCTGTATGATTAACCGGCTGACTTCGAAGCAAAAATGGCAACTGGCTATCCGGCTGCTGCTGTTGTATGCCCCGCTGCTTCTGTACGTCAACCTACCCGAAGCAGCCCGCACAGCCGATACCCTGCTGGATGGATTGCCGTATTTTGTGGGCTTCAGCGTGGTGGCGCTGGGTATGTACTTCATCTGGATAAACGCGACGGATCTGATACAGCGGCAGCTGTTTCGCTGGTTCGGCGAAGAGTTTCTGCTGGAGTTCAACTGGCTGGCGTTGCTGCTGGCCATACTGGTATCGCTCGGGCTGGCGATGCTGTACATCCTTGCTTTTCATGTTATTCTGCAGGGTATCTTCACCGTGATCCATTACATCCGGCCGTTTACGGGGCCGAAGCCGGACCCATCTACGCTGCCCGCCGAAGCCCTGGCCTACGTCCAGCGTGCGAACAACGGCTTTTCGGTGGTGATCATGCTTTCTGCCTTTTACCTGACCATCAACGCCCGCGCCTACCAGCAGCTGAAAAACGTTCAGCTCAAAGCCGAACGGCTGGAAAAAGAAGCAGCCCTCAGCCAGTTCGAAGCGCTCAAGAACCAGCTCAGTCCGCATTTTCTGTTCAATAGCCTGAGTATTCTCACGTCGCTGATTCACGAAGACGTTGACCTGTCTGAGCAGTTCATCAAACACCTGTCCAAAGCGTATCGCTACATTCTCGAACAGCGCGATCAGAATCTGGTGCTTCTCAAAACCGAACTCGAGTTCATTCAGGCGTATACCTTTCTGCTGCAGATCCGGTTCGAGAACAAATTTCAGGTCAGTGTCGATGTACCGCAGGAGGTGCAGCAGCAGTACCGCATCGCCCCCTTATCGCTGCAAATGCTGGTAGAAAATGCAGTCAAGCATAATCGAATGTCGGTGCGGGAGCCGCTTCAGGTCCGGATTTACAGCCAGGGAGAGGAGCTCGTGATCGATAACCGGATACAACCCCGCGACCAACCCGAGTTCTCGACCGGCGTTGGACTCCGTAACATCACGAACCGCTATGTGCTGCTGACCGACCGTCGGGTTGAGTACGGCGAGCAGGCAGGCAACTTCATTGTAAAAATCCCGCTGATCGTATGAACGTAGTAATCATTGAAGACGAAGACCGTACGGCCCGGCAACTGGAGCGTCTGATCCACAAATACGACCCATCCATTACCATACTGACGCAGCTGCCGTCGGTCAGGGAAGCGCTGGCCTGGTTCCGGCAACACCCCCAGCCCGATCTGGCGTTCATGGATATTCACCTGGAAGACGGGCTGGCTTTCAGTCTGTTCGAGCAGATGAACCTGACCGTACCCGTCATTTTTACCACCGCCTACGAAGAATACACCATCCGGGCCTTCAAGGTCAACAGCATTGATTACCTGCTGAAGCCCGTCGATTATGCCGAGCTGACGGCCGCGCTGGATAAATTCAAAACCGTTCGAACCGCTCCCCGGCTGCCCGATCTGCAGGCTCTGGTCGAACTCATGCAGAGACCACGGGCGGCTGCCTACAAAGAGCGGTTTATGATTAGCATCGGTACCAAAATTCGCAGTGTGGAAGTAGCGGAGCTGGCTTATTTCGTTTCGGAAGAAAAAGCCACATTTCTGGTCACCCGCGAAGGTCAGCATCTGCCCGTTGAATACAGCCTCGACCAGCTGGCCGGACTTCTTAACCCGGATCAGTTCTTCCGGGTAAACCGGCAGTTTCTGGTGGCCCGACCCGCCATTCAGACCATTCAGGCCTACTCGGCGGGTAAGCTCCGGCTGGATCTGACGCCCCCGTCGCGGCAGGAGATATTCGTTAGTATGAGCCGTCTGTCGGAGTTTAAAGACTGGCTGGGCCGCTAGTGCTCATTCATTCGTCAGCCATAAACCGATGTCCAACCGGTTTAACGGGCTGTTCGTCCTGTTTTTGTTTCCGGGGTATTCGCGCCTGCACACCTTTGTACAGCATTAAGCAACCCCATGAAAAAACACATCTACCTGATCGCTATCCTGCTGCTTGGTATCGGCTCGTCTGTCCGGGCTCAATTTCCAATGGGTGGCGGAATCACACCAACCAAAGCACTGCCTGGTACCGCGGGCGACCAAAGCCCCAAAGGGAACGCCCGGATTACGGGCTACGTGCTGGACTCGGCCCAGACCAAAGCCGTCGAATTTGCTTCTGTTGCCCTCTACAACAAAACAACCGGCAAAGCCGTAGACGGCGCCGTTGCCGACGATAAAGGGAAGTTCACCCTGTCGAAACTGGTGGCGGGTGAATACCGGCTGCTGTTCTCGTTTGTCGGCTTCCGGAACAAAACCATCGACGACGTGAAGCTGACCAGCGGCCAAACCCTCGACCTGGGCGTGATCCGGCTCAGCCCCAGCGTAAAAACGCTTGAAGAAGTAAACGTGGTGGGGCAGGCCGCGCTCATCGAAGAAAAAGTAGACCGGCTGGTCTACAACGCCGAGAAAGACATTACGGCCAAAGGGGGCGATGCATCGGACGTGCTGCGGAAAGTGCCGCTGCTGACCGTCGATCTGGATGGCAACGTCAGCCTGCGCGGCAGCCAGAACATCCGGGTGCTGATCAACAATAAGCCTAGCACCATCGTAGCCAGCAGCGTTGCCGACGCCCTCAAGCAGATTCCCGCCGATCAGATCAAAACCGTGGAGGTTATTACCAGCCCTTCGGCCAAGTACGATGCGGAAGGGTCCGGGGGTATTATCAACATCATCACCAAAAAGAACAGTTTGCAGGGCCTGAACCTGAATCTGGATTCGGGGGTGGGTAACCGGGGTTCGTCGCTGTCGCTGAACGGCAACTACCGCAAAGGCAAAGCGGGCTTTACGCTCGGTGGCTTCGGGCGGGCCAACTACAACACCATCACCCGCACCAGCCTGGAACAGACCAGCCGCGTCAACGACGTGACGACCACCACCCGGCAAACGGGCGATGGCTCCAGTTCAGGGCTGTTTGGTCAGTATAACCTGGGCTTCGATTATGACCTGGCCAAAAACCAGAGCCTGACGGCGGGCGTGCGCTACGGGGTACGTAACTTTCTGAGTCAGCAGGACCTGGTAACCCGCTTGTTCACCAACGGTCTGCCCAGCTCGACCGCCAGCCGGAATGTCGATGCCAAAAACCTCTCCGGCACCGTCGATGCCAACGTCGATTACCTGCATACGTTCAAGCCGCAGCAGGAGTGGAGTATCTCGACCCTGTACAGCCGCAACGACCTCACCAACAACTTTGACGCGGATTTGCTCGGCACCACCGGAGCCCTCACCGGCCGGCAGCGGAACCTGAATAAAAACATCAATGAGGAGTTTACCCTCCAGACCGATTACCAGACACCGATCAAAAAGAACCAGCTGCTCGAGTTTGGCGGAAAAGCCATCCTGCGGGAAGTCAACAGCGACTACCGCTACCTGATAGCCGGGCCAACGGGCGATTTCAGAACCGAAACGAACGGCACCCAGGGCGAGCTGCTGTATCACCAGAACATTGCGGCCGGCTACAGCTCGTATACCTACACCACCAAGAACCGCTACACCCTGAAAGGGGGCCTGCGCTATGAGCATACCTTCATCGACGCCAGTACCCGGGAGAGCGGTGTGTTGGGTATCGCCAACTACGGGGTGCTGGTTCCGAGCCTGAATGCGTCGAAAACCATAAAAGGAACCTCGATCAAGCTGGCCTTTAACCGCCGGATTCAGCGGCCGGGTCTGCAGCAGCTGAACCCGAACTTCAACGCGGCTAACCCGCAGAACATAACGATTGGTAACCCCGAGCTGCTGCCCGAGCTGACCAATAACTTTGAGCTGGCCCTGAGCAGAACCATCAAGAAAACGTTTATCAACGCCAGTTTCTTCGGTCGGGTAACCAACAACGCCATCACGCAGGTGCGGCAACCGTCCGATACGCTGCCCGGGGCTATCGTAACGACTTATCAGAACATCGGTCGCCAGTATACCTACGGCACCAACATTTTCGGAAACGTGGCGGTAACCTCTAAAATCAACGTGGGCATCTTCTTCAACACCTTCTATACCAGCCTGACCGGCCAGGAACTGGGTGTCGATGGCCTCTCCAAAACGCTGACTAACGATGGCTTTAACGTGAGCGGTGGTACGTTTGCGTCGGCCCAGTTCCGCAAAGGCTGGGGCGTGCAGGCGTTTGGCTTCCTGCAGGGCTCTCAGGTACAGCTGCAGGGACGCCAGGGCGGCTTTGGGTTCTACACCCTGGGCGTGAAAAAGGACATCGCCAACAAGAAGGGTAGCGTGGGGCTGGCCGCAGAAAATTTCCTGAACGACCGCTTCAATATTCATACTGTCCTAAATTCTCCCCAACTTAGCCAGATCAGCGACGTATACCTGTATAACCGGGGCATCCGGTTGACGTTTACCTACAAAATTGGGAAAATGACCATGGAGGCCCCCCGCAAAAAAGCCCGCTCTGTCAATAACGACGACGTGAAGAGCGAAGGCGGTCAAACCCAGTCGGGTGGCACGACCGGTGGCGGACAGCCCCGTCAGTAATGCGTTCTGAAACCCATGTTAACCTTACTAATCGAAAATTCACGAACACAATGAAAACAACCCCGTTTCTGGCCTCAGCCCTGGCCCTTTTTGCTACTGTAGGTGCCTTTGCGCAATCGGTAGATGAGATCGTAGACAAACACATTGCGGCCCTCGGTGGCGCCGATAAACTGAAAGGGGTCAAAACCCTGGTTATGGAGCAGTCGATTTCGGTGCAGGGTATGGATATCCCCAGCAAGACGACCCTGGTGCTGGGTAAAGCCTCCCGGTCCGAGTCGACCGTTATGGGTAACTCCATGATCCAGGTGGTAGATGGTAGTTCGGGCTGGATGGTCCGGCCCGCTATGATGGGCGGCACGGGCGATCCGGAAGATATGCCGGCCGATCAGCTGAAGCAGCAGATGGGTCAGCTGGATGTGTTCCCGCTGCTGGGCTACAAAGAGAAGGGTACCCAGCTCGAACTGGTCGGTAAAGAGAAGGTAGACGGCAAAGACGTGTATCACCTCAAAGTAACCGGCAAAGACGGTCAGCCTTACGATGAGTACATCGATGCGACTACCTACATGGTCAGTAAGATCAAACGATCGATGAATGGTCAGATGGGCGAAATTATGCTGTCTGACTACAAAGAGACGGACGGTATCAAATTTCCGAAGACGATGGAAATGGAAGCCGGCCAGATGGGCACGCTGACCTTCACCACCGAAAAAGTAACCGTTAACGGCAACGTAGACGAAGCAATTTTCAAGAAGCCCGCTAAATAAACGGCCGGGTTAGCAGGAACCGACCGGAAACGCCGGTCCATAAGGAGTTCGTACGAGGGCTGGAACAAGGTTGGGCTATGGCCCCGCTTGTTCCAGCCCTCAGTCGTTGTGAACAGCGCTGTAACAAAACAAAAAATCAGCGTATCATTAATGAAAGTCGATAAGGTGTATAAACCTACAAATGGCTGATTTATAGCGTACTGTGATAATATCCGATTTCGAAAGAAACAGAACGCATACTGCAAGCGCAGCGGAAGATAATTCTACACCTTTGACTCATTAAATGACATTTTTCGGTCGGGTATGAGTCAGCAACAGCGTATTTTCTTCTGGTCGATTACGGCCGCTCTGGGTGGTTTTTTATTTGGCTTCGATACGGCCGTCATCTCCGGCGTCGAGCAATCCCTGCAGGGATTGTGGGAGCTTAGCGTCTGGGAGCATGGCCTGACGGTATCCATGGCGCTGGTCGGAACGGTGCTGGGGGCCATGCTGGGCGGCATACCGGCCGAGCGTCTGGGGCGTCGGAAAACCCTTTTCTGGATTGCTGTTCTGTATCTGGTCTCCTCGCTGGGCACGGCGCTGGCCATGGACTGGGGTACCTTTCTGGTATTCCGATTCCTGGGCGGACTGGGCGTAGGGGCGTCGTCGGTGGCAGCGCCCATGTATATCACCGAAATTTCACCCGCCAAGTCGCGGGGGCGGTTGGTAGCGCTGTTTCAGTTCAATGTGGTACTAGGTATCCTGATTGCCTATCTGTCTAACTACCTCTTGCAGGACATTGGCGACAATGCCTGGCGCTGGATGCTGGGCGTACAGGCCTTGCCCTCGCTGCTGTTCCTGCTGGCCGTGCTGAACATTCCCGAAAGTCCACGCTGGCTGTTGCTGCGCAAAGGAAACGTGGACGAAGCCCGCGAGGTGCTCAAACTCATCGATGAAGAAAACTATACCGAAACCCTTGTGGCTCTCCAGCTGAGCGCTACTCAAACGGCCAGCCAGCAGAAAGCGAAGCTCTTTTCGGCCCGGTATCGGACTCCGGTTATGCTGGCCGTTCTGTTTGCGGTATTCAACCAGGTTTCGGGCATCAACGCCATCATCTATTACGCCCCCCGTATTTTTGAAATGACAGGTCTGGGTAAAAGTTCTGCGTTGCTATCGTCGGCCGGGATCGGGGTGATCAACCTGCTGTTTACCTTACTGGCGATGAACCTGATCGACCGGTTTGGCCGCAGAACCCTCATGTTTATTGGGTCCGTGGGTTTGATCATAACACTGGGTCTGGTAGCCCGGGCATTCTATCTCGAAGACTTCGGCGGTCTGTCGGTACCCATTTTTCTCTTCGTCTACATCGCCTTTTTTGCCTTTTCGCAAGGGGGGGTGATCTGGGTATTTATCTCCGAAATTTTCCCGAACGAGGTGCGGGCGCAGGGTCAGGCGCTGGGCAGCTTTACCCACTGGCTGATGGCTGCCATCATCACGTTCTCATTTCCTTATTTCGCCGAAGCGATCGGCGGTGCCCATACGTTCCTGTTCTTCTGCCTGATGATGGTCGTTCAGCTCATCTTTGTCTGGAAGTACATGCCCGAAACCAAAGGGACAAGCCTGGAGCAGGTCGGTAAATCGTTTGTTGTTCATTAATCCCCCCGTATCATGAAACCTACCGTAATTTGTTTTGGCGAAGTTCTATGGGATGTGCTGCCCACCAGTAAACAACCGGGTGGCGCGCCCATGAACGTAGCCGCCCACCTGCGCAATTTCGGCCTCAATGCCCGGCTGATCAGTCGCGTTGGCACCGACGAACTGGGCCGCGAACTCCTGGATTTTCTTGAGCAGAAAGGAATCTCCACCCAACTGGTACAGACGGGCCAGTCGCATCTGACGGGAGTGGCCAAAGCAAACGTCTCCGACTCCAGTGAAGTTACCTACAAGATTGTCATGCCTGTAGCCTGGGATTATATCCGGCTGGCACCGGGCCTGGTAGAGGTGGTCCGTCAGAGTGACTATTTTATTTACGGGAGCCTGGCCGCCCGCAGCCATCAGACTCACGTTACCCTCCAGACACTACTGGCAGTGGCTAAAAAGAAAGTTTTTGACGTAAATCTCCGGGCGCCCCATTATACCCAGGAGGTGGTTGAGAGCCTCCTACACCAGGCCGACATGGCTAAGCTTAACGAGCATGAACTGATTGAAATTACGGACTGGTACCAGAGCGAAACCGATTTGCGGCCGGCCATGCAGCAAGTCTACGATCGCTACCAGCTCGAAACGCTCTGTGTAACGCTCGGTGCCGACGGGGCGGCTTTACTCGATCAAACAGGATTTTATACCCAATCCGGTTTCCCGGTCGAAGTGGCCGACACGATCGGAAGTGGAGATGCGTTTCTGGCGGCTTTTCTGCATAAAACGATACAGAACGAACCGCCCCGGAACAAGCTGGCCTTCGCCTGTGCGACCGGGGCTTACGTAGCCACACAGCAAGGCGCAACGCCTTCATTTACGGAAGCGACAATTGGTTCGTTTCTTGAGCGATCTGCCGTGCCGGGTTGCTAACCCGACCTTGATTATCTAAACGGGCCTGTGCGGAATTGCCGCCTGCTTATCGGACAGGCCCTGTTTGTTCTCATCAATCAATACCCTCTTTACTTCATGAAACAAATTATTTTATCCATCGTAATGACGGCTATGACCCAAATTGCCAATGGCCAGATAGGTATCGACTACCGGCCACAGTCCCGCTTTACTCCACCTAAAAACTGGATCAATGATCCGAATGGTTTAGTGTATCATGACGGCGAATACCACTTGTTTTACCAATACAATCCGTTTGGAAATGTATGGGGTCACATGAGTTGGGGTCATGCGGTCAGCAAAGATCTGCTCCACTGGGAGCACCTGCCCGTGGCTATACCGGAGTTTACCGATTCCGATGGTAAAACAACGGCTATCTTCTCAGGAGGGGCAGTTGTGGATAAGGGCAACCGAAGCGGCCTGTGCCCGGCCGGATCGAAAGACTGCTTGATCGCGCTCTACACCGGTAATGTTACCGCCGGCGACAAGCAGCTGGTGCAGTACCAGAATCTGGCCTACAGTGCTGATAAGGGCCGTACCTGGAAGCAGTATGATAAAAACCCGATTCTGGATATTGGCAGCAAAGAGTTTCGCGACCCGAATGCGTTCTGGTATGAACCCGAGCAGAAATGGGTAATGGCCACCGTAAAAGCAACTGAACACAGGGCTGCTTTCTATTCGTCTACAGATCTGAAAAACTGGACCCTGATGAGCCACTTCGGGCCCGTTGGCGATACCTCCAAAGTATGGGAGTGCCCGGGACTGATGCAGGTGCCGGTACATACCGAAGCGGGCCAGCCAACCGGCCGGTCGAAATGGGTGCTGTTTATCTCGGCGGGCTTTCCGCAAAAAGACTATGTAGGTACCCAGTATTTTGTAGGCGATTTCGACGGGAAAACATTCACCCTCGACCCGGCAGCCCAGCCCAAGCCCGTTCCGTCGGCCAATGACTATGCCGGAGCGCTGGTCGACTACGGGAAAGACTATTATGCCGCGGTTCCCTACAACAACCTGCCCGCTTCGCAACCCGGTCCGGTCATGCTCGGCTGGCATAACAACTGGGCGTATGGCAATGAACTGCCCACAACGCCTTTCAAAGGAGCCATGTCACTACCCCGGCAGATCACTCTCCGGCAAACCCAGGATGGATTGCAGCTTGTGCAGCAGCCCATCGAAGGCGTTCGAACTCTGCGCGGTGCCCAAACGAACCGGCAGGCAATTCAGTTGACCAGCCAGAGCCAGACGCTGGAAAAAGCGACCGATAATGCCTACGAGCTGGAGGTCGAGCTGAAACCCGGTACGGCCAAACGGGTGGGGCTGAAACTAGCCAAAGGGACGAACGAAGAAACCATTCTGCAGTACACCGACGGCAAACTTCAGCTCGATCGCCGGCGATCTGGTAACGTATCGTTCAGCCCCCGCTTCCCCAGCGTTGAAGAGGCTCCGCTCCGCCCGAAAAATGGCGTCATCAAGCTCCGCATCTTCGTCGATAAGTCGGTGGTCGAAGTATTTGCCAACGACGGCGAGCGCGTGATCACCGACCTGATCTTCCCGACCGAAACCGCCGGTGGTATTGACATCTTTGCCGAAGAAGGCAGTGCTGAATTCGTCAAACTGACGCGCTGGGCACTTAAACCGATTCGACAGTAGCCGGTCAAAACCAGTCAAATTTGCCACAAAAGCCGCTCCGCAAAGCGGCTTTTGTGATGTCAGGGCGCTTTCTAAAACCTACCATCGACTAAGCTTTTCCCCGGCTGAGCAGAAACATCCTACGTACGTGGACACCGTCAGTCTGTTTAGCGGATCAGGACAGATGTACCAGATAATCGGTCAGAGCTTTCCACTGAATCTTCTGGTAAAAGAGCCAGCCCCCTTCGGCAATAAATGTATTGACGGCCGATCGGTCACCGGCCTGCGGTTGTTGATTGTTGATCGATTCGTTACTGCCGATTTCCCAGGCACTGACCTGATTGCCGGTCCGCTCAACCCGAAACGTACTACTGGCCTGCTGGTCGAAAAAGTGGTCGATAACCTCGGTTGGGGCCGACCTAGGATCGTGACTGGGTTTTACGGTAAATTCGACCCGGGTCGGGGTGATGCCGATGTGGGTGACCCGGACCCAGTTTTCCGGCATAGGGCCAGGGAGTTGGATCAGGATAAAATCGCCGACGACGGGCTGATCATTTGGTTTGGGCTCGCCCTGCTGGTCGTGCAGCCTGAAGTCGGCAGTGACGCTCGACAAGCCCGACCAGGCGTCAACATGGAGCAGTTTAATGACTGATTGGTCGAACGCCCGGGTGGCAGCCGATTCGTCGGCGAAGGCCTGCTGGCTCGAATAGGTCACGTCTTTGGTTTCTTCGCCCTGAACC
The DNA here is from genome assembly GCF_002006735.1 of Spirosoma sp. 209. Classification (NCBI taxonomy): domain Bacteria; kingdom Pseudomonadati; phylum Bacteroidota; class Cytophagia; order Cytophagales; family Cytophagaceae; genus Spirosoma; species Spirosoma sp. 209. The sequence continues at coordinate 151,111 of NZ_MVEC01000005.1, read as the reverse complement.
ACCTTGATCTCGTGTTGTAGCTGGCCAAGACTTGACTTAATATCCATCCGATTTTCTGCGTAAGGTGAGTGCTTTAGGGGCAACGGCGAGTCGTTGACTAGATAAAACAAGCAGGCCGGGCGAGTGATTGTTACTCGGGCCGTAAGTTCGTAAACGGTCCTTCGGTTGGGGGTAACGGTATGGTCAGGTCGGCGGACGAGTTGCGGCTGTGCTGTATGTAAGCCGTTGGCGACAGGCCGAACAGTTCCTTGAAGCGCTGCGAAAAATACGAGAGGTTATCGATGCCCACCAGAAACGCTGTTTCGGTAACGCTGTGGCCTTCCTGCAGTAGCTGCGCGGCTTTTTTGAGTCTGTAGTTTCGAATAACCTCGTTGGTTTTCAGACCCGTCAGCGCGGCCAGTTTTCGCTGGAGGGTTCGGGTGCTGACGGCCAGTTCGTTGGCGAGGCTGTTGACGCTCAGTTCCGGGTTGTTCAGTTCGGTATCGAGAATCTGGTACAGCTGCCGCAGGAGTGGGTCTTCCAGGGTCTGATGGGCAATGGGCGCGTCGCCCGTGTTCAGCCGCTGGTAAAGGAACTGCCTGAGTTGTTGCTGATACGACAGCCAGTTCGCCACCCTGAGCTGAAGTTCATTCATCTGAAAAGGCTTGGCCAGGTAATCGTTGGCCCCGGCGCTAAGACCTTCCAGCTTGCTGTCGGCCGAGACCCGGGCCGTCAGGAGGATAACCGCAATATGGGCTGTCAGGGGCGTTTGTTTGATTCGCTGGCAGAGCGCATACCCATCCAGTCCGGGCATCATCACGTCGCTGATGACCAGGTCGGGCATGCTTACCTGAATGAGCTGCCAGGCGGCCTCTCCATCGGCAGCGGTGCTGACCCGGTAGTGCGCCTGTAACCCCTGGGCAATATAGGCGCGCAGGTCGGGATGATCGTCAACAACCAGCACCTGAGGGCGCGGGTCATTCAGCTCGGGCGGAGTGGGCTCCGGGTCGTCGGCGGCCGACAAAACAGCCGGCTGGAGCGAGGCTGGCTCCGTGTCGGCGTTTGGCAGGTGGGGAGCCAGCCTGACCGGCAGCGTGACCTGAACCCGGCTACCCTGCCCCGGAGTGCTGGTCATCGCGAGCTGGCCCCCGAGCAGATCGGTCAGTTCCCGAACCAGCGACAGTCCGATACCACTGCCTTCGTACGGGCGCGTTCCTGAATCATCGACCTGGTAGAACCGGTCAAACACATGCGGTAGTTTATCGGCAGGAATGCCAATGCCGGTATCGGTTACCGACAGGCAGACGGCCGAGATGGCCTGTGTGGTCTCGTCGACGGTGGCCGACAGCTCAACGGTAATCTGGCCGCCGGTTGGGGTGAATTTGAGGGCGTTATGGATGAGGTTGTTGCTGATCTTGGCCCATTTGTCGGCATCGAAGCAGACATCGCCGGGCAGCGTCTGCCCCACAAAGGTCAGGCTGATCTGTCGGGCGGTGGCGGTAGCCTGGAAGGACTCGACCAGGTCCCGCACGTAGGCAGTCAGGTCGCCCTGCGATTCGGTGACCGACAGGCCGCCGGCCGCCAGCTTCGACAAGTCGAGCAGCTGATTGATCAGTTGCAGCAACTGGGTCGCGTTGCGATGGACCGACGTCAGGGTTTGCTGAAGCGCGGGTGGATAGGTATGCTCGCGCAGGAGCTGATCGATGGGGGTGATTATTAACGTCAGTGGGGTTCGGAACTCGTGGGTAATGTTGGTGAAGAACCGGCTCTTCAGCTTATCGAGGGTTTTGAGCTGCTCCGTTTCCTGCCGTTCGAGGATCAGCCGGTGCCTTTCCTGAATCCGACGGGTGCGGTAATGGATGTAGCCGTAGACCCCCCCCAGCGCGAGCAGGATGTAGGTCAGGTAGGCCCACCAGGTGGCCCAGAAGGGAGGCCTTATCCGAACCATGAGGGTTTTGATATGGTGGCTCCATTGCCCTGACGTATTGGCGGCATTCAGCCGCAGTTCATACCAGCCGGGCGGCAGTTTCGTATACGTAGCCAGTGGGAGGGTGCCCGCATCGACCCAGCCCGGATCGACCCCCCTGAGCTGGTATCGGTACCGGCGCCGGTTGGGCTGGTTATACTGCGTGCTGGCGAACTCAAACGTCAGAAAGTTCTGGTCATAGGGAAGCGACAGTTCGGTCAGCGTATTCAGCGGAGCCGGTAATGGTGTCTGGCCAGTTCTGTAATCGGCGGGCTGGTTGTTGATTTTCAGGCTGGTCAGCATGACCGTCGGCTGAAACGTGTCGGTCTGGATCGTAGAGGGGTTGAAAATTGTCCAGCCCGCCGTCCCGCCGAATGCCAGTCGACCGTCGGGTAACAGCAGCGAATGAAACCGGTTGAACTCGTCGGCCTGTAGTCCCTGGTAGGCCCGGAAGGTCCGGGTCTGATGCGTCACGGGATGAAAGCGGCAAAGCCCCTGGTTGGTGCTGAGCCACAGAAATCCTTGTCGGTCGGCCTCCATGGCGTAGATGGTGTTGTTGGGCAGCCCGTTGCGGGTGGTAAAGACGCGGCTCTGGCCGGTTTTTCGGTTGAGGCAGATCAGCCCTTCGTAGCTGCCGACCCAGAGCAGATCGGCCCGCTGGGGATCCTGCATAATGCCCAGTAACCGATTGGTCAGAAATGTGCCGGGCAGTTGCGCATGATCATAGATACGGGTCTGGCGGGTCGACAGCGAAAAACGGAGCAGGCCCCGGTCCAGGGTAGTAATCCACAGTTGGTCCCTGTCGGCCAGCAGATCAACGACCACCAGCCGGCCGTAGGGCATGGTCCGGCCAAAGGGGAGTGTCCAATGCCGAGCCGAAGGGTCGAAGTACCAGATCAGGCCGTTGCTCTGGATACACCACAACCCCCCGGCGGGCGACAGGGCTATGCCCCGAATGGCCGAGCCGGCCGACTGATCGTTGGGGAGAGGAGGGAGGGGCCGACCAGTTCGGCTGCGAGGGTCATAATACCCTACGTCACGATCGTGGGCAAACCAGATGCGTTGCTGCGGATCATGAACCGTCCGGCAAAGGTACGAGCTGAAGTGCTGCATCCGTTCGGGCCGACCCAGCGACGGCAACAGCGATTGGATAGGCAAACCCAGCTCCTGCTGAAGAACGTCCGGATGAAAAGCGGTATGGTAGGGATAGGTCGTGAAGTCGGGCGCGGTAAGATCGACCCGCCGGAGACCGGCCGCGTTGGTGCCGTACCACATCACCCCCGACCGGTCGATGAGAAACGATTGCGGATGCCGGTAAGCAGTCAGGTCTGTTTCCCACCGTTTCTGGAAACCCTGCCGGGGTGAATAGTGAAAAACCTGCCCGGCCAGGTCGGTAAAGAAACCACCCGAGCTGTCGGCCTGGAGCCAGGCGGTACCGTAGTTCATTGGCACCGGAACCGGCAGCCGACGGTAGCGGCCCCGCTTGGGGTCGAAAAGGATAAACGAGCTGCGGTCGGCGGTAATGAGTTCGCCGGTGGTGCTGACGATCAGGCCGGGCAGCTCATCCTGTACCCGTTCGGGTTCGGTAGGTTGCGCCAGGGTAAACGGCAGGGGGTAATTGATAAAACGGTGCCGGCGCTCATCCCACCGACTCATGCCTTTTTGCGTGAAGACCCAGAGCTGCCGACGCCCATCGGCAACGAGGGCCTTGACGGTATCGCTGAGCAGGCCGTTCTGCTGTCGGTTCAGATGCCGGACCCGGCCCGTTTGCGGCTCGATACGAAACAGACCACCCTGTTTGGAGGCCACCCAGAAACGCCCCCGCGGGTCGATCCAGGCCGTTGACTGATGCTGGTGAAAACGACTATGCACCCGACGCACGGCGGGTAGATTACCAACATGCCGGATGACACCCGTTCGTGGGTCGAGCTGATCGAGCCCATCATCCTGCATGATCCAGAGCTGATGCTGATAATCGCTGTAGAGGGAGGTAACGGCGTTCGACTGCAGGGTCGTAGTGTCGGTTTGGTCGTGCCGGTAGTAGCGGAAGTCAGCACCGTCGTAGCGGGCCAGTCCGTCGCGGGTACCGACCCAGATAAACCCGTCGATGTCCTGCACAAGGCCGCACACGAATGACTGTGGCAGACCATCCTGACCCGTAATGATCTGGGTAGGCTTCGTAAACCGGAATGACTGAGCCATGCCGTTTGTCAGCAGACAGACAAACAGATAGACAAACGGGTATATGTAAGACCTTTCAGGATGTGGAAAACGCCAGGTCATCAATAAAGTTATGTTGATAGATAATATAGATTATTTAGCGTGTGGACTGGCTATCATCTATCTGTACGCGTTTATCGGTCGACAATGTCCCGCCGGGTTGCAAAAATACTACTGTAAAACAGTATACTATGGCACAATAGCGACAATTTATGGCGCGAAAGTGACAGGGGGTTGAGGGGGAGGCCAGCTACCTTTGTCAAAGCTTCCTGAGTGAATGTTCGTCAACCTCTGGTTTTTGCCCGAAGGCAGAAGCTGTATCGGACGAACATCCGGTTACGGAAACCCATCCACGGGTCTGTTTCGGCAGGCTTTACCTCAACCTTCCTCTTTCTTTATCAAGCAACGAGTGCCTCTGAGCCCTCAACCACTGGTTGGGGGCTCTTTTTTTGGGAAAGTCTTTTTTAGAGGACAGACTGGTCGGCACATACCCGACGACGGGACACACTGACAGCCCTGGCTGGCAGCCATATGACAAGCCCGGAAGAAAGCCGCGTAGCCAATCTTGAGGAGTCCGGCATTACACGCCAGAGTGTCTGGCCGGCACGTAGGAGGATGGCAAACGGCCAAATTTATCCTGAAACACTTTGGTAAAATACGGAAGGCTCTCAAAACCGACCTGATAGGCTACCTCCGAAACGCTATAGCGACCCTGAGCCAGTAGTTCGGCCGCATGATCGAGCCGCTGGTTACGAACAAACTCAACGGCTGTCTGGCCGGTCAGGGCTTTTAGTTTACGAACCAGCTGCCGCTGACTCATGGAAACGGTCGTGCTCAGCTGGCCAACATCGAAGCTGCTGTTGGCCAGCTGACTGTTGATCGCGAGCCGAACCCGCTGCAGGAAGTCGAGTTCCCGGGCCGTCATGGGTGCCTGGGTCGGACTGGGTACCTGGCGCTGGCCAGTCAGATACTGGCGCAACCGAACCTGGTTCTGCACCAGGTTCTGCACCCGCACCGTGATCTCGGCCCGGTTGAAGGGCTTGGTCAGGTACTCATCGGCCCCGCGCCGAAAACCGTCGATTCGGTCTTCGGGCGTTGCTTTGGCGGTCAGCATCACAATGGGGATATGGCTGGTCGAATCCTGGCTCTTCAGGGTGCTGCAGAAGCTGAGCCCGTCGAGCCGGGGCATCATCAGATCGCAGATTACGATGTCGGGCAAGCAGGTAGTGGCGCATTCCAGGCCTTCCAGCCCATCGGCCGCTTCCAGCACCTGGTAGTCGTTCTCGAAAATACTACGGATATAGGTTCTGATATCAGCATTATCGTCGACGATCAGCAGGAGGTTATCGTGGATGACGGGTAGCAGATGGGCGCTTCGGGCCGCACTCCGGTCGCTGACCACCCGGTTGGTCGGTTCGGGGCTGGCAGCGGCTGCCGCAGCGGCCGGGGGCGGGGTGGCGTTGACCAGGGGGAGCCTAACCGTAAAGGTCGTGCCTACCCCTTCGGTGCTGTCTACGTCGATGGTGCCGCCGAGTACGCCAACCAGTTCACTGACCAGCGCCAGGCCGATGCCGGTTCCTTCGATGGACCAGCCGATCTTGCCGTCAATCTGGTAAAACCGCTCGAAAATATGCTTCAGGTGCGTCGGGGCGATCCCGATGCCTGTGTCCTGAACCCGGACTTCCCAGGAACCCGACAAACCGGGTGCCGGATAACGCACCTGCATCCGGACCTGATGCCCGGCCGGGGTGAATTTAAATGCGTTGGTGAGCAGGTTCGTGACGATCTTCTCTATTTTGTCCGCATCGAAGCGCGCCCACCGTTCGGGCTCGTTCTGCTCAAAGCTGAACAGGATTTGCCGGCTTTCGGCCAGCGACCGGTACGAGCTGGCCAGTAACCGCAGGAACGACGCCAGATCGCCGGGTTCCGGTCGGGGTATGAGCTGACCGGCGTCCAGCTTGCTGATATCCAGAAGCTGGTTGATCAGGCTCAGCAACCGGTTGGCGTTCCGGTGCACGAGCGGGAAGCGGGCGTCGTGCGCGTAGTCCTGCATGGCCTGCTCGATGGGGCCCAGAATCAGGGTTAGCGGGGTCCGGAACTCATGCGAAATATTGGTGAAAAACTGGGTCTTGAACGCATCCAGCTCCGCCAGCCGGGCCGCTTCTTTCTGCTCGAACAGAACCTGCTGCCGCAGCAGCCAGCGCTGCTGCTGGAAACGGTATAACAACCACCCCAGCAGGAGGAGCAGGCCGATGTACAGCAGATAGGCCCACCAGGTTCGGTAAAAAGGCGGCTGAACGTGTATGGCCAGCGTCACCGGCCTGCTCCAGACTTCACCATCGGCCGACCCCATCATCTGAAACGTATATTGCCCGTAGGGAAGCTGAGCGTAGTTGGCAAACCGAACGGTGCCGGCTTCTACCCAGTTCCGGTCGATGCCCTCCAGCCGGTAGCGGTACCGGTTTCGGGTCGAGTGGCTGTAATCCATGAGCCCGAACTCAAGGGTCAGCAGGGTTTGGGTAGGCGAGAGGTCAAGCCGCTGCGTGTAGTCGATACTCTGGGCCAGCAGTCCATCGGCGCCCCCCACCGTAACCACTTCATTGTTGACTTTTAGGCCAATGATATGGGCCTGGGGGGCGGGCCCCGTTTTGCGAATCAGGTTCTCAGGCCTGAAACTGTTGAGTCCGTTGACACCCCCGAAGAGCAGCTCACCCGATGGGGTTTTATAGAACGAAGAGGTGTTGAACTCATCATCCTGCAGGCCATCGGCTTTGGAGAAGTTCCGGAAGGTGCCGGTGCGGGGATTAAACTGAGACAGGCCCCGGTTGGTACTCAGCCACAGCATCCCGGAGGCATCGGAGAGCAGGCCGTAAATGACCCGGTTGGGCAAGCCCTGGGCTTCGGTAAAGTAGGTGAAACGGCCGGTTTGTTTATCGAGTCGCTCCAGACCCCCGCCTTTCGTGCCGACCCACAAATAGCGTTGGGGTTGCTGCGGATCATCGATCAGGCAGGTGATAAAGTCGTGGCTCAGGCTTTGCCGGTCGGTAGGAATGGTTTTATAGATTGAGAACGCGGGTTTATCGAGCGGATGTGCAACGCGAACCAGACCTGACTGGGTACCGATCCAGAGCGTTCCCGCCGGGTCGAAGCGCAGGGCATAGGTCTCGATAACGGCTCCGCTCCGGGGTAGTAACGAATCATAGGCTAAAACGCCAAACGTTTCCGTGCGGGTGTTGAACGTCAGAAGCCGACCGTCTACGGCTCCGATCCAGAGGTTACCCACTTTGTCTTCTACGGTGTAGTTGCCGTAAAAGCCGAAGGTTACCTTAGCCGGCAGGGGGAATTTCTTAAGGAGCTTCCAGTCGGGCGAGAACTTGAACAGCTGATTCTCATGGGTCATGAAGTTGACGTTCGATACCCAGAAGAACCCGCGGCTGTCCTGCATCATGAAACGCTGTCGCTTGTCGGCCGCAGCCAGTCGTTCGTCGAGAAACGGCCGCAGCGTGTTCGAGGGACGGTCAAGCTGGGCATAGGCAAACTGGTGACGGGCGTAAATACGGCCCTGCCGGTCGACGAAGAGGTTGGAGAGTGAGTGGTTGGCCAGGTAGGAGTTGAACTGCCGGATAATCGGGTTAAACCGTCTCAGTCCGTAGCCGCTCGTGCCGACCCAGATATTGCCGGTCCGGTCCCGGAGCAGATTGGTGATCGAGTAAACGTGGGCGGGCAGGGCTACAAAGGCCGTTTCGGGAGACAGTCGGGTCTGGCTGAACAGCTCGGCGGGCGACATGATCCAGAGGTGGTCCGGGGTGGCAATCGCCAGGGTGTTGCGGTCGATGGGCTGGATCTGCACACCAACGTAATTGCTGTGGGGCAGCGCAATGCTTTTCTGCTGACCCTTATGCCAGCCAATGATTCGATCCCGGGTGCTGGCAAACCAAAGGTCGCGCTCGGGGTCCGTGTAAACGGCATGAAAGTCGAGCGGCTCTTTCAGGGTAAAGTCCAGCTCGTAGGTTCGGGTCGGATGGCGCCAGTCGAATCGGTAAACGCCGTAGGCAGCCCCCAGAAACGCCCGCCCGTCGGGCTGAAAGCTGAACGAAAAAATGGTGTTCATCGACGCTGCCGTGCTGATGTCAAGCGTCTGAATCTGCACCCGGTCGGTGAGGTCGGCCTGATCGGGCAGTTTGTCCCGGGGCAGGGTAATCTTGAAAATTTTGTTCTTATCGGTGCCAATCCAGATGTTGCCATCGGGGTCTTCGGTAATGACACGAATGTCATAATTGCCGGCATTGGGCCCCGGCTGGTCGCTGACCCGGATGTGGTAAAACCGTTGCGTCCGATCGTCGAACAGGTTCAGCCCGCGGGTGAGGGTGCCGATCCACAGTCGTTTGTGCCGGTCTACGAGCAGGGCTGAGCAGGAATTGTCCGAGAGGCTGAACGGATTGTAGGGGTCGTGGGTAAAAACCCGGAAGTTATGGCCGTCGTATCGGTTGAGGCCGTCTTTGGTCGCCACCCAGATATAACCGGTATGGTCCTGGGCCAGATCGAAGATCATGCCCTGCGAGAGCCCATCCGAGATGGTAAGCTCCTGCCAGCCGGTTTGCTGTGCCAACAGGGTATAAGGCAGGAGCAACAGAAGGTAAATAAGCCGCATACTGGAGAGGAGTTATGCGCAACTTAACTAAAATCAGGAACTTAACCCGTATTGTCCAGTGGTCTAAATCGCTACGCAACGAAAAAACCGCATCGAATACGGCCCCGGGGCGATTCGATGCGGTCTGTCAGCTGAGCAGGCCAGGGATTAACTAATCCCAGCCGCCCCCCAACGATCGATACAGATCGGTCAGGGACAAAAACTGCTCCTGCCGGGTGTTGATCAGCGCCAGTTCTGCCTCCAGCACGCTGCGCTGCGCCGTGATCACCTCCAGGTAAGATGCGTAGCCCCCGGCAAAGAGATCGTTCGAGACGGTAACGGCCTGATTCAGCACGTTGACTTCCTGGGCCTGGAGGTCAGCCACGTTGCGGTAGTTTTCGACCCCCCGCAGACTGGTAACCACCTCGCTGAACCCGGTCTGAACCGTCTGGTGGTACCGATACAGCAGTTCGCGGCTCTGGGCTATCGACTGGCCGTAGCTGGCTTTCAGGAAACGACGGTTCAGGATCGGAGCGGATAGTCCACCCAGGATACCCGCGGCAATGGAGCCCGGATTGAACAGCACCGACGTGCGGAACGCATTGAGCCCCACGTAGGCAGACAGGTTCAGGCTGGGCAGAAACTCGGCCCGGGCTACGTCGATATCGACGTTGGCGGCCTGTAGTTCCAGCTCGGCCTGCCGAATATCGGGTCGGCGGGTGAGCATCTGCGCGGGTATACCCGATGTTACCTGACCCGGCAGCTCCCGACCCCGCAGCGACTGCCCCCGCGCGATGGGTTGCGGAAAACGACCCAGCAGGCGGTTCAGCTGGTTCTCGGCTTCTACGATCCGCTGCTGCACCTGGCCCTGTCGGCTGCGGGTGTTGAGGAGCTGAGCCGAAAACTGCTGAACGCCCAGCTCGGTAACCCGGCCCGCCTGTTTCTGTACCCGAACCAGCTCCAGCGCATTTTGCTGAAAGTTGATATTCTTCTGTAATATCTCCAGCTCCCCGTCGAGGGCCAGCAGGGTGTAATAATACCGCGCTATCTCCGATACCAGCGCCGTAACGACCGCATGACGTCCTTCTTCCGAGGCCAGCAGGCGTAGGTAAGCTGCTTTGCGCCGGTTCCTGAGTTTCCCCCAGATATCGACCTCCCAGGTGCTACGGGCGCCCAGGAAAAAATCGGGCGTTGGGTTCGGAATGACCTGATCCCCGCGGATATTATCGGACAGGTTAGTATCGAAGTTGCCCACGCCGTTGAGGGTGTTTCGGCCAAAGCGGTCAACACCGGCCGAGGCTACCGCATTGACCGAAGGGACCAGGAACCCACGGCTGTAGTCGAACGCAGCCCGGGCCACTTCGATCCGCTGGGTGGCAATCCGCAGGTCGAGGTTACCCGCCAGGGCCGTATCGATGAGCGACACCAGACTGGGGTCGGCAAAGAAAGTGCGCCAGCCCTGGGCGGCAATGCTGGACGTATCCTGACTGCCGGCAAAGGAACCCGGCAGGGGATGGGGCACGGAGGGTTGTACCGGCCGGGCTACCTGACAGCTACTGATAACCAGAACCAGGGTCGCCAAACGGCCCGCGCTTAGGAAATATGATTTAGGGATGAATGACGGCACCATTGGTGTGGTTTTGTGAATAAGCAGGAACAGAATCGGCTTCGTGGAGCTGGTTGTCGGTGTCTTCAGGATCACCGTCGGCCGGGGTTTTCGAGCCAAAGCGTTCGGCTAGTTTAGCGAAGATGACAAACAGACCCGGGATCACGACGAGCCCGAACAGCGTTCCGGTCAGCATACCGCCCGCTGCCGCCGTACCGATGGACCGGTTTCCGACGGCCCCCGCGCCCGACGCAATACAGAGCGGAATCAGTCCGGCAATGAACGCAAAGGAGGTCATCAGGATCGGGCGAAGCCGCGAAACGGCTCCTTCCATTGCCGCCTTCACGATCGGCAGCCCTTCTTTCTGTCGCTGGTTGGCGAACTCCACAATCAGAATCGCGTTTTTGCCGAGCAGACCGATCAGCATCACCAGCGCCACCTGCGCGTAGATGTTGTTCTGAAGCCCCATCAGCTGCAAAAAGGCAAAGGAGCCAAACACGCCCGTGGGCAGTGAGAGGATAACCGGCAGCGGCAGGAAGATGCTTTCGTACTGGGCCACCAGCAGCAGGTATACGAACACCAGACAGATGGCGAAGATGTACATGGCCTGATCGCCCGACAGCACTTCTTCCCGGGTCATACCCGACCATTCGAAACCGAACCCTTTGGGGAGCTGGGATTCAGCTACCTCTTCGATGGCCCGAATCGCATCGCCACTGCTGTAGCCCGGCGCTGCGTCGCCGTTGATCATGGCCGAGGTATACATATTGTACCGGGTCAGCTGCTCGGGTCCGTAAACCCGCTGAAGCCGGACAAAGTTGGAGTAAGGTACCATCTCGCCCTGGTCGTTCTTGACCCGCAGGTTGAGTACGTCTTCGGGCTTGGTCCGGTAGCTGGGGTCGGCCTGTACCATCACCTTGTACATCTGACCGAAGCGGATGAAGTTAGACGCGTAATAACTACCCATCAGCGTCTGGAGCGTACCCATGGCGTTATCGATAGACACCCCTTTTTGAGCGGCTTTTTCCTGGTCGACCTGTAACAGGTACTGCGGGAAACTCGGGTCGAAGCTGGTGAACGCGTCCCGGATCTCGGGCCGCTGCTTCAGGGCTTCGATGAATTTGTCGGCTACCTGGGCGGTTTTCTGGAGGTCGCCACTACGGCCCCGGTCCAGCAGGCGCAGTTCAAAGCCGCTCGAGTTACCAAACCCCGGTACGGTGGGCGGAGGGAAGAACTGGATACTGGCATCGTGAATGTGTCCCGTTTTTTCTTCCAGGATCTCGATCAGTTCCTGCATCGTCACCGACCGCTCTTCCCAGGGTTTGAGGTTGATCATCCCCATGCCATACGAAGCCCCCGCCCCGTCGGTCATAAGGCTGAATCCGGCCAGGGTCGATACGTTTTCGACCGATTCTTCTTTCGACACCACCTCCTCGATCGCGTCCAGCACTTTCTCGGTCCGGTCTACGGTGGCGCCGGCGGGTGTGGTAACGTTCACGTAGATCATGCCCTGGTCTTCGGTCGGAATAAAGCCGCCCGGCAGGATGGTACTAACTCCCCAGGTGCCCAGAATAAAGAGCAAGAGGAGCCCCCAGGTGATTACGCCCCGGTTCAGAACCGGCGTCAGCAGCCGCTGGTACCGGTTCGACAATGCATCGTAGCCACGGTTGAAGCGGGCGAAAAAACGACCCAGCAGGCCTTTCTGCTCGCCATGAACTGGCCGCAGCAGCAGCGCACAGAGGGCGGGCGTCAGCGTCAGCGCGTTAACCCCCGAAATAACAATGGCGATGGCCAGCGTCAGCGAGAACTGCCGGTAGAAAATACCGACCGGCCCCGACATAAACGCCACTGGCACGAACACCGCCGACATAACCAGGGTAATGGCTACGATAGCCCCGGCAATGTCGCTCATGGCTCCGAACGTAGCCGCCCGGGGCGACAGATGCTCTTCGGTCATCTTGGCATGAACGGCTTCGACCACCACAATGGCATTGTCAACTACAATACCGATGGCCAGCACCAGCGCAAACAGGGTTAGCAGGTTGATCGAAAACCCGATCATGCTCATGAAGGCAAACGTACCGACCAGAGCTACCGGCACCGCCAGGGCGCAGATGAGCGTTGACCGCCAATCCTGCAAAAACAGGAACACGATGATAAATACCAGAATAAAGGCTTCGACCAGGGTATGAATAACCTCGTTGATCGACGCGTCCAGGAAGCGGGACACATCGTAGGCGTAGTTATAGGTCATGCCCGTCGGGAACGAGCTTTCTTTCAGCTCGGCCATGCGGGCTTTTACGTTGGCAATAACGTCGCGGGCGTTGGACCCCGGGCGCTGCTTGAGCATGATAGCCGCCGAGGGACGGCCGTCGGTTTTAGACAGGACGCCGTAATCGACGGAGCCGAATTCTACGCTGGCCACATCTTTCAGCCGAAGCAGCGAGCCGTCGGCATTGGCGCGGAGAACCAGATTTTCGTATTGGGCGGGCTCGAAAAATTTACCCGTATAGCGCAGCACGTATTGCAAAGTCTGAGGGTCGCGGTCTGCACTCTCGCCGGCTTTACCGGGGGCCGCTTCCACGTTCTGCTTCCGGATGGCCGCAATCACCTCGTCGGCCGAGACGTCATACACCGTCATCCGGTCGGGCTTGAGCCACACCCGCATCGAATAATCGCGGTTCCCCATGATCGCGGCAAAGCCTACGCCATCGATCCGCTTGAGCTCGGCCAGAATGTTGATGTCGGCAAAATTGTAGATGAACTTCTCGTCGACGGTAGGGTCGTCGCTGACGATGTTGAGGTAAAGCAGCATGCTGTTCACCTCTTTTTCGGTCTGCACCCCCGCTTTGATCACCTCTTCGGGAAGCTCATCCAGCACGGTAGTGACGCGGGTCTGTACGTTTACAGCGGCCAGATCGGGATCGGTACCTACGTTGAAAAAGACCTGAATGAGGGTTGTGCCGTCGTTACCCGACATGGAGGTCATATAGGTCATGCCCGTCGGGAACGAGCTTTCTTTCAGCTCGGCCATGCGGGCTTTTACGTTGGCAATAACGTCGCGGGCGTTGGACCCCGGGCGCTGCTTGAGCATGATAGCCGCCGAGGGACGGCCGTCGGTTTTAGACAGGACGCCGTAATCGACGGAGCCGAATTCTACGCTGGCCACATCTTTCAGCCGAAGCAGCGAGCCGTCGGCATTGGCGCGGAGAACCAGATTTTCGTATTGGGCGGGCTCGAAAAATTTACCCGTATAGCGCAGCACGTATTGCAAAGTCTGAGGGTCGCGGTCTGCACTCTCGCCGGCTTTACCGGGGGCCGCTTCCACGTTCTGCTTCCGGATGGCCGCAATCACCTCGTCGGCCGAGACGTCATACACCGTCATCTTTTTATAGCGCAGCACGTATTGCAAAGTCTGAGGGTCGCGGTCTGCACTCTCGCCGGCTTTACCGGGGGCCGCTTCCACGTTCTGCTTCCGGATGGCCGCAATCACCTCGTCGGCCGAGACGTCATACACCGTCATCCGGTCGGGCTTGAGCCACACCCGCATCGAATAATCGCGGTTCCCCATGATCGCGGCAAAGCCTACGCCATCGATCCGCTTGAGCTCGGCCAGAATGTTGATGTCGGCAAAATTGTAGATGAACTTCTCGTCGACGGTAGGGTCGTCGCTGACGATGTTGAGGTAAAGCAGCATGCTGTTCACCTCTTTTTCGGTCTGCACCCCCGCTTTGATCACCTCTTCGGGAAGCTCATCCAGCACGGTAGTGACGCGGGTCTGTACGTTTACAGCGGCCAGATCGGGATCGGTACCTACGTTGAAAAAGACCTGAATGAGGGTTGTGCCGTCGTTACCCGACATGGAGGTCATATAGGTCATGCCCGGCACCCCGTTGATGGCCCGTTCCAGCGGGGTAGCAACGGCTTTGGTAGATACCTCCGCGTTGGCACCCGTGTATTTCGCCGTTACCGTTACCGAGGGCGGAACAATATCCGGAAACTGGGTCACAGGCAGACTGGTCAGGGCCAGTACACCCATCAACACAATCACGACCGAGATGACGGTCGAGAGCAGCGGACGCTTGATGAAGGTTTTGAACATATGCGTTGAGTTTATGTACGGGTTACGAGAGGGGAAGCCTGACGCACAAACTGGGGGAGGTCTGTAAACACTAGTCGGCCGACGCGTACAGGGCGCGCAGTTCGTTGGCGGGTAAGGTCTGGGGCGTAATGGTCAGGCCATCCTTAACGTTCTGGATGCCTTCGTAGACGATCCGCTCGCCGGGACGCAGCCCCGACTGCACGATGTAAAACTGATCGACCCGGCTCCGGGGAATAAAACTGCGGGTCTTTACCTTGTTGTTGGCGTCAACCACGTACACGAAATTTTTGTCCTGTACTTCGAATACGGCTTTCTGGGGAACCAGCAGGGCATCATCCACATCGGTCGACAAACGTACTTTACCCGTAGCCCCGTGGCGCAGCAGCCGGTTGGGGTTCGGAAAGCGGGCCCGGAACGCAATGGTGCCGGAGTTACCTTCAAAAATGGTCTCGGTCGTTTCGATCTTTCCTTTATGAGAATAGGGCGAGTCGTCGGCTAACAGCAGGTCGACTTCCTTG
Source organism: Spirosoma sp. 209 (assembly GCF_002006735.1). Classification (NCBI taxonomy): domain Bacteria; kingdom Pseudomonadati; phylum Bacteroidota; class Cytophagia; order Cytophagales; family Cytophagaceae; genus Spirosoma; species Spirosoma sp. 209. The sequence continues at coordinate 136,090 of NZ_MVEC01000005.1, read as the reverse complement.
CTGGTCGTCTTGTCGGGGCTTTTCCGTTTCTTGACGAAGGCCAGGTATTCTTTCTCGGAGACGTTGAAGTAGGCGTAGATCTCCCGAACGTCGGATACGGTCGTCAGCAGGGCGCCTTCCTCGATCAGGCTACCCGGCTTAAACGGAATGCGGTTGATGACCCCATCGAAAGGCGCTCTGACGCCCGCCAGCGAGACGTGCAGCCGGGCTTTGGCCAGTGCCGCTTTGGCTTCGTTGATCGATGCCTGAGCCGACTCGCGTTTGGCCCTGGCCAGTTTCAGTTCCGAAGCCGATATGATGTTTTTATCGACCAGCAGCTTTACCCGTTCCATCTCCACTTCTGCCGTTTTGGCCTGGGCGGTGGCGTTTTCGAGACTGGCCTGTGCCCGGGCGGTTTCCACGCGGTATTCGGCATCGTTCAGCTGAAACATGAGTTGCCCTTTGCGAACGGGTTGCCCTTCATCGACCAGAATCTTATCGAGGTAGCCGGCTACCCGGGCGCGTACCTCCACGTTCTGCACCGCTTCGAGGTTGCTGGCGTAGTCATGGTCGAGGGTGGCGTCCTGGTTAGTAAGCTCGATAACCGGGAAAGCCGGTTTTTCCGCTGCCTCTTTTGTTTCGCTCGATTCAGACCGAGCCGAGCAGCCTGCCAGTGAAATCACTAGAGCGCTCACGAAGAAGACACTGATACCCGAAGATGCATTCATAAGATGAGTTATTCTGGACAAAAGTTAGGTGCCGGTGTAAGCCGCTGAACCTGTGGGGTAAATTGAACAGCTTCTACTGTGGCAAATACGGAAAGACTACTAAAGAAGACCTTAGAAAATACTTAGAATTCCCTTAGAGACCACTATAAAAAGAAGTGTTACATTAAAAAAATATAAGAATAACTCCTCATAGTTCATTCTGACCTACGGCGAGTACTGTATAGTGCTAATTGCCCGTCGGCTCCATCGCTTGGTTTACCGCCCGGATTAACGCAACAGCGAGTAGACAAATACTCGCAGGCCATCTCTTCAAAAATTGTATTTTTCAAATATTTTCACCCTCGTATCATAGGAGTCTGATGCGGGTAATTGCCCACGGCTGTACACGCAAAACTCCTCATACGCAACCCGTCGTAGCTGTAGACCGGTTTGAGTATGAGGAGTGGGCAGGCAGACTAGTCTGGAAAAGACTCGTTACTGATCCGTTGAGTCGTCGGTATCGGCCGTGGCAATTTTGGCCAGGTCGGTATTATTGGGCAGCAGGGTGAGTCCGCGTTTGAGCCAGTCGGCCCGGGCGGTTTGGTCTTTGGTGACCAGTTCGTGGTACGATATCAGGTACTTGAAGGCGAGTGCCAAATCTTTCTGATACCGCTTCCGCTCCTCTTCCTTGTCAGCAACCATGCCGATAAACTGCTCGAAATAAGGGCGGGCTTTGCCATTTCTGACGGCCTCTTCGGGCGTGTAGGCGTAGTAGTTAGCCTTGGCCCGGTACAGCACCGTGGGCGAATAATCGGGCGAACCCTGCTGCGCCAGGGCTAGGGCCGAATCGGCTTTGGCGAAGCGAAGCGTATCCCGCTGCAGTTTACCCAGGCTATCGCGGGCAAACCCGAGGGTGTAGTTGCTCATGCCGTACCGGAACAGATCCTGCATGTCGGCTTTGAAGCCGTGTTTAGCAGCTGAGTCGAGCGCGGCCACGGCCTGCGGGTGCTTCTTGGTCCGGTAGTAGTATTTGGCTACGTCGCTGTAGAGGTTCTCGCTGGTATCGGCCGGGGCCGCTTTGAGCAGGTAGGCTATACCGACTGAGTCGTTCTGCGCCTTGAGCGAATCATTGGCAAACCCTTCCTGCGCCAGATACGCCCGTCCCAGGTATTTATAATCGTCGGGCATAGCCTTCTGGGGCGCTTTTTCGAGAAAGGTGCTGATGTTTTCAATGGCTTTCTGCGGCTGCTTCAGCGACGAGTAGGCCCAGCCCTCAATGCGGTAAACGATTGGGTTCTGGGCCAGCACAGCCCGGTTGCTGTCGATGACGTTTACGGCCTGCTGGAAATTGTTGGCCAGGAAATGAAACTGAGCGGACCGGAGCAGCATATCGGCCCGCCGATCGCCCGACACCCGAATGTACTGATCGGTATAGTTGGCGGCCTCCTTGTAGCGATTGACGAGGTAATAAAGTTCGGCCAGCTGTCGGTAAGCCGGGGCGTAGCGGGGATTGGCTTCGATGGCTTTTTTGTAGTTCTCGACCGACAGGTTCAGGTTTCGACCCTGCCAGTAGATATCGCCAATCCGCTGATAGACCCGGGAGGCATCCATGCCCATTTCCAGCGCACTCTCGTAGCGGGTAACGGCGGTCCCGGCGTCTTTATTCAGGTAGTGCGCATCGCCCAGCGCCAGCTGAACCGACGCGTTTTTCTTGTCCCGCTCGGCAGCCCGGTTCAGGTAGTCGATGGCCGAAGCCGCGTTGACGACCCGCGGATAACGAGGCTTGATGGAACCACTGTCGGGGGTGAGATACCCTGTGTAGGCTTCGCCGATCCGGTACAGGATGTCCACGTTTTTCCCTTTGCTTTTCTTGACCACATCGGCCAGTTTGGCGCTGGCTTCGGTGGTGTTGTTCTGAACCAGATGGGTAATGGCAATACCCGTTTCGTTAAGGGGTACCCGCTTCTCGTCCGAAGGAACTCCTTTCTCGAACCAGATGCGGGCCGAGTCGGGCTGTCCGGCGCGCAGATAGCCGTAGCCAGCGTTAAAGTACGTCTGCATGCCCGGATTCTGCTGGGCGTCCTGCCGAAGTTTCTGCTTGGCTTCGTCGAAGCGGCCCATATTCATCAGGGTCGGTGCATCGGGAGCCGGCGTCTGAGCCGACGCCTGTATAGTAACCAGCAAACCGACAACGGCCAGTGGTCCTGAAAGGGGATGCTTGTTTTTCATAACATGTAGGGTTAATTCAGTATTCCTGAACAGCGGGAAGCTGTCTTCGATGGTGGCAAGATGGACGCGAAACCTAAGAAGGAGCTTAGGATATACTTAGAATTGGCTTAGAGAGGGCTAATCAGGGACAGCGTACCCCGCTTATAACCATTGTACCAGACCGACAAAGCGGCAGAAATAGTCTGGTCGAAGTGGCAGCGCGTTCATAAACAGTATGCCCAGCTCAGGAGTAAGCCTAAGGGGCGGGTAGGGGATTTGGCAAAACCTTACAATCTGCTTAGAACCGCCCGGGCCGTAAACCACAATCGAAATCAGGTCGTTGTCTAGCTAATCAATGGTGTTCATCAATGATCAACAAAGAATCCCGGTATGCCCGGGTTTTGGCCTGGATCGACCAGTACGTGATTCGTCGGGTCTATACGGGACCGGTACGACGGGTTATTTTGCAGAGTTTGCCGTTCTGGGTGGCCTCATTGCTGACCGGGCTGGTAGCGGTAGGCTACGAAAAAGCCTTTGAATGGGCAGAAGAGCTTAGTTTTCACTGGTTTCATACTAACCCGCTCCTGACATTCGTCCTGACGCCGGTGGCTTTCCTACTAGCCTGGGGACTGGTGCGCTGGCTGGCGCCGGCCGCGCGGGGCAGTGGTATTCCGCAGGTCATGGCCGGCATTGAATTATCCCATCCCAAAACCCACGGCTACACGGCGTATCTGCTGAGTCTGCGGGTGGCGGTGGTCAAAGTAATCAGCAGTGTAGCCCTGCTGCTGGGGGGCGGGGTCATTGGGCGCGAGGGGCCAACCATCCAGATATCGGCCGCCATATTCAGGGCAATCAACCGGCTGCAACCCGCCGGCTGGCCGCAGCTGTCGCGGCAGATTGCGCTGGTAACGGGCGGGGCGGCTGGCCTGGCGGCTGCGTTCAACACCCCACTCGGCGGTATTGTCTTCGTAGTAGAGGAGCTGACCCAAACCCACATCACCCGGTTTCGAACCGCCGTCTTCACCGCCGTCATCATTGCCGGTATGACGGCGCAGGCTATTCAGGGGCCGTATCTGTACCTGGGCTTTCCGAAGGTTACGGTCTCTACGGGCTGGCTGCTGGGTATCGTGATGCTGATTGCGTTGTTGTGTGGGCTGGCGGGTGCTCTTTTTGCCAAAACCCTGCTGTGGATCAACCGCTACCGCCAGCGGTTCAGGACGCTGCCGGCACAGGCGGGCTGGGTGGCCGGTTGCGGGCTGCTGCTGGCCGGACTGGTGTTCTGGGTAGGCATGGACGCGGCCGGGACGGGTAAACCCATTATCAACCGCCTGCTGTTTCAGAATACGGGCGAGACCCCCTGGTACTTGTTTCCGGTGCGGTTTGCGGGTATGGCGCTCAGCTACAGCAGCGGAGGAGCCGGGGGCGTATTTGCCACTTCGCTGAGTGCCGGGGCCATCCTGGGCGATGCGCTGGGGCGACTGGCCCGCATATCGCCTGCCGATCATAACCTCATCATCCTGGTCAGTATGGTAAGCTTTCTGACCGGGGTCGTTCGGTCGCCGTTTACCGCGGCCATTCTGGTGCTTGAAATGACCGATCGCCACTCGGCTATTTTTCAGCTGCTGCTGGGCGGGCTTATGGCGCAGGGAGCCGCGTCGCTGGTCGATCCGGTGTCTTTTTATGAACACCTCAAGGAAGGGTTTGTGCGCGAAGCCAGCACCCGACCCAACCCGCAGCAGCCCGAAAACCGGCCCTTAGCGGTCGAATAAGGAGGTAGCCAGTTGGTTCCGGCTAATAGCAAAACGGGCTTTTCGGGCGGCTGCTGCATACAAAACAGCCCGTAGCCAGTTCCTTATATAATATCCTATCAAACAAGGCGAGTAACTGGCCGGGGTAGGTGCGCTACTAAACCAGCAAGATCATGACTCAACGTAAAGCAACAGAAACCGAAAATCTGTATTGGTACAAAGACGCCATTATCTACGAATTACACATAAAAGCATTTCGCGATGGCAATGGCGATGGCATTGGTGATTTCCAGGGCCTGCTCGAAAAACTCGACTACCTGCAGGAACTGGGGGTGACGGCCATCTGGCTGCTGCCGTTCTATCCATCGCCCCTACGCGACGACGGCTACGACATTGCCGATTACTACACCATCAACCCCTCGTACGGAACCATCGAGGAATTCAAAACCCTGCTCGACGAAGCCCATCAGCGCAATCTGAAGGTTATTACCGAGCTGGTCATCAACCACACCTCCGATCAGCATCCGTGGTTTCAGCGGGCCCGGAAAGCTCCCAAAGGCTCGCCCGAACGCGATTATTACGTCTGGACCGACAACCCCGAGCAGTACCGCGATGTCCGGATCATTTTTCAGGATTTCGAGAGCTCCAACTGGACCTGGGACCACGAAGCGCAGCAGTACTACTGGCACCGGTTCTTTCATCACCAGCCCGACCTGAACTACGATAGCCCGGAGGTACAGGCCGAGATTTTCAAGCTCATCGACTATTGGTGCGAGCTGGGCGTCGATGGGTTCCGGCTCGATGCGGTGCCGTACCTGTTCGAGCGCGAAGGGACCAACGGCGAAAACCTGCCCGAGACCCACGACTTCCTGAAGAAGCTGCGAAAACACATCGATGATCATTTTCCGGGCGTGGTTTTCCTGGCCGAGGCCAACATGTGGCCCGAAGATTCGGCCTCTTACTTCGGCGATGGCGACGAGTGTCACATGAACTACCACTTCCCGGTCATGCCCCGCATGTTCATGTCGCTGCAGATGGAAGACCGGTATCCAATCACCGACATCTTCGATCAGACGCCGGCTATTCCGGACAACTGCCAGTGGGCCATCTTCCTGCGCAACCACGACGAGCTGACGCTGGAGATGGTGACCGATGAGGAGCGCGACTACATGTACAAGACCTACGCCAAGGACCCGCGGGCCAAAATTAACCTGGGTATCCGGCATCGGCTGGCCCCGCTGATGGGGAACAACCGGAAGAAAATTGAGCTGCTCAACAGTTTACTATTCTCCCTGCCAGGCACGCCCGTTATCTACTACGGCGACGAAATCGGTATGGGCGACAACGTCTATCTCGGCGACCGCGATGGCGTGCGGACACCCATGCAGTGGTCGCCCGACCGGAACGCTGGTTTTTCGGGTACGAATCCCCACCGGCTTTACCTGCCCACCATCCTGGACCCGGAGTATCACTACGAGTCGGTGAATGTGGAAACCCAGCGACGCAACACGTCGTCGCTGTTCTGGTTCATGAAACGCATGATCCACCTGCGTAAGCGATACAAGGCTTTCGGGCGGGGGGATATGACGTTTCTGCCCGTCGAGAACCCCAAAGTACTGGCTTTCACCCGGACCTACGAAGACCAGACCCTGCTGGTTATCGTCAACCTCTCCAAATTTGCCCAGCCTGCGGCCGTGGAGTTAAGCGGATTCGGGGGGTACGTACCCGTTGAGGTGTTCAGCAAAAACGCCTTCCCGCCGGTTCCCGACAACGAAACCTATGCATTCACGCTGGCGGCCCATGACTACCAGTGGTTCATTCTCGACAAAGTAGCGGCCGAATCGGTGAGCCTCTCGCAGCTGCCGGGTCTGCGGATCAACAACTGGCCTGGCCTGCTTCAGGGGCGCACCCGCGAGCAGCTGGAAACCGAAATACTCCCGGCTTATCTGCCCAAAACCGACTGGTTCGGAGCCGATAAACCGCCTATCTACGGTTTGAGTATCACCGCGCAGGCCAGCCTGCCCCTGGCAGAAGGATCAGCCTATATTCTATTGCTGGAAGTAGCCTACGAGCGTGGACTGCCCGAAACATACCAGCTGACACTGGCCTTTGCCGGCAGCGGTGCCGCCGATAAGCTGACCAGCAACTGCCCGCAGGCCGTCATGGCCACCCTGCAGTTGGGCACCGAAACCGGCGTACTGTGTGACGGCCTGTACATGGCCGATGTGCAGCTGGCCCTGCTTCGCCACATAGCGGGTGAACAGACCGGATCGGCCGATAATCTGGTATTCCTGACTACCCCGATGCTTCAGGAATACGTTCGGGAACACGGGGACAGCAAGCCGAAGCTGAGCACGGCAGAGCGGGGCTACGCGTCGATCACGTACGACTTATCGTGGCAGCTGAAGCTGTACCGTAAAGTAGATCTGGCCACCAACCCCGACACCGAACTGACGCGCTTCCTGTCCGAACAGGCGAATTTTTCGCATGTGCCCGCCTATGCCGGTGCTCTTGAGCTGGGCCCCGCCGGCAACCGGGTGATGCTGGGCGTGATGCAGCGGATGGAAGACCGGCATGGCGACGGGAAGAGCTATATCCTGGACCGGGTTACTAACTACATCGAGCGGATTCTGGCGCGGGATAAAGAGCAGCTGGAAGCGGCCCTGGCAGCACCCCGCGGCACGCTGAGCCAGCCCGTGGCGTTCAGCGACCTGCCCGCCGAAACCGAAGAGCTGCTGGGTCGGCGGGCGGCCGAGCAGGCCCGTTTGCTGGGCATACGGATCGGTCAGATGCACCTGGCCCTGGCGTCGGATAAGCAGCAGAAGGAGTTTGCGCCCGAGGGCTTCTCCCTGCATTATCAACGGTCGCTCTTCTCGGGTTTGCAGACGCTGGTGCGCGAAAGTTTCCAGACGCTTAAACGGACGCAGGGACGGTTACCCGAGTCGGTCCGGCAGGAGATCGATCAGCGGCTGCCCGCCAAAGAGCAGGTGCTGGCTACCCTCCGCCGTATTTATGCCCGGAAGCTGGATATCGACAAGATCCGGATACACGGCAACCTGCAGCTGGATAAAATTCTGGTTACCGGGCGCGACGTGGCCATTCAGGATTTTGGCGGTGATCCGGCCCGCAGCTACAGCGAACGCAGGCTGAAGCGCTCGCCCCTGCGCGACGTGGCCTCGCTGATTCGCTCGCTCTATTACGTTACCTACGAAGGCTTCCTGCAGAGCGATCAGCTGACCCGCGAGGAGGCTCCCCGGCTGCTGCCGTTTGCCGATGTATGGGCCCAGTACATGAGCGGGTTCTTCCTCAAAGCGTATCTGCAGACGGTAGAGTCGAGCTCGTTCGTGCCGGCCCGGGTCGATGACCTGCAGATGCTGCTGGAAACCTACCTGCTCGAAACCGCCATTGCTGATCTGACTCACGAGCTGAACCACCGGCCCGACTGGGTGCGGTTGCCCCTGCAAATCATCGGTCGGGTGGTGTCCGATCCGGTCACCGATCCCGTTCCGGCCGCTACCGAGCCCGAACCGGCCGGGTAGCTCATTTCTGTAATCAAAACCGCAACCCGTAATGCGACTTGAGTTTAAGTGCCTTCTTGTTAGTGTATTATTGCTCCCCGGCCTGGCTGATAGCCAGGCGCAGCGGGTGTTGTCAAAAGAAACCTCATCAGGATCGGTGCTGGCCGGTCCTGATGAGGAGTTTGGGGTGCTCTTCCGGGAGGTTCAGCTGAAGGCTGTTTTTCCGGACTCGAAAACGTTTGCCGACTGTATCCCCCGGTTTCCGACGGCTACGATTCTGGCCAATTACAATCAGGCCAGTCAACAGCGGGACTTCGATCTGAAGTCGTTCGTACTGCAACATTTCGTCGTACCAACGAAACCGGCTTCGGGCTATACCAGTAAAACCGGCCAGTCAGCTCAGCAGCATATTAATGACCTGTGGCCGGTGCTGACCCGTCCGGCCAGCCCGCGCTCCAAAGCGGGTACCCTGACCGGGTCGCTCATTCCGCTGCCCAAATCGTACGTGGTGCCGGGCGGGCGTTTCGGGGAAATTTACTACTGGGACAGTTACTTTACCATGCTGGGCCTGCGGGCATCGGGGCAGAACGCCCAGATCCGCAACATGGTCGATAATTTCGCCTACCTGATCAATACCTTCGGTTTTATTCCCAACGGCAACCGGACTTATTTTCTGGGGCGCTCGCAACCCCCGTTTTTTTCGTTCATGGTCAGCCTGCTGAGCGAAGTACAGGGCCGCCGGGTTATTGTCAGCTACCTGCCCCAGCTGCAGAAAGAATACGATTTCTGGATGGATGGCAAGGACCAGCTGACGGCCCAGTCGCCGGCGTACCGACGGATTGTCCGGCTGGCTGACGGGGTTTACCTGAATCGCTACTACGATGATCGGCAGACACCGCGGCCCGAGTCGTACCGGGAGGATGTCAATCTGGCGCGCAATGCCAAAGACCCGCAGGCTCTGTATCGCCACATCCGCGCCGGGGCGGAGTCGGGCTGGGATTTCAGCACCCGCTGGTTTCGCGACGGCAAACGGCTGCGAACCATCCATACCACCGATTTTATTCCGGTCGATCTCAATTCGCTACTGGTCAACCTGGAATGGCTGCTGGCTGAGGGCTACTCGCTGAAAGGCGATCAGAACCGGGCGAAAGAATTTCGGCAGCTGGCTCAGCAACGGCGCGATGCGATTCAGCGCTATTGCTGGAGTGCCAGAAACCAGTTTTTCTTTGATTATGACTTCGTTGCGCGCAAACAGGCTACCGTCTATTCCCTGGCTGGTGTCTACCCGCTTTTTGTACGGATCGCAACGGCCAGCCAGGCAGTGAGTGTAGCGCGCCGGCTGGAAAAATCATTCCTCAGGCCGGGTGGCCTGACAACGACCCTCGTTCGCTCGGGAGAGCAGTGGGACGCGCCCAATGGCTGGGCACCCTTGCAGTGGATTGCCATTCAGGGGCTTCGTCAGTACAGGCAGGTACCGCTGGCCAACCGGATCAAAACCAGCTGGGTCAACGAAAACCTGCGGGTCTATAAAGCCTCCGGCAAGATGGTCGAAAAGTACGATGTCATCAGCACCGCCACCGCCAAAGGGGGCGAGTACCCCACGCAGGATGGCTTCGGCTGGACCAACGGGGTTCTGCTGCGCTTATTGACCGAAAAGTGAGCCGATTAAGCGTCGGCTCGCTGTTCGGTCAATAAGGGGCCTGGGCTGGTTTCGTTTAAATGGCACTTGTCATCAGGGAAAGAACCAGGTTGACTTCAAACTCGATCTGCCGAACGTGCTCCTGCACAACCTGATCGGTATAAGTGTCCAGTTGCTCGAGGGTGCTGCATTGCTGGGCGAGGGTGGGCATACCGGCGCTCAGGGCCGTACCCCGCAGCTTATGGGCGGCTCCCTTGATCCCGGACGGATTCAGGGGCAGAAGGCTCGATTGAAGAACCGACAGCGATTTGCGCAGTTCGAACCCGGCGGCTTCTACCAGTTCCCGAATAAACGTGGGATCCTGGCCCGCCAGGTTTTTGATGACGTCAGGGTTGTAGTGGGCAGCGTGATCAACCGTGGTCCGGGGCGTAGCAACCGGAATTGGCCTGGCCGGTTCGGGTATAGCCCGCAGCCATTTATGGAATACCGATACAATGGTTTCTTCCACAATGGGTTTGGCCACAAAGTCGTCCATACCCGCGGCCAGGCAGCGTTCACGTTCTCCCTTTACCGTACCGGCCGTCAGGGCAATGATCGGTACGTGGCGGCCCTGCTGTAACTCCCGAATACGCTGCGTGGCCTCGTAGCCGTTCATCAGGGGCATCTGTATATCCATCAGGATGAGGTCGGGCTGAACGGACGTGTACTGTTCAACCGCTTCCAGTCCGTTCAGGGCTTCGCTGATCTGCACGTTGGGCACAATGCGTGATACAATGGTTTTCGCCAGCAGCTGATTGATGTGGTTATCCTCCACCAGCAACACCTTCACCAGGGTAGGCTCCGATCGCGTGGGCGGATTGTCGGCGGGCTGTACGGGCTTCGGTTCCTGCTGATTCAGCCGGGATAAGGCATGGTACAGCTCAACCATTTTAATCGGTTTGACGAGTCGCTGGTTAATGGCCAGTTCTTCGCTGGCCCTGAGGATTCGCTCATCATCGGAAGAGCTGTGAAGCAGGATGATAGCCTGTTGCTCGCTGGGGAAGTTAGCCCTGATTTTTTCTATCGTTTCGATGCCATCCATGTAGGGCATGTGATAATCCATCAGGATAACATCATACTGCCGGTGCTGCCCCAGTAGCTGTAAGGCATCGAACCCATTGCGGGCTTCATCGACCTGAATCTGTTTAAGCGAAAACATCTGACGCAGGATCAGCCGGTTATTTTCGTTATCGTCAACGATCAGCACTTTCCGGATCAGGTTAACATCGCGCCAGAGAATGGGCTCGCCCAGTTCTGTCTTCAGCCGGATGTCGAAGAAAAAGCAGCTGCCCTGACCAGGTTCGCTCGTGAGCTGGAGCTGGCTACCCATCAGGCCAAGCAGTTTATTGGAGATGGTCAGCCCCAGCCCGGTGCCGCCGTACTTCTTGGTGGTCGACGGGTCGGCCTGCGAAAAGGCTTCGAAAATGCGTTCCTGCATCTCCGGCTGTATGCCAATGCCGGTGTCGCGTACTTCGAATCGGTAGGTAACGAGCGGCTGCCTGCTGTCGGTGAGCGGCTTTATTTTCAACTCTATTTCCCCGCGCTCCGTGAACTTGACCGCGTTGCCGAGCAGGTTGACCAGCACTTGCTTGAGCCGAACGCTGTCGACATGAACGAAGCGGGGGAGGTTGGTCGGCAGGTTCAGCAGCATCTCAAGCCCTTTCTGCTGAGCCTGATAGGTTATGATGCCCGCTGCCTGGCTGCTGAGTTCGTAAAGGTCCACTTTCTCCACAGACAGCTCCAGCTTGCCAGCCTCGATTTTCGAGAAATCAAGAATGTCGTTGATGATGCTCAGCAGGGCATTGGCCGACTGGCTTACGATCGATAAGTACTGATGCTGGGTGGCATTGAGGGAAGTTTTCAGGACCAGATCGGTGAACCCGATCACCCCGTTCAGCGGGGTTCTGATTTCGTGGCTCATGTTGGCCAGAAACTCCGATTTGGCCATGCTGGCCTGTTCGGCCAGGAGCTTGGCTTTTCTGAGTTCGTCGCGTTGCTGGCAGGCTTCGGTAATATCCTGGGTAAACATCATGATCCCCCCGATCGACCCGTCGAACTGGTACCAGGGACGTACCTCCCAGCGGAGATACTGATCGTGGTTCCAGCCGTTGGGGCGCCATACATCTTCGTCGTTTTTCTCCACGGCCCCTTCGATGCAGCGGGCGTGCAACGCTTTCCAGGCGTCCGAAATATTCGGAAAAACGTCGTAATGGCTCCGGCCAATTACGCTCTCGGTCAGCTGATAGTCTTCCATCCATCGGTTACTGACCGCGATGTATCGAACTGAACGGTCGAACATGGCCACGGCCGCCGGGGCATGTTCGACAAAAGCCGACAGCCGCGACTTTTCGTTCATGAGCGCCTGTTCAGCCCGCTTTTTATCATCAATATCCTGGAAGGTACCGTACAGCCGTTTGCAAACGCCCCCCTCAAATTCCGGGGTTCCTACCGTGCGCACCCACACGGTTCGGCCCGTTGCGGTGACAATCTGCAACTCGATATCGTACGAGATTCCCTGCTGAATCGCCCGGTTCAGGGCCTCCGTGATCAGCAAGTATTGGGGCCCCTCGAAGAAATTGACTGCTGTCTCAAACGTAGGTTTATAGTCGTCTGGAACTTCATGGATGGCTCTCGTTACCCTCGACCAGTCGATCGTATTTTTTACCATATCTACCGACCATGTACCAATGCGGGCTACCTCGTTAGTCTGCTCAAGGATATGCTGGGTCCATTTCAGGTCCACTTCGAGTTGATGCCGGCGGGTAATATCAATCGCATTGCCAATGACAAAAACATCGCCGGAAAGCTCCTTCTCCAGGGTATTGTTAAACAGCCAGATCAGCAGAGAGCCATCTTTATGGTGGGTGTGCATGATCCCATTGGCCTGGCCGGTATCCCGAATGGTCGTCAGGTAATCATTCAGCTTCTCGTGGTGATGTTTGGGAACAATATCGTGCAGCCGACCCCCGATGAGTTCGTCGGGCTGGTACCCCAGCGCCTGGGCCCCGGCCGTATTGACCGTCAGGAAACGGCCCTCCAGATCGTGGATGCACATGAACCCCTGGGAATTTTCGAAGAAGGACCGGAACTTGCTCTCTGACTGAAAGAGCTGCTGCTCTTTCCGCTTTTCGTTGGTCACGTCGCGCGCAATGGCGAAAATGGACCCGGTGCCCGGTTCAGGCGTAGCCACCCACTGCAGGTTTCTGTACGACCCATCCTGACACCGAAACCGGTGAGAAAAGTTAACGGTCGGGTTGCCGGCCGCCAGCCGGTTAATTTCCTGCTGGGTTGACTGAACGTCGTCCGGGTGGACCAGGTCGGCAAAGGAGGTCTGCAACAGATAGGCCTCATCCCACCCTAGAATGTGCGAAAAGGCGGGGTTCAGCCGCTTGAAGTAGCCGTCAGTACCCGCCACACAAATCAAGTCGTTTGACAGGGTAAATAGATTATTAAGGTAAACCTGTTCCTGTTTCTGCCGGTTTTCGATCAGCAGCTCGGTGGCCATCTCGGCCAGGGTCTGCAGGGCTTTCCGTTGATCTTCGGTTAATTTCCGGGGGGCGTTATCCAGTACGCAGAGGGCGCCCAGCGAATAGCCGTCAGGGTCTATCAGTGGGTAGCCCGCGTAAAAGCGTAGATAAGGATCATTGACAACCAGCGGACTATCCTGAAAGCGGGTATCCAGGTGCGTATCTTCAATCTCTAGTAATATTGTGTCAAGGATGGTATATTGACAGAATGAGGTGTCCCGATCGGCTTCCTGGGTCTCAATACCAACATACGATTTTACCCAGAGTCGGTTCTCGTCGACCAGCGACAGCAACGAGATGGGTGTCTGACAAATTAGGGAAGCCAGTTCGGTTAGTCGGTCAAACGTTTTTTCGGGAAGGGTGTCCAGAATCTGATATTGATGAAGGGCTTCCAGGCGTTTTTTTTCGTTCGGTGGAATCAACATGCTACTCCGTAGGTAAGTATTCGGCAACTAAAGATAGGCAATAATGAGAATTTGTTTATGAAAAATAATAATAGTAAACAAAAATTGCTTACTCGGTCGTGTCCTGACCCTTTTGGGTGTAGAGAGAGGTATGTCCGGTCAACCCAGGTGGGTGGTCCGATGTGATCTACTTGCTATTGTATTCTTCGACAGCAGGTGTCGGGTGGGCTACCCTTTTTTATGGAGTACTGGTTTATGCCGTGATGCCCCGTCGCTGGTTCGCTCGATTGGGCGATACGTTGCGTAACGGCCCAGGCGGTCATAAGGGGTTGTTTGAGGAAGGCGTGATAAGAAGGTAAAGCTACGCAGAGACCGGATCTTACACCCCCCAGCCCCGCGACGGCGGCCCGGCCTAAAAGCTTGTTTGGGGAAGAGTTGATAAAAAGATAAAACCGTGAAGAGACCGGCCTTTTCACCCCCCAGCCCCCTAAAGGGGGAGCCGTCCGCGCCGAATGGGCTCCCCCTTTAGGGGGCTGGGGGGTGAAAAGGTAGCCCATTCGGGCTAGAGGAATTCACATAAATTCCTGCCCCAAACAAGCTCTTACGGATTATCTCAGTCGGGGACAGCCATCGAGAAGTAAGGAAGACCGGCCGTTTCGGTATACCTGGCGGGTCTCTTACTGGTCAGTAGTCAATAATCAACTATTGGGTGGACCTTTTTACCGACTGGGTTCGATTTCGGCTCTGTAGCCGTCTGCTCACCGCTAGGTTTGTCTTGCTAATCATAGCCGACAAACACCATGAAAAAGACAGTTTGGGTCATCGGATGGGTGGTACTACTGGGGGGTACCGGATTCTGGCTGGCCCACAATCAGCAAACCCAACAGGCTCAGGTTCAGGCAGCAGCCCTTCCCCTCCCCGTAACGGTAACCGTTGCGCCCGTTCGTCGGCAATCGCTGACAACAGAAACCAGCTACATTGGCCAAAGCACCTATTGGCGTGAAGTAGCCATGACGGCCACCACGCAAGGGATCGTCCGTAGGCTTTATGTCCGGCTTAATGGCTCAGTCCGGGAAGGTCAGCCGCTGCTTAGGGTAGATGCTGACGTCAACGAAGCATCGCTGGTCGTGGCCGAGGGAACACTCGCCAAAGCGCGGCAGGATCTGGTTCGTTACGAAACGCTGCACCGCGAAAACAATAGTACCGCCAGCGAGGTCGAGAATGCCCGTTTGCAGGTACGTAACGCCGAGTTTCAGCTACTGTCCATCCGCAAACAGGTTGGCGATGCGCTCATTAAAGCGCCCATTGGCGGTACGATTACCGAGAAGCCCATCGAGCGTGGGATGTTCATTGCCCCCGGAACACCGCTGGCCACCATCACCGATGTATCGGCTGTTAAAGTGACCATCAGTGTGCCCGAAACCGAACTTACTGACTGGGCCGTTGGTCAGGTCGTGCCGGTCCGGTTTGAGGCCTATCCGGGCGTACCCTTTCGCGGCACGGTGCACCACATCGGGCTGAAAGGGGGAGACTGGTCGGTTTCCGGAACCGCCGTTCCGGGAACCTCCGTTCCGGGCCGGTTTCCCGTGGAGATACGCGTCAACAACGCCAATACCCGCTACTCGTTACGGGTTGGCCTAACCGCCCAGGTTAGCCGCAACAAGAGGCCGGTAACCCCTGTACTGACGATTCCGCGAACGGCAATTATCCAGAACGGCGACTCAACTGCGGTTTATGTCCTGCAAGGCCAGCGGGTTCAGCGTCGCCCCATCCAGACGGGTGATGTGGTTGGCACCGATCTGGTGGTACGCCGGGGCCTAGAGGCCGGGGAACGGATCGTGGTCAGTGGGGCTACGGGTCTGCGTAATGGGCTTCCTGTTCACTCGTCAACGCTACAACCATGAACCTTACGCAACTGTCCATAACCCGGCCCATCCTGATCATTGTCCTGTTTTTGGTACTCGGTATCGTCGGCCTGTTTTCGTATACGCAACTGCGTTACGAACTGCTGCCCAACATCGCAACGCCCTTTGTCACGGTTGCGACCGTGTGGCCAGGCGCGTCACCGGGCGAACTGGAATCGTCGATCACGCGGCCCGTCGAAGAGGCCGTTTCGACCGCCGACAAGGTCAAACGCATCACCGCCCAGTCGCTGGAGAACATATCGCTGGTGACCATCGAATTCCGGCAGGAAGCCGACGCCGACAAAGCCTTGCAGGAAACCCAGCGCCGGGTTAACGACATACTGGCCAAACTACCAGCTGGCAGCAAAACCCCGCAAGTCAGCAAATATTCCCTGACCGATCTGCCCGTGTTGCGCGTCGCCATCACGAGCCAGCTGCCCCCGCTCGAACTGGGGACACTGCTGAAAAACCAGATCAAACCACGGCTGGCCCAGGTACCGGGCGTGGGTCAGGTCAGTTTCGTGGGCCTCGCCGAAACGGAAGTGGCCGTTGACCTGGACGTCCGCCGGTTGGAAGAACGCCGGTTGTCGGTTCTTCAGGTGACGAATGCGATTCGACAGGCCAACCTCAATGTCCCGGCTGGTAATGTTAAAGACCACGACGCGCTGTACTCGGTGCGCGTGGTCGGCAAAACGGACGAGTTAAGCCGTTTACGGTCGATTGTGGTTTCCAACGGCCAGTCACGGCCCGGCCAAACCATTCGGCTGGGGGAAATTGGGACCATCCGGACGCAGGCCAGGGACGCTGAAAATATCAACCGCTACAACGGCCGGTCATCCGTTGGGTTGCTGATAACCAAGCAATCGGGCGCGAATAATGTGGAGATCAGCCAGCGCGTCCGGGCGGAGATGCAGACGCTCCAGACCGACTTTTCGGCGCAGGGCCTTCACTTCGACGTGGCTCAGGACGGTTCCGAATTTACCCTGGCTGCGGCCGAAGCCGTTAACCACGATCTGTTTCTGGCCATTGGGCTGGTGGCGCTGGTCATGTTCGTGTTCCTGCACAGCCTGCGCTCGTCGCTGATCGTGATGGTTGCCATTCCGGCTTCGCTGCTTTCCACTTTCGTCTTCATGAACCTGTTGGGCTTTTCGCTGAACCTGCTGACGCTGCTGGCCCTGTCGCTGGTGGTCGGCATTCTGGTCGACGACTCGATTGTGGTGCTGGAAAACATATACAAACAGTTGGAACACGGCAAGGAAAAGCGTCAGGCCGCGCTCGACGGTCGTAACGAGATCGGCTTTGCCGCCCTGGCCATCACGCTCGTCGATGTGGTTGTTTTTGTACCGCTCTCGCTGGCACCAGGCCTGATCGGCGATCTGATGCGTGAGTTTGCGCTGGTCGTTGTCATCTCCACCTTATTTAGTCTGCTCGTTTCGTTCACGCTGACGCCCATGATCGCGTCGCGCTTTGGACGCTTAGAACCTTTGACCAAATATACCCTGATGGGTAGGTTTAGTTTGTGGTTCGAGCGGCAGTACGATTGGATAAGCAACAGGTATCTTCAGGGGCTGGCCTGGGCGCTGGAACATCGCAAAACGGTTGCCAGCCTGGTTCTGGTCCTGTTTGTGGGCGCTTTATGGCTCCCGATTTCGGGCTTCATCGGTACCGAATTTACCGCCCCCGCCGATAAAGGCGAAGTGCAGGTTATTGCGCAATTGCCCGACGGCGCAAAACTGGAACAGACCGATGCGATGGCGAAACGACTGGAAAGCGCCTTTCGCCGGATGCCCGAGGTAACCAAGGTCTTTACCAATGTTGGGGCTAATCCGGACGGTTTTGTCGGCGTGCCCACCACCCATACGGCCGAGCTGAACCTGACGTTCAAACCACGCGAGGAACGTACCCGCAGCCTGGCCCAGTTATCACGGCAGGTCAAAGAAATCATTGCCCGCGAGCCGGGTGTGCGGATGCGTGTTTCGCCCATTGGGCTGCTCGGCTCCGACGCGACCCAACCGATTAGCGTGATCGTCAACGGGGCCGATCGGGCACAGGTGCAACAGCAGGCCCGCCGAATTGGCGACCGAATGCGTTCCATTCCGGGTACCGCCGACATTCGGTTGTCGGGCGAAAGCCTGAAACCGGAGGTGCAGATTTCCGTTGATCCCGAAAAACTGGCCCGCTATGGTCTGACTACCGAAGAGGTGGGGGGCCTCCTGCGCACGGCACTGGCCGGATACGACGACCTGACGATTCAGCAGAACGACGTGGCAGTAACTGTTCGGGTACGGCTTCAGGAAACGGACCGCAACCGCACCGCTACACTCCGCCGACTCACGCTCATTAATCCCGCTGGTCAGCCCGTGGCGCTGCACCAGATTGCCGAGGTGCGCGATGCGTTCATGCCCGCCCTGCTCGAACGCAAGGACCGCAGCAACGCCGTGACTATTTATTCGCAGGTGATTGGTCGGCCGGTGGGCGCCATTGGTGAGGATATCCGGCAAGCGGTTACAGCCCTGAACGTACCCCCCGATGTGCGCATCACCTACGGCGGTGATCTCGAACTTCAGGACGATGCCTTCGGCAAGCTGGGGCTGGTGTTCGGCGCAGCCATTCTGTTCATGTACCTCATCATGGTTGCGCTGTACAACTCGTGGCTGTATCCGTTTGTCGTCCTGTTCTCGATTCCGGTGGCCGTCGTGGGTGCGCTGCTGGCGCTGGCACTGACCATGAATTCACTCAATGTGTTTAGCCTGCTGGGCATGATTATGATGCTCGGACTGGTGGCCAAAAACGCGATCCTGCTGGTCGAACGGGCCAATGAAAACCGGGAGGCAGGCATGACCGTGACCGACGCCCTGCTCGACGCGGGCCAAACCCGCTTGCGGCCGATTTTGATGACGACACTGGCCATGGTGATCGGGATGCTGCCCATTGCCCTGGCTTCCGGCCCCGGCGCGGAGCTAAAAACCGGCCTGGCCTGGGCCCTGATTGGTGGACTGTCCAGTTCCATGTTTCTGACGCTGGTCTTGGTGCCAACGGTCTACCTGGATGTAACGCGGCTGCGGGTATGGGCAAAGGGCCTGAGGCAGAAGGGTAAGGCCGTGGGGCAGGGAGCGAAGGGTAATCGGGCGGGGGTGGCTACGATGCTGGCGGTGACGTTTACGCTTCAGGCGGCCCACGCTCAGCTACCGACCCAATCCCCACTGACCCAGGTCCCAGCATCTCACCCCTATGCCTTGTCTCTGCAAGACGCCGTAGACCGGGTTCGGCGGGTCAATGGTGAGGTGGTGGTGGCGCAGCTGGAGGTGGACAAAGCTGACGCCCGGCTAGAGGAAGTCAGGCGGGCGGCCTTGCCCACGTTCAGTGCTACCGGGCAATACCAGCACAATATCAAACCGCCCGTTTTTTTCTTCCCGGCCGTAAACATCGACCCGGCAACCGGCTCGTTTGCCTTCGATAACAACCGCCTGACGCCCGTGGCGGCTGCCCTGCCCAACGGCTACACCGGAGCTGTCAACGTGACCATGCCGCTGATCCAGCCCGACCTGCGCATCAGTCGCCGGTTAGCCAGCAACGGTCAGCAGCAGGCCCAACAGCAAGTCCGGGTCGTGGCGAACCGGCAGGTAGCCGAGGTCAAAAAATTGTATCTGTCCGTCCTATTGGCCCAGGCTCAGCAGCAGTTGGTCCGCCAGAGCATGGCCCGTGCCGACGAAGCCCTGCGCGAAACCCGCAACCTGCTTCGGGTACAGCTGGCCACGGATGCCGACACGCTCCGGGCGTTTGTCGAACGCGAAAACCAGCGCCCGAACCTGTCGAAGCTGGAACGGACCATCCGGCAACTGACGGGTTCACTGGCCACCCTGCTCGACCTGCCCAGCACCGCGCCACTGGTGCTAACGGACTCGCTGACATTGCCCGACCCTGGCCCACCCCTTACCGATCCCAACGTAGCGGACCAGGCCCTAACCCGGCGGCCCGAACTGCGGCTTCTCGCCCTGTCGCTGGAACAAATCCAGCGCCAAACCGAGCTCGAGAGAAGCCGAAGCAAGCCAACGCTCGGTTTGTTCGGGCAGCTCAGCACCCAGTCGCAGATGAGCAACTTCGACTTCGGTCGTTCGCGGTGGCCGTTGACTGCGTTTTTGGGAGTGCAATTAACGCTACCGATCTGGAACCCAACCCTCCAGCCCAAAGTACGGCAGGCCCGTCTGGCCTACTTCCAGGCCGGGCGGCAACTGGCCTACAATCGGGCGTTGATCCGCAATGAGGTAACGTACGGTCAGTACGCCGTGGAAGAAGCCCGCGAACGGTTAACGGCTCAGGGCCGGACCATTGCCGCGGCCGAGCGTAGTTATGCTCTCGTCCGGAGCCGCTACCGGCAGGGCCTTGCCCGGTGGAGCGAAGTCGCCGATGCCGAATTAGCCCTGCGGCAGGCCCAAAGCAACCGGGTTCAGGCCCTGTACGACGTGTTGATCGCCACCGTCGAGCTGGATAAAGCCGTGGGTAATGACTAGGCGAAACGCTAGTTCTCTTCTCTATATTTGTTTTCTACTCATGCTGACACTGAATCGATTATCGCCAAAAACATCGAAACGACTGGGTGTTATTCTGTTTGTCGTTTCGTGCCTTACGCTTGTCGCGGCCCTTACCTTGCCCTTTGTCACGCTTCCGCTGGCTGGCACGGCCAGGGCCGGTCTTATCACGGGTATTGCCGTGTTGGGTGAACTGGCCTTTGCAGCATCGGTCGCTTTGCTGGGTAAAGAGTACGTCAATAAAATCAAGGCCTATGTAGTCATCCCTGTTGCACCATTCAGGTCGTTTTTTCTGGGCGCGGGCGTTGTGGTCTGGGCCGTTGCCACGCTATTACTGCGCTTCGTTGGGCAGTATCTGCTGGTTCCGGGCAATACACCGTTGACGATTACCGCTTTCGTGGGGGTGGCTATCGGTATGGTTTTGCTGATGAACATCCTGTACCGAACCCGGCACGTTCGCGAGTCGGAAAAACTGCTGGCGGCAACCCTGTTTGCCCTACCCGGCATGCTATTCGACGCGGGAACCTTATTTTTCTTTACCGATGTTTTTCCGAATATGCCCGCATCGGCGGTCCGACCCGAAGCCGATTCGCTGTTTGCCGCCTGGTTGTTTTGCGGATACAGCTTCATCATCCTTAGCGGCTTGATCACCATCAGAAAACCCAACCGACCTGCCTGATGCCATGACTTCTTTCACGAAATGGTTCCGGTTAGTGGGCACGCCTTTGTTTGGCCTGTTGCTGTACCTCATTATTTATTACATCGACCCGCAGTCGTTCAACCACGCCAGCTACCAAGGGCCCGATGCGTGGCAAACCTACTGCGTTGATATCTGCGTGGCGCTGGGTGGTGCCTATTTACTGTCGGAAAGCAGCCTTTGGACAACCCACTGGTTAAATAGACGTATGCCCTGGGACCAGAAGCCCATGCTGCGCTTTATAACCCAGTTTGTCGCGCTGGTATTCGATAGTGTACTGATTGTCGGCTTGCTCGTCTGGCTGTTGGTTTTTCTCGAAGACCCGACTTATCAATTTACGGAGGCCGACTGGCTGAGCATTCGCCAAACGGTGGTTTTTGGCAGTCTGATGGCGCTTTTCCTTAACGCCATTCATACGGGGGCCTACTTTTTCGGGCGGTGGCAGGCATCCCTGCTGGAAACGGAACGACTCAAACGGGAGTCGGTCGAGGCTCGCTACGAAGCGCTGAAAAGCCAGCTCGACCCCCATTTTCTGTTCAACAACCTGAATACGCTGACGGCTATTGTCGAAGAAAGCCCCCGGCAGGCCGTCGATTTTATCGAGAACTTATCGCTGGTGTACCGGTACGTCCTGCAAAAACGCGATCAGACGCTGGTAACCCTGGATGAAGAACTTGATCTGGCTCAGGCCTATCTGTACCTGCTCGACAAACGATTCGGGGCCAATCTACAAGCCGAGATCACGATACCGGATCGGTATCGGTCCTGGCAACTCCCGCCCATGACGCTTCAGTTGCTGCTCGAAAACGCCGTTAAACACAACATCGTCGACCGAACCCGGCCGCTGCGTATTCAACTGACAGTAACCGATGGGGGCGAACTGCTCGTTGTGAACAACAAACAAAAGCGCATGACAAGCCCAATGGCCGTTTCAGCCGGGGCTGATTCGCCCGTTGCCGACGACGTACCTGTCCCGTCAACGCTGCCCAAGGGCATGCCCTCGGGTGTTGGGTTACGCAACATTCACAACCGCTACCGGCTCTTGGGTGAAAAGCCGCCCGTTGTGACCGAGACGGACGAGTTTTTTACCGTTCAACTGTTTTTGTTCAGGCCATGACCGCACTCATTATCGAAGACGAACAACCGGCTGCCCGGCGGCTGGCCCGTCTGTTGGCCGATGCGGATTCGACGATTCTGATCGGCCCCGTACTGGAAAGTGTGACCGAGGCTGTGACCTATTTGCAAACCAGCGCCCACCCGGACCTGTTGTTCAGTGATATTCAGCTGTCCGACGGACTCAGCTTCGAGGTGTTCCGGCAGGTCGAGCCGCGCTGCCCTATCATCTTTACCACAGCCTACGATGAATATGCCGTGCAGGCGTTCAAACTCAATTCGCTGGATTACCTGCTCAAACCCATTGTGCCCCGTGAGCTGGAAGCGGCTTTGACCAAGTTCAGAAAGACAATCGGTCCGGCCGCGCCTTCAGCCCTCGACTATGGCCAGTTGGTTCAGGCACTCAACCAATCACAGCGGACGTATCGCCAGCGGTTTCTCGTTACCTACCGCGATATGTACCGAGCCATTCCGACCCGTGAAGTGGCGTACTTTTATTCGGAAAACAAGATTACCCGGCTCGTATGCCCCGATAACAAATGGTTTCCCATCCCGGAAACCCTGGAAAAACTAGTCGATCAGCTCGACCCCCGCCTGTTCTTTCGGGCCAGTCGGCAGTGCATTGTCGGTATCGAAAGCATCACCGCCATCCATAAACATTTCAACGGTCGGTTGAAACTCGACCTAACGCCCTCCGCCCCGGAAGAGGTATTTATCAGCCGCGACCGAGCCGAAGCGATAAAAGTATGGTTGAATCAATGAGCGATGAATTCAGTACCCATTTCGGCCGACTGGCAAATCAGTGACTACTATTGGGAGCACGAGCTACGGGTATACTTAACGGGGCGAGGCCTGTCAAAATGCGCGTGGTCCTGGTCTCTTCTACGTTGACCGGAACATGGTGGCCAATCCGTTTTTCCGGCTGGCTAATGAAGACAGCCGGGGCGTGTACGTGCCCCCCTGGCATCGATGCCATCGAGTGGCGTGGGCGACTGGCAGCAAGGGCGTATCAGTACCGACTGGGTCGGGTGCTGGAGCTGAACAGCGACGGCAAAGTAAGTCAGTTTGCCGTCGTGGCCGATGCTACCTGGCAGTACTTCCGCGATGGCGAAATTACGGCCAGCTACACCTGGAACGACACCCGCGACAACACGTCTTTTCACGGAAACGTGGCCAACACGGCTACGTTGGTACAACTCGTAAAAGATGATCCGCGAAACCTCGGTACCCTTACGTATTCCGACAATCACTTCCGGAACAAAGTCGTATTCTACGGCACATTGCCGTCTTTCTTCGGCATCACGCTGGGCGTTCGCTATACGGGTATTGGTGGAACGCGCTACTCGCTGCTGTCGGGTGGTAACACCAACGCCGATTTTGTGAGAACCAATGACCTGGCCTACGTTTTTGACCGCAACAGCCCGGAATTGCCGGCCAACGTGCGCGCCGACCTGCAGGCACTGCTTGATAACCCCGACGCCAGCCAGAGCCTGAAAGACTATATCAACACGTATTCGGGTCGGATTGCCCAGCGCAACGGAGGTATCAACGGTTTCTTCGGCGTAGTCGACATTCGGGCGCTGAAGCGGTTCCGGATTCACAAAACCCACGCCATCGAGGTATCGGCCGATATCTTTAACTTCGCCAACCTGCTCAACCGAAACCGGGGTACCAACCGGTCGCTGGGTTCGCAGGTCCTGTATGCACTGGGCGTTCCGGCGGCTACTGGCAATGCGGCCTTACCAGGTTTTTCTCAGGCTACCCAGCAATACAACTACCGGGTCAACAACTCGGGGGGCCGTTACGCCCTCGGGCGATCCATTCCAGGTTCAGCTGGGCGCCCGCTATAGTTTTTAGTCGTTACCTGTTACCCATTACGAATTCACCAAAGCCGTCTACCGCCCCTGACTTAGCGGCCCGGGGCGGTAGACGCTTTGACTGACGAACCAGCCAGCCAATCATGAAAACCGGATTAATTGCCAGCCTTCTTTTCTGGACAAACTTACTCTGGGCGCAGCCCAAACTCGAGCGGCAGGGGCACCGGGGCGCGCGGGGGCTCGTGCCGGAGAATACCATCCCGGCCATAAAAAAAGCCCTCGACCTGGGCGTGCAGACGCTCGAACTCGATGTCGTTATTTCGAAAGACAATCAGGTGCTCGTATCGCACGACCCCTACATGTCGGCTGATATAGCCACCAAACCTGACGGAACCCCCGTAACGGCCGGCGAGCAGAAGTCGATCAACCTGTACCAGCTTACCTACGACCAGATCAAACCGTTCGACGTGGGCAGTAAACCGCACCCGCAGTTTCCGGACCAGCAGAAAATACGAACCTACAAGCCCCTGCTGGCTGAACTGATCGACTCGGTAGAGACCTACGCGATTTCGGAAAAGAAGTAGACTCATTCACAGATCTCTAAGTAGCGTATTAACTTCATTATGCGGCTATCTATCTGAGAAAAGCGAATACAGGATTGGTCTATGCAGTTGTTGTAACCCCCTATAAACAGACAAGCACTTACAAATAAATGTAAGTGCTTGTCTGTTTACTTTGTGACCACGGGGAGACTCGAACTCCCATGCCTTGCAGCACCACCCCCTCAAGATGGCGTGTCTACCAGTTTCACCACGTGGCCAAAACGTGATTGCGGGTGCAAAGATAGCTTTTTACTAATTCGAAGCAAAAGACAGCTCTGAAAGTTTCTCTTTTTTAGGCCGATTCAAGGCATTTACCGCCTTTTTTCGTAAATTTATCCTTCTAAATCAATTGTAATCGCCTACGACATTATGGCACTTGAATTAATAGGAAAACTCGTCAAAGTCCTGCCCGAAGTAACGGGTCAGGGCAAAAATGGCCCCTGGAACAAGCAGGAATTTGTAATCGAAACCCTTGACAGCCAATATCCTAAAAAAGTATGTCTGACAGCTTGGGGAGAGAAGGCCAGCGATCTGAAGCAGTTTGCGGATGGCGATACGCTCAAGGCGACCTTCAGTGCCGAATCGCGCGAGTACAATGATCGCTGGTACACCGAATTGCGGGCTTTCCGGATCGAGTTGACCGAGGGTGATGGCGCTGGGGCGCCCGCTCCTGGTTACGCTGCTCCGGCGTCTCGCCCGGCGCAGGCGTCTCGTCCGGCTCAGCCATCCCAGCCCGCCGGTATGCCGTTCAACACCACATTCGACGACGAAAGCAACGATCTGCCCTTCTAAGTGTAGTCAAGAAAAACGGGGAGAAAAAGAAAGGAAGTCTGGACTTCCTTTCTTTTTCTCCCCGTTTTTTTGGTGATCCGGCTGGGATTCGAACCCAGGACCCATACATTAAAAGTGTATTGCTCTACCAGCTGAGCTACCAGATCGGATGCCAGAATCGACCTTGTTCGACCAACGCCTTTTCCTTTATCGCGGTGCAAAAGTATGGCCTTATTTGATTCAATACAAGCCCTGCTCCTAAAAATAAGCCTATTCCTGGCTGTAATGGCGTATTCGTGCCTGACCCGGGCCGATTCATTACACCAGGCTGATTCGCTGTTTGCCGCTGGCGATCAGGCCGCTGCGGCTGTTCAGTACGAAAGTGCGCTGGCCGATGGACACACGGCAACAGATGCCATGTTATTGAAATTAGCGAGTGCGTATGAGCAGCAACAGGACGTATCCCGGTTGTTGTACTACCTGCAGGTTTACTTTGATCGGCACCCCGACGATGCCGTTTTGCTCAAGATGAACGAAATTGCCCGGGCCAACAACCTGCATGGGTACGAGACTGACGATCTGAACTATTTTTATCTCTTCTACCGAAAATACAGTCTCTACGTCCTGCTGTTTCTGCTGGTTCCCGCCGGGTATGTGTTCGGGGTTATCCTGGTAAAGGCACTGCGTCGGCAGCCCACCCCGCAACGGCAGAAATGGGTTCTGACGGGGTATCTGTTGATACTACTGGCTTTTGTAAACCTGCCCGAAGGTGTTCAGTC
This sequence comes from Spirosoma sp. 209, assembly GCF_002006735.1. Taxonomy (NCBI): domain Bacteria; kingdom Pseudomonadati; phylum Bacteroidota; class Cytophagia; order Cytophagales; family Cytophagaceae; genus Spirosoma; species Spirosoma sp. 209. The sequence goes on along the minus strand of NZ_MVEC01000005.1, from coordinate 110,109 downwards.
GGGTATTACCAGTACCGATCGGGTATTGCTCCGGACAGCCCCGTCGGCCGCAGCTTCGGTTGCCGAAGTCATTGGGCGGGGCCATAAGGTCAACATCCTGGGGCAAAAAGATATCTACCTGCGGGTGTTCTGGAACAACCAGCTCTATTACATCCGGCGCGATAACGTCTGGATCATTTAACTGCCCGCTTTCGCGCACCACCCAGTTACTTTTTCAGGGGCGAATCTTTCTCTTTGGCCAGGGTATTGTAAACCAGCTTGTCCATTAGGCTGGGTAGCCATTTATTCAGAAATACGGTGAATTTGCCCTGGGTTGTCAGGATCAGCTCGCGCTTCCGTTGCCGGACGGCCCGCAGAATATGTTCAGCGCATTCTTCGGCGGTCATCATGCTGCCCTCATCGCGCATGGTCTCCCCAACGACCTGACCCTGAGCCCCGAGGGCGGCAAAGCGGATGTTGGACGCCGTAAAACCCGGGCAAGCCGTCAGAACATGCACCCCGGTATGTAAAAGTTCGGTACGCACGGCTTCCAGAAATCCGTTCATGGCAAACTTGGAGGCCGAATAGCCAGCGCGTACGGGCAGACCCCGGTAGCCCGCTATGGACGAGATTCCCACAATGGACCCCTTAGCCTGAATGATATGGGGAAGCGCGTAACGGGTGGCATATACAGTTCCCATGAAGTTGATGTCCATCACCTTTTGAATGACGGCCGGATCGGTATCGATCAGCATGGACCGCATCGAGATGCCCGCGTTATTAATGAGAATGTCCAGACGGCCGAGCTGGGCTATGGTCTGCTCGATGAGCCGTTTCACATCGGCTTCAACGCTAACATCGGCCACCAGGGCCAGGGTGTTGATATTCGCTTGCCGAAGCTCATCGGCCACGGCCTGGATCGCCGTATTGGTACGGGCGCAGATAACGACAGAAGCACCTTCGCGCCCGAAAGCGAAAGCGAGCGCCCGGCCAATGCCCGAAGAGGCACCGGTAATCAAGACTACAGTGTTGTTCATATACAGGGCAAAAATAGGTAATTCGCCATTACCGAATCAGCGAGAGTGGCCCTTTGAACGTACGTTTGCTGGTCTGAATGAAGTAGTAGTACGTGCCTACCGGGGCGTCGGTACCGTACCATCTGAATTTCGGATCGGTCGATGTGAAGATGGTTTTCCCCCAGCGGTTGGCAATTTCGACGGATATAAACTGCTCGCTACAGGCGTTTTGAGGCATGTCCTTGACGGCAAAAAAATCGTTGTACCCGTCACCGTTGGGCGTAAATACGTTCGGCATAACAATCGTAGCGGTCAGGGATGGGTCGAGGAGCCGAAACGTGACCGTGGTTGTGGCGGTACGATTGGGCTGACACGACCGGTCATCCGCTGCGAAGTCGACCACGTAGGTGGCTTCGGGTTTGCCGGCCAGTAGCTCGCAGGTGGGTTTCCAGTCGAACGCCGACTGTAGGGTAGGGGTACCGGTTTTGTTGGAAAAAGTCATGCCTACGGCTTTCATGTCAAAACCCCGGCCGGTGCCGGTCATGTACAGAATATCCCGATCCGGATCGGTGGCCAGCACGTCGAAGGTAGACCGGCCGGCGGTATCGCTGGGAGTCACCACCAGATCAACGACCGGCTGGTTCAGGGTTGTCCGGATGGCGGGGGGCTGGCTGGGAGTGCCCGTGGCGGTCAGCACGACGCTGACGGTATCGCTCAGGTTGCGGTTGCAGCGGGTATCCGTTACGATGAAATCGACGATATACGTATCCTGCGCCGTTTGCACACAGGTGGGTTTCCAGGTGAACGGTTGCGACACGTTACCGACACCCGACGCCGAGCCGAAGGACATGCCGGCCTGCGCCAGCGTAAACCCGCGCCCCACGGCCTGGATCGAAATATTATCATTGTCTTTATCAGTCCCGAAGGCGTTGAAAGTGAGTGAAGACCCCACTGTTACCCGGCTTTGATCGGGCCGCAGGTCGGTGCCGGCTTCGGGTCGGTTGTTGTTCGAGGGAATGATGTTGAGCCGGATGCTGAGGGTATCGCTCAGCCCCTGTGGGCAGCCTTCGTCCGTTGCCCGCACGAGCAGGGTAAACGGGCGTCCGTCGCCCCCCACGCACCGGCCGAAGCAGAACTTGGCCTGTAGCGTATCCTGCCCGGTTCGGGTGAGCAACTCCCCTGGGTTCAGTGTAAGCCCGGGCAAGGATCCGCTCATGTTGGTGATTGTAATCCGCTGATTCGGGTTGATGTCGGTAACGAACAGGCTCAGGCAGTTTGTGTCTTTTTCGGTTATCGTCAACACTGTTCCTTCTTTGTAGAACGCCGTCTGACCGTCGGGCCGAAAAAGCAACTGAGGGGCGTCATTTTTGGGGCAGTCGACGACTTTCAGCTGAAAATCGCGCCGGACGCGGCCAATCTGCCGGCCATTCCGGTACTCGGTTACCTCAACGGAGAACACATAAAGACCCTGCCGGTCGGCGGTGACGCTGAGCACTCCGGTTCTGGGGTTAACCTGCAAAGGAACTGACCCCGGAATCTGGTTTTGCTGACCAACCCCGCTGACCCACTGAACAGGCGGGTATGGCCCGGCATAGGCAATCGGCTGATTCGACAGGCCCGGGTTCGGTAGCGCCCGGGTGCTGAACCCGTTATAGGGCGTCACCATCGCATAAGCCAGGCTATCACCGTCCGGATCGCGGGCGCTGAAATCGAAGGTGAAGGGGCGGTTGATGCAGATATAGTCGCCTTTGGCCACGGTAAACACGGGCGACGAGTTGGTATAGGGAGCGTTGCCGGCGGTAAAGGGAGCCGGAAATTCGAGGTAAAAGGTTGACCCCGCCCCGCCCGGATCAACAATATTGCTGATCGTACCATTGCGACAGCAGCGCTCCCAGCTCATGTAGTACCCGCCCGCGTCGTTGAAGGTTTGCGGAAAAGTGGCGTCGGTACTGTAGCGAATCAGGCGGGTGCGCAGATCCTGGCGCGAACAGGTCGGGCTGGTGTAGTTGACAAACTGACTGGTAACCCGGAAGAGCTGTATACTTCCCTGCAGGGCGTTGTCGCGTTTCCGAAAAATATAAACGACCGCGCTTTGGTCTTCGGCCCCCACATCGCCGTTGATATCGTCGAAATACAGGTTCAGGTTAAACCGGTGACTAAAGGCGCTGTTGGGCCCCAGCTTCTGTAATTCCAGCTCGCCACCGACAATGTGCGTGGCTGAAGTCATATGGCTGACAATCAGTGATAAACCCGTAACGAACAGCACAACCCAGAAACGACAGTACAGATTCAGCATAGACAGAAACGATTCGGCAGTGAGACCGTCCGAAAACGGCTGCTTAAATTAGCAGTTTTTAAAGACATTCATGCGCAGAAAGAGTCATAAAGCACCCGAACGGTTGTACGACGTTACGATCGATTCCGTAGCCGCCGAAGGGAAATGTATTGTACGGACCGACGATGGCGTCATATTCGTAGAAAACCCCACTGGTGGCCCGGGCGTGGCCCCCGGCGACCGGGTGGACCTGCGCATCACGAACCGCAAAAAGCAGTACCGCGAAGCCGTTGCGGAGCATATTCACGAGCAGTCTGCCGTTCGGACCGAGCCGTTCTGTGAACACTTCGGTACCTGTGGTGGCTGCAAGTGGCAACACATCCGCTACGATGAGCAACTACGGTTCAAACATCAGCAGGTGGTTGATCACCTGACTCGCATCGGAAAAGTCGATTTGCCGCCTATTCTCCCTATACTGGCTGCGCATCCAACGCAATACTATAGGAACAAACTCGAGTTTACCTGTGCCGAAGGGCGCTGGCTGACCCGGGCCGAAGTCAGTACCGACGACGATATGGATCCGCGCGCGGTTGGTTTTCACGTGCCGGGCCGTTTCGACAAAGTTCTTCCGATCCGGCATTGTTACCTCCAGCCCGATCCGTCGAACGCCATCCGGCTGGCCGTGGCCGACTATGCCTATCTGCACGGCATCAGCATGTACAACCTGAAACTGCATACGGGTTTCCTCCGAACGCTCATTATCCGCACCGCCGATACTACGCAGCAGATTATGGTAACGTTGCAGGTCGCGCAGGATAACCCGGATCTGCTGAATGGTCTGATGACGCATCTGCACCGTTCGTTTCCGGAGATAACGTCCCTCAACTATATCCTCAATACCAAGAAAAACGACAGCTATCAGGATCAGACGGTGATCAACTGGGCGGGGAAGCCGTACATCGAGGAACGCATGGAAGACCTGGTATTCCGGGTAGGTCCCAAGTCGTTCTACCAGACCAACGCCCAGCAGGCGTATAATCTGTACAGCGTGGCGCGTCAGTGGGCGGGGCTTACCGGTCAGGAGCGGGTCTACGACCTGTATACCGGCACCGGTACCATTGCGCTGTTCGTGGCCCGGCAGGCTAAAGAAGTGGTTGGCGTCGAATATGTTGAAGCCTCCGTGGCCGATGCCCGCGTCAATGCCCAGGTAAACGATATCACCAACGCCAGCTTCTACGCGGGCGACATGCGCGACATTCTGACGGATGGTTTCTTCGACCAGCACGGTCGTCCCGATGTGGTCATTACCGATCCGCCCCGGGCTGGTATGGATGAGGCTGTGACGCGTCAATTGCTACGGGCAGCGCCCGCGCGGATCGTCTATGTAAGCTGCAATACAGCGACACAGGCTCGTGATCTGGGAATTCTGGACGAAGGGTACTCGGTGGCCAATGTGCAGCCGGTTGATATGTTCCCCCATACCCACCATGTAGAAAACGTCGTTTTGTTGACGAAGCGGAGCTAGTCGGGTAAAAGCTTAGCTCGTATCGGATGGCTAAAAATCCAGATAGGGAGTGAGCTTTTCGATCGTTTTGGCGTCGAGGATGCGGATGGGTCTGAGCGACTCTGCGGACGTGTAGGCTCCGTGCTGCTCGCGGTAGCTGACAATCACCTGCGCCTGCCGACGCGAGAGAAAGGGGAGTCGGTCGAGCTGTTCGGCCGTGGCCGTATTGACCGGTATCCGGCGCGGGGCAGACCGGATCTGACCCAGCCGTCGTAACTCGACCAGCGCCAGCGAGTCAAGACCGTATACGTCCTCGAACTGGCTCTGGGATATGAACCCACCCAGCGCATCGCGGTACTTAACGATACGGGCGGCCAGCGTCGGACCGATGCCTTTGAGGGCAACCAACTGGCTTGTGTCGGCGGTGTTGATGTCAAAAGGTTGAGGGGCTACCCGCGTCGGTCGGTCGGCGCGCGCCGGGTCGGTGGCGTCAGCCGGATCGGTTCGGGCAGTCTGATCCGAACGGGGCGCCGTTGGGGCCGGGTATGGGTTACCACCGGTTGTGGCCCCTGTAGTCAAAACGATATAGGGCTCCAGGTCGTCATACAGATCGGGCGGGAAATCGTAGATGCGCAACAGGTCCTCTTTCGTCCAGAATCGGCCGCCCTTGCTTCGGTACTTGTCAATCCGTTCGGCCAGCCAGCGGGGTAAGCCGAGCTGTTGCCAGCCGGCCACACTGATTGTATTGGGATCGAACCGAAACAGGGATGGTTCGCGGAACTGCTCTGTTGTGGTTGTCTCGCGCGCTCGTTGCTGGGAATAGCGGGGTTGGCGGGCCTCTTCGGCTTTCATCAGCGCCACCAGACTGTCCAGCTTTTGCTGGTCGGTGGTCGAGGTGTCTACGGGTTGCCGGTCGCTCAACAGTCGATACAGAAACGGAAGTGCCAAAAAGAGCAGGATCAGGAAAAGCAATACCAGAAAGCCACGGCTCTCTTTATGAGAGAAACCGAAATAGTCACGGACGAACGATAGGAAGCGGGTAAGCATACCGATGATGCGGACAAATACAGACGTGCCTCAGACTGTCAGTCCGGCCGTTTGTCACTCATTAACGGATGTAGGTAGCTAATCCTGGCCGCTGACGGCTGTCCGTACCGCCCCAGGCAGGGTGGGTACGCGCCCCGCGCCGACGAGTAAGCACCTGTCAGTAGATCGTCATTTGAGGGAGCAGGCGAAATAATTCGGCTGGTATTGTATTTTTGTCCCCACGTATGAATACTACTCCAGCCCGTACCGACGGACCACCAGCGACTTCGCTGCAAGACATCATCGCCCACGCCAAAGAATATGGCTTCGTATTTCCTTCGTCTGAGATTTACGACGGTCTGCAGGCCGTATATGACTACGGTCAGAACGGCGTTGAACTGAAGAATAATCTGAAAACGCTGTGGTGGAAAGCCATGACCCAGCTCCACGACAACGTGGTGGGGATCGACGCGTCAATTTTCATGCACCCCCTGACCTGGAAAGCGTCGGGTCACGTTGATTCATTCAACGATCCGATGATCGACAACCGCGACTCTAAAAAGCGGTATCGGGCCGACCAGCTGCTGGAGCTTAAAGCCGAAGCATACGCTAACGCCGGTGATGAAGCCCGCAGTACGGCGCTCCTGCAGGAGATGGGACGCCTGCTGGGCGAAAACGACCTGGAGGGCGTGCGCAACCTGATCATTGCCGAAGGCATCAAAGATCCCGTGTCGGGTACCGACAACTGGACTGAGGTTCGGCAGTTCAACCTGATGTTCTCCACCCAGGTTGGCTCGCTGGCCGAAGACGCCAGCCTGATCTACCTGCGGCCCGAAACTGCCCAGGGCATCTTCGTTAACTTCCTGAACGTGCAGAAGACGGGCCGGATGAAAGTGCCGTTTGGTATTGCCCAGATCGGGAAAGCCTTCCGGAACGAGATCGTGGCCCGGCAGTTTACGTTCCGGATGCGCGAGTTTGAACAGATGGAAATGCAGTTCTTCGTGCGGCCCGGCACCGAAATGGACTGGTACGAACGCTGGCGGGATACCCGGATGAAATTCCACCAGGCTATCGGTCTGCCGGCCGCGAAACTCAAGTTCCATATCCATGAGAAGCTGGCCCACTATGCCAACGCAGCGGTGGACATTGAATATCAGTTTCCGTTTGGTTTCCGCGAAATGGAAGGTATTCACTCCCGAACCGACTTTGACCTGAAGTCGCACCAGGAGTTGAGCCGCAAAAAGCAGCAGTATTTCGATAACGATATCGATCCGGCAACCGGCAAGCCCTACGGCAACTACATTCCGTACGTGGTTGAAACATCGGTCGGTGCCGACCGGCTGTTCCTGGCGGTATTCTGTAATGCCTTTACCAAAGAAACCGTTGGCGAAGGCGACGATCAGAAAGAGCGGACGTATCTCAAACTGCACCCGGCGCTGGCGCCCATCAAGGCGGCTGTGTTCCCGCTCGTTCGTAAGGATGGCCTGCCCGAGAAAGCCGAGCAGATCATGAAGTCGCTGCGTTCGGAGTTCCGGGTCGTTATGGAAGAGCGTGATGCTATCGGTAAGCGCTACACCCGTCAGGATCTGATAGGCACTCCTTTCTGTATTGCGGTCGACTACCAGACCCTGGAAGACGATACCGTTACCATTCGGTACCGCGATACGACCGAGCAGATTCGGGTGCCAATCAGCGAGCTGAAAAGCCGGATCGGTCAGGAAGTATCCATGGAACGTGTGCTGGAAAAAATGTAGAGACTGACTTCAGCTTCGTTCGTTGCTGATTATACGCAAAGAGCCCCGATCACGTTGATCGGGGCTCTTTGTCTGCAAGGCTGTTGGAGTAGAAGCGAAAAGCCAGAATATAATTAATTGAGATGTGGCATGTTGTGGGCCAGCTGCCGACGAACGGTGCCCCACCGACGACGGGATACGGGTAATACTTCCCCCGTCGACAGGTGAACGAGCCCGCCTGTTTCGGTACGTTCGAGCCGGTCTACGTACCGTTTGTTAACCACGCAGTTGCGGTGCAACCGGATGAACAGCTCGGTAGGCAGTTTGGGCGAATAATACTTTAACGTACGGGGCATCAGCATCCGACGTCCGTCTACCCAGTTCAGCCAGCTGTAATTAGCCACGGCCTGAAGGTATACTAGATCAGCTACAGAGAATGACTGACGACCGGTTTCGCGGAGGTACAGCTTTAAAGGAGGCCATTCGGAGGGCATGGTACGAACCGACGCTGAGGCAGACGAATAATAGGTCATGAGTATCTGGTAGAGAGGTTTTACAGATAGTTAGGATCACTACACAATACTAACTTGGATCTCTTCCAGGGACTTGCTGATTTGTAACACGCCCTATAAAATTTGTAACATGCCCTCAACTCAAGCTATAAAGCCGAGCAAATGGTCCAAAATGGCTAATTTAAAGTGAGATTAATACAAAATGAGGAAGCGAAACACCGCTTACACAACTTCCTGCCGATTCTTTTCTACAAAATCGGTTGGTGTCAGGTGATGATGTTCTTTAAAGACTTTCGAAAAATAAGCGGGCGTATCGAAACCAACCCGATCGGCCACTTCAGAAATGGAGGCCCCCGTCAGCAATAGCTCGGCAGCCCGGTTGAGCCGCACCACACGGATAAGCTCATTGGGGGTAAAGCCCGTCAGCACTTTTAGTTTCCGGTTGAGGTGCATCCGGCTGATGCCAATAGCCGATGCCAGCGATTCGACCCCGAACGTAGAATCGTCGAGTCTGCTTTCCAGTACGGTATAGACCCGGTTCATGAAGTCATCTTCCGGGTCGGCGCTCGAGTTGGGCAGATGCCCCTCGCGCAGCAGCAGTTTGCGGTGGTGCTGGCGTAGTCGTTGCTGCTGGTCGAGCCGATTGCGGATGCGCCCCAGCAGTTCATTCACATCGAACGGTTTGGCTATGTAATCGTCTGCCCCCGCTGAGAACCCTTCCGCCCGACTTTCAACGGCTGTTTTGGCGGTTAGCAGAATAACGGGAATATGGCTGGTGGCAGGATTGGCTTTCACCTGGCGGCACAGTTCGTAGCCATTCAGTTCGGGCATCAGTACGTCGCTGATGATCACATCGGGCGTGTCAGCCAGGGCGGCTTCAACCCCGGCCTGTCCGTTGCCAACCCGCTTCACGAGCCAGTGTTCGCTTAAGATGTCAGCCAGGTAACCGGCTATTTCGTCGTTATCCTCGACCAGTAATAGCTGGTAGGTATGCGCATCTATGGCAGTACTGCGGCCAGCTTGCTGACCGGTTAGGCCAGGATTAGTTGCCGGAACAGGTGATGCGGCTAAGCGGGCGGGGAGGCAGGGGAGCTCGACTACAAACGTGGTGCCCACCGATGGTTTGCTCGATACACTGACAGAGCCCTGCATGATTTCGACCAGTTCTTTCGTCAGCGCCAGGCCAATACCGGAGCCGGTCACCGATTGGTCGGACGACGGGCTGGCCTGATAGAACCGGTTAAAAATATAGGGAAGCTTATCTGGGTCGATGCCTTTACCGCTGTCGCTGACCGTGAGTCGAACCCGTTCGTAGGCAACCGTCGACGGTCCTGCCGACTCCAACAGGCTTTGTGCAGGCTGGGCCAGTTCGAGCAGGACCGAGATGGAGCCGCCGGGGTTCGTGAATTTAAAGGCGTTGGCCAGCAGGTTGCTAAGGATTTTATCCAGTTTGTCACTGTCGAACCAGTAGTGCGGTTGTAAAATGGTTGACTTCACCCGCAGGCTAACCCGTTTGCGTCGGGCTTCCTCGTCAAAGACCGACACCGTTCGCTCGACAAACTCGGCCAGATCGCCCGGTACATTGGTAACGGTTAGAGTTCCAGCTTCCAGCTTAGCCAGATCAAGCAACTCGTTGATGAGCCGCAGAAGCCGGTTGGCACTCCGGTACACCATGGAGAGCCGGTTGTGATGCTGCGGGTCCGTTATCTCCTCCAGAAGTTGATCTAACGGTGTTAGAATTAAAGTCAGTGGTGTGCGCAGTTCGTGGGTAATGTTGGCAAAGAAGCGGGATTTGACTTCATCCAGTTGTTTGAGCTGCGCCGACTCCTGCTCCCGAAGTTCGATCCGGCTGCGGAGCTGAATCCGGTTGATGCGAACCCGCAGGAACAGTACAATAGCGCCAATCAGCAGCAGTACATACCCGGTATAGGCCCACCAGGTTGCCCAGACAGGCGGGTTGATAACGATCCTGACCTTCCGCACGTGCGGACTCCAGATGCCGGAGGTATTGGACGCGTTAACGACGAATGTATAGGTGCCGGGAGGGAGGTTGGTGTAGGTAGCGGTGGTCAGGTTACCGCTGTAAATCCAGTCTTTGTCCAGCCCGGTTAACTTGTAGCGATACTGATTCTTGCCGCTCTTGTTAAACTGGAGTGCCGAAAAATCAAACGCCAGGAAGTTCTGGTCGTGGTTGAGGTCAATATCCGTGGTCTGGTCGATGTCCTGCGCAAGCGGAGAGCCGGGGGTTGTGGCCCGCACGGGCTGGTTGTTGATGCGAAGGGCGGTCAGGGCAACCTGCGGTTTGTAGGCATCGTCGCTCACCTGTCCGGGTTGAAAGACAGTATACCCACCAATGCCGCCAAAGATCAGCCGTCCGTCGGGTAAGGCAACGTCGTGATACCGGTTAAACTCCTCGCTGGGCAAACCGTCGTCGGTGGTGTAGTTGCGGACCTCAAACGTACGACTGTCAAATCGGCAAAGCCCCCGGTTTGTACTGAGCCAGAGGTGGCCCTGTCCATCGGGACGAATGGCATAGATCACATTGTTGGGTAAGCTCTGGCCCACGCCAAAGCGCCGTATCTGCCCCGTTAGCTTATCGAGTCGACAAAGGCCGCTTCCAAACGTGCCGATCCATAAATAGTTATACTGCCCCGGATCCTGCGCCAGACACAGCAGCGCGTTGTTGGGAATCGACTGGCGGTCTGATGCCTGAGCGTACCAGCGTACCAGTCGCTGAGTCGATAAATCGGCCCGAAGCAAGCCATGGCTTTGCGTCGCCAGATAGATTCGGCCACCGTCTACCAGCATACCCATGATGGTGTAGGGGTTGTTGGCGGGGAGGGGGAGTGGGAAGGCGGTAAATGTGCGAAGGGTGGGATTATACCGGACAACGGCCCGGTTGTCGGGCCCCAGCAACCCCCAGATTTCACCCGACGGCCCCGTAGCCAGAGCGGTCATGCGAAACGATCCGCCCGGTAACCAGCGGGCTTCGATGCCCGTTGGGGGTACCGCTTCGAATACCTTCTGGCTGGGGTTATAGCGGTATAGAGGGGTTACGGCACTGCTGAGCCACAGGTTTTTTTGCCGGTCGAACTGGTACCTGAGCGCATCGGGCCGCTGCTGCCGGATCAGGGGAGGGATCGAGCTGAGCGGAATACCCGCCTGCTGGGTCATCCAGTCCGTCGAGAACGAGCTGGTGTAGGGCCAGGCCGTAAACGGGCGTTTGTTCAGATCATATTTGATGACCCCGTCGCCGTCGAGTCCGATCCAGAGCACATTGGACCGGTCGACCAGCATGGACAGGGCCGAGAAACGGCTAAGCTTTGCGTCGGCCGGTAAGGGCTGTAAACCGGTTTCATCCGTGTAGCGGTGCTGGTTGATGTAGTCGATTCCCCGTGTATCGCTGGCGTAAAGCGGGATCTGGTTCGGCGATCCGGGGAGGGATAACGTCTTCATGGCCCGCCCAACTGCGGGGTCGAAAAAGACGGCCTTACCCGGAAAACCCAGCACGAAAGTACCGCCCGGGCGTTCGTAGAGGCTGAACACATCGTTCTGGGGTAAGCCCTGAGCAATTCGAAAGGCGGCAAACTGCTTTGATTGCGGGTTATAGCGAAAGAGTCCCAGGTTGGTGCCCAGCCAGAGATTACCACCTTTGTCGAGGAGCAGCGATCGAATCAACGGCTGGGTCTCGTGGCTGGCCGCCCAGTGATGATGGGATACCGACCCGTTTGCATTCAGCCGGAAAAAGCCGTTTGTTTGCGTTGTTACCCAGACATTGCCAGACGGGTCGGGCCAGATGCCGGTGAGCTGGTGGCGGCCCAGGACTTGCCGAAAGGCGGGGGAGTTGGACGGGTGATTGGTTTTTTCGGTTACAGGATCGAAGCAGTCGATGTGGTTATTCTCGGTACGGATCCAGATACGGCCGGCTTTATCTTCCCGCAGGCCGGTCAGGCTGCTAAAAGCGAGTGAGCCTGGCTGTTGGGGATCGTGGTTATAGACCTGAAACCGGGTGCCATCGTAGCGGCAGAGACCATCGCGCGTGGCCAGCCAGATAAAGCCACGCTGATCCTGAAGCATGGCGCTTATGAAACCCTGGGGAAGACCATTCCGTACAGTCAGATACTCCGAAACCGGGCCAGTAGCCTTGGACGGGGTAGCTTGAGTCAGCAATCCGACAACGACTAACCTGACAAACCACCACTCGAACCGATGCATAAACCGAGTTTAAAATTGCTTTGGTCGACCTGGAGATGGCCGATTATGACTGGTCAAATTGGCTAAATTCGGCGTCTTTATCAATTTTACGGTAGTAAGATTTATTAAGCGGCATAGAAACCTTATCGGATATACAGTCTTTGATACAAATCACTACATGCATATTATTCTCGAAACCGTAGTACAGGCGGCCCTCCCCGACGTCTGGTCTGGGTTTGATCGTAAGCTGTTCGATCAGCTCAGCCCACCTTTTCCGCCCGTTGAGGTAGTTCGTTTCGATGGTTGTTTACGGGGAGATGTGGTTCTCCTGCGGTTGAATTTTCTGGTGTTTCGTCAGGACTGGGAAAGCCTGATCACCGATCAGCAAACCACGACTAATGAAATTTACTTCATCGACGAAGGAGTCCGTCTGCCGTTTTTCTTACGATATTGGCGACATCGGCACCGGCTGGTCAGACACGAGTCGGGCGGAACCGTCGTTATCGACGATATTACGTTCAGAACCCCGTTTCGGCTGCTTGATTACCTGATGTATCCGCTCCTGTGGGCGCAGTTTGCGTACCGAAAACCCATATACAAACGGGTATTTAAAGCCTGAACGATTACCGACCCGATTACCCGGCCGAGCTGACAGGCCAGCATCAGCGGGCGGGTAAGATCTCGGGCTGCCCCCGTTCCAGATAGCCTTTTGAGCGCTTTGGCCTCTACTTCTGTGCGGCTCCGGTTTTCTCAACTGCTCCGATTACGTTACTTTTGTTCATACTGGCTTTCAACCTGACTGCATGAAACTCCCTAACTTGACTACGCGTATCTTTCTGGGCATGGTGCTCGGTATCCTGATTGGTTACTTGTTTCCGGCAACTGACTCAGGATTTTCGGGAACGGACCTGAATATACTTTCCAAAATTTTTCTTCGGCTGATTAAGATGATCATCGGGCCGCTGGTATTTGCCACCCTGGTCGTGGGTATCGCTAAACTGGGCGACTTTGGCACCGTTGGTCGGATCGGACTCAAGACGCTGGCTTACTTTTATTTCGCCACCATACTGTCGCTGGTTGTTGGGCTGCTGGTGGTAAACATCCTGAAACCAGGCGAGGTAATGAGCCTGCCCCTGCCTCCCAAGGGAACCGATACGGGGGTTGAAGTGCCTAAGATGACTTTTGAGAACTTCATTACCCACATTGTACCAACGAGCTTTATCGATGCCATGGCCACCAACGAAATACTACAGATCGTGGTCTTCAGTATTTTCTTCGGTATTGCGGTCGGGTCCATTGGAGCCCAGGGAAAAATCGTGATCAAAGCCCTCGACGCTTTGTCGCATGTCATGTTTAAAGTGACAGGGTATGTGATGTCGTTTGCACCGTTTGGGGTGCTGGGTGCCATTGCGGCCGTAGTAGCGCAGCAGGGGCTCGGTATACTGGCGGGCTATGCCTACCTGATCCTTTGCTTCTTTGGCGGGCTGCTCTTCTTCGTTTTTGTCGTTCTGTGGGTAATCTGTCTGGTCGTGCGGATTCCCTATCTGGCGCTGCTGGCCGAAATCAAGAATGCGATCATCCTGTCGTTCAGTACGGCCAGTTCGGAGGCTTCGTTTCCGCAAACCATTGAGGCTCTACGGCGATTTGGCTGCTCAGAACGAATCATCTCGTTCGTACTGCCCCTGGGATATTCGTTCAACCTCGACGGGTCAATGCTCTACATGACCTTCGCAACGGCTTTTATTGCCCAGGCCTACGGCGTACCGCTAAGCATTGAACAGCAGATTACGATGATGCTGACGCTGATGATCACGTCTAAGGGAATTGCCGGGGTACCGCGGGCGTCGCTGGTCGTTATTGCGGGCACCATGTCCCTGTTCAATTTACCCATCGAAGGGCTGGCTCTGTTGTTGGGTATCGACCAGGTTCTGGATATGGGGCGCAGCGCCACGAGCGTGGCCGGCAACGCGGTAGCCACCTGTGTAGTCTCTAAATGGGAAGGCGAATTCCGCACTCATCCTATTGATTCTGAAGAGATTACCGCTTAGTAAAGATTGCGCCCGTAGCTGAACAGAAATGCAGAACGTTGCCGGGGATTTTGTAGGTTAGATGGGAATATTAAAAAACCGTTTTACCTAAACCCGTATACTGTGGAATCGTCCTTCACCTCGCTCAGCACCCAGGTCAAAGCCAGTGCCGGTGTGCGTTTTATTGCGTATCTTATCGATGTCGTCGTGGCTTACGTGCCGCTATTGATTCTGGGCGTCATTAGCTACAGGCTTTCCTTCATCGGAATGATTTTCGCTCTTGTTTACTTTCTCGTTAAAGATGCGCTGCCCGAAGTGGGCGGTTTCCTGGGCGGACAAAGCATCGGAAAAAAGCTGATGGGTATCAAAGCGGTCCGGGAAGATACCGGCGCCGGTCTGCTGGGCGATTACGGCACGGCCATCACCCGGCAGGTGTCGCTCATGATCCCGGTTTTTAACATCATTGACGCCCTGATGGTATTAAGCGATGAGAAAAAACGCTTTGGCGACAAATGGGCCAAAACGATTGTTGTCAAGGCCTGACCGGTTGTTTTCATCACAAAAACCACAGTCCCGACCGGGGGCTGTGGTTTTTTTATACCGTCTATATACCGCAATGGCAGTTCATCCGTAAATTGGTTGTTGATTCAGTGCAGGCCCTGTTCATTTGTCTGTTCATTAGACAACCTAAACGATATACCAAACTCTGTGAATATTCTCGAAACCCACCACATCGTCAAACAGTATGCCGAGCATCGGGCACTGGACGATGTCAGCCTCCATGTACCCAAAGGCAGTATTTTTGGGCTGCTTGGGCCCAATGGCGCCGGTAAAACCTCGCTAATCCGTATTATTAATCAGATCACCGCTCCCGATTCGGGGGAGGTCATCCTGGATGGTGAGCGGCTCAAGCCGGATCATATCAAGCGTATTGGCTACCTGCCCGAAGAACGCGGCCTTTATAAAAAAATGAAGGTTGGTGAACAATTGCTTTACCTGGCTCAACTGAAAGGGCTGACCGAGAAAGAAGCCATGGAAAAGCTCAAAATCTGGTTTGTGAAGTTCGATATCAAGACCTGGTGGACCAAGCAGGTAGAAGATTTGTCGAAGGGTATGCAGCAGAAGGTGCAGTTCGTGGCCACGGTCATGCACGAACCCGATCTGATCATACTCGACGAGCCGTTTTCCGGCTTTGACCCCATCAACGCCAATCTGATCAAGGATGAAATTCTCGAACTACGCGACAGAGGGAAGACCATCATCTTCTCGACCCACCGCATGGAATCGGTTGAAGAACTCTGTGATCACATCGCGCTCATAAACCGATCTCACAAAGTGCTCGATGGACCTAAACGAGCCATCAAAGAGCAGTTTAAAACCCATACCTACCATGTCGAGTACCAGGGAACGCTTGACGACCTGCCGCCTGCCTTCGAAGTACTGACCACCACCGCTACCGACGATAACTTTCAGCGAACGGATATCCGGATTCCGCCCGACGCTGCCGTCAACGAACTGATCCGTCACCTGCTCGATCGAGTGGCGGTTCGGTCATTTGGCGAGAATATTCCCAGCATGAACGATATCTTCATCCAGGCCGTCGGCGAAACCAACGATTAATGCCGGCCTGTGCTGCCGGATCGTGTACCGTCAAAGCCTATTCACTTATCAAGTCCATGCATACAATTTTCCTGATTATCAAACGCGAATACCTGGTCAGGGTGCGTAAACGGTCGTTCGTGATCATGACCATCCTGGGGCCATTGCTGATCTTCGCCTTCTATGCTATCATCGGCTGGGCGGCCGTAAGCTCCATCGACCAGAAAAAAGTCGCCGTCGTCGACGAAAGCGGCCGGTTCACCAACCAGTTCAAAAATGATGAAGAAACGACCTACTCCTACGAAAAACAACCGTTGAGCGTCGCCAAGAAATCGTTTGTCAAGCAAGGGTACGATGCGCTGGTGTTTATTCCGAAAGATGTCATCGAGAGGCCCAAAACCGTGCAGATTTTTGCCCAGAAGAGCGTCAGTCTTGATTTGCAGAACAATATCGAACGCGCTATTGGCAAGGAGATCGAAACCATCAAACTAAGCGAAGCCGGCATTACCCAGAAGGTAATCGAAGACGCTAAAGTCAACGTCGATGCGCAGACGATCAACCTGAGCGATGCGGGTGAGAAGAACAGCAACGCCATTGCCACCACCATTATCGGGTATTTCTGCGCTTTCCTGATTTACATTTCGGTATTTATCTACGGCACTCAGGTTATGCGGGGCGTCATGGAAGAAAAAACCAACCGGATCGTTGAGGTGATTATCTCGTCCGTAAAGCCTTTTCAGCTGATGCTCGGGAAAATCATCGGCGTGGCTCTGGTTGGTCTGACCCAGTTCCTGCTCTGGATCACCCTCACCATTGGCCTCTTTACCATTGGCGGTACCATCATGGGCGACAAGGTGGACCGGGGGCGGCAGGCTATGCAAACATCCGGAGCCGCCGGGGCCATGGCTCAGGGACCGGCTTCGGCTGAGGTGAAAAAGACGCAGGAGAGTGCCGTTGCCAGCGTGATGCGTGCCATCGATACGCTCAATATTCCCTTGATCGTAGCCTGTTTTCTGTTCTATTTCCTGGGTGGTTACCTCATTTACAGTGCCTTGTTTGGAGCCATTGGCGCGGCAGTCGACAACGAGACAGAAACGCAGCAGTTTATGTTTCCGATTACCCTGCCCATCATTGGCGCCATTGCAGTAGCCCAGTTCGTGATTCGGGATCCTGATGGGCCGCTGGCCTTCTGGACGTCGATCTTCCCGCTGACCTCGCCCGTGGTCATGATGGTACGGGTACCATTTGGGGTGCCGGGCTGGGAGCTGGCCCTGTCTATGGTGTTGCTGATCCTGGGCTTTATGGGTACCACCTGGCTGGCTGCCCGCATCTACCGGGTGGGTATTCTGATGTACGGCAAACAAGTGTCGTACAAAGAACTGTCGAAATGGGTGTTTTATAAGGGCTAAACCCCATAGAACAGAAGAGGCCCGCTGATCACAGGTTACAACTTGTGGTCAGCGGGCTTCTTTCATTCAAGGAAACCGGGTTAGAAGCCGATGTCAACCACCAGGGGCTGAACGAGCCATTGACCGGTAGTCAGGTTGTAAACGCCACGGGCACCTACCTCAAAAGGAGTGCGCAGGCGCAGGGCGTTTACGATGAACGATACGTCGACGCCCGCGGTCTGGTATTGATTGGTTCGGGTCTGATATCCGCGCAACTGCCCCGTGGCCGTTCGAACCTCAAGTCGGCTTTGTCCCTGGGCGGCATCCAGAAAACCGGCAGCTTTGATCCGCTGTACATACAGCCACCGCCCCAGCGACCAGTGCGTATCGGCAATCGGCAACCGGTATTCAGCGCTCCCGGCCAGGATCTGATCATCGCTGACGTAGGCCTGACCGCGTGGGTAAAATACAACCGGCGCAAACCGGTACGTACCCCGCGACTGTTGCTGGAAACCGCCCCGCAGCCGTAACGAATGGTGTTTACCAAGACCCGGCACGAACAAATTTCCCTGAACGCCCCATTGCTCGGCCTGTAGTCGACCCCCGAAGGGCGTGTGTCGGTAAGTGGCCGAAAGCGTCTGTCCCCAGCGCGGAGCCACGTCGCGCTTACTTTGCCGCAACAACCGACTATAGCTCAGCGCGTAGCTGAGCGCATTCAGGGAACCCGTTCCGCCTACCTCGGTAATACTGCGGAAGGGAAGGTCATAATCGGTAACGGCCAGGTAGTTATAATAGGCAGACATCGACGCGGCCTGGCTGTATTTCGACTGGGTGAACTGGAGGGGAAGCCGAAACCCGGCCGTGAGCTGGTTATACTGCCACCGATCCGAGCGCAGACTGTCGACCGGAGCGGCCCTGTCAATGTACAGTGAGGTGTTGCGGTTACCGCGCTGAAAGCTGACATCGATGATCGGGTAGAGTCCCTGGTAGCTAAGCAGCGCATACGCATTGCCGACGCGTTCTGCCTGGTTATAGGTATAGCCAATGCTAACCTGGGTGGTGCTGAGCAGATCCTGCGAGCTTAACCCTACATTGAGCGCCTGGCCGGTGCTGCTCACGATCGGCCCCCAGTTGTAGACGTTGAGCGCATGGGCCAGCCGCCGGAAGCGCGTGGGCGTATAAACCTGGGTGGGGGCCAGTGAGTCGTTGAGAATCTGCCGGCCCAGGGCGGCACCCGGTTCGAGCTGGGGCAGGGCACCAAAATACCGTACCAGCTCGGCCGGATTGCCAGCCGGGGCAGAAGCCGACAGCGCAGTCCAGCGGGAAGGAGCCAGGGGCATGTCAACAATCCGGTAGCCATCGGCCGTAAATTCTTCGACGGCTAGTTTACCCCCCGAAGGAGATACAGCCACATGATAAGCCGCCAGAGGCCGGGACGTAACCTGGAAAACCTCCTTCGTCTTGGTGTTGACGGCATACACGTTGTCGATTCCCGAACGGGGCGAGTTATAGAAAACATAGTCGGACCACGGCTGCGGATGGCTAATGTTTTCCCGGGCAGCCGGTAGTAAGTCGGTACTGAGTCCCGTTCGGGTATCAACAGCCTGTAACGTCTTATAGCCGTTTTTCAGTTTTACCGTCACGATGGTTTGGTTATCGGCAGCCCAGCGTGGGTGCAGGTAGAAAGCATCGTCGGGGTTGGGAAGGGTGGCCAGCTGCCGTCCGGTCTGCGCGTCGAGCACATGCAGGCGGGTTTTGTAGTTGTCCGTATTCTCAACCACGATGAGTTTCTGGTTATCGGGCGATAAGGCAACGGCGGTGTAGCGGGTGCGGTGGGTCAGGCGGGTGAGCTGGCGGGAAGCCAGGTCGAGGAGCCGGATGTTCGAATAAACGCGCTGGCCCCAGCGCGGATCATAGCCGTATTCGATCCAGCAGACCCGCTGTGCCGTAGCCGACAGCATGGCCGGATCGTTCGGGAAGCCCTGTACATGAACGAGCTGTTCAGATCCGTTTTTGCTGAGCAGAACCAGCCGGGGCGTATCGCCCAGGCCGCTTTTGACGGCAATAACCGATGAGTCAGTAATGAACTGCGGATACCGGTAGCTGGTAAAAACGGGTCGATCCTGCCCCGCTTTTTCTGGTGGCGCGATGGCGTAGGGCGAAACGGGGGAGAGGGTCAGGTTTTTCTGCTGCGTGCGCCAGGTTTCGGTCAGGTCGTCCATCGTTTTCCTGTACAGATCATCCACACGCAAACCGGTCTGATCTTTAACACTGGCCGAAAATGCAAAGGGCCAGGGTACGCGCCGGTAGTTACGGTTCAGGATGTCGCTCCAGGCCTCGGGGCCGTTGGCCCGTTTGAGGTAGGTCGTCATGAAATAACCCAGCACATAATGGTTCGGCACGTTATCCCGGAACGAGCCACTCACGGCCTTGGCGTAGGGAAACTGTCGTCCGGCCAGCAGGTTGGCCCGCATACCCAGGTCGAAGTTGGGAATCCGACCCCGACCGCCAGTACTCAGCAGCGTTTCGGTACTGACAGCGTCGCCCTCGGCAAACCAGTCCGGAACGGTCAGATAAGCACTCGTCAGTCCCGCATTGCCAAACAGGGCAAACAGCACTCGTCCATAGTGTTGAAGAGCTTTTTCGGCCTGAACAACGTGCCTGTATTCATGCACGGCCAGCAGGTCGAGCCAGTCGAGGGTACCCAGCAGCCCCGGGTCCTGGGGCGGAGAGGTAAAGAATTCGGACCGGCGGGGGAGCAGCGTCACAAACCCGTTGCTGACGGTCGTTTGGTTTTGCAGCAGCACCGACACCCGCCGGGGCCGCCGGTTCAGTGACGCGCTGACCGGTTCGTATAACTGCTCGAGCCGCTGGGCCGTGCGTTGGGCGGTGGTGTCGAAGCCGGCGGGATATAATACCCGAAAATGCGGTGTGGAGAGTCGATACCAGCGTAGCGAAGTCGGGTTCTGATCAAGGATTGGCAGCGTTTGGGAAGCGGCCGGAAAACAGAATAGCAGGCTAAGCCCTGCGAGCAGACGAAGTCGTACCATAGAATGTCAATGATACGAAGTTTTTGGCTAAACAAAACGCCCCTTACATGACGTGCTGAGCGGTTTGTTTAACCAAATGGGTGTTTAAGAGAATTTCACCGCCCAGTTAATGAGTTTCTTCACCCGGTCGGTATAGGGCGGAAATATGAATTTCATGGTGCCGAAGTCGCGCTGCATAACCCCCCGCTGATTCGAGAATTCCTGAAAACTGAAGAACCCGTTCGATTTACCCAGCCCGCTATTGTTGACCCCGCCAAACGGCAACTCGACATTCCCGAACTGAAGGAGTGTATCGTTAACGACGGTGTCGCCGGCCGAGGTGCGGTCCAGAATGTATTGGGTATGTTCGCGGTTACGGCTGTGGATGTACAGAGCCAGGGGTTTATCCCGCTGGTTAACCCGGCTTAGGGCCTCATCGAGGGTGCGGTACGTCACGACCGGCAGCACGGGACCAAAAATTTCTTCCTGCATAATCCGCATACCATCCGTAACCTGCTCAAGTACAGTTGGCTCAATGAAGTTCTCGGCTTCGTTCATCCGGCCGCCTATGCTGACGGTAGCTCCCTGCTGAACAGCCTCGTCGACCAGCGACCGGATTCGCTGAAAATGCTGCTGATTAACGATGCGGGCGTAGCTGGCCGAAGCTTCGACGGGCTGACCGTCTGGACTGTACATGCGTTTCAGACAGTCGCGCATGGCTTCCAGAAAGGGTTCGCGGATCGACTCGTGCACCAGTACATAGTCGGGAGCGATGCAGGTCTGGCCGTTGTTCAGGCATTTGCCCCAGGTTAGCTGCTCGGCCGCCTGCCGGATATTGGCTGAGTCATCGACAATAGCGGGCGACTTGCCGCCCAGTTCAAGCGTTACCGACGCGAGGTGCCTGGCCGCAGCCGTCATTACGATCCGTCCTACTGCCGGACTGCCGGTAAAAAAGATATGGTTGAAAGGCAGGTCGAGCAGCGCCTTCGACACGTCGGCATCCCCTTCGAATACGGCTACTTCATCAATCGGAAATAACTCCCGAACCATGCGGCTGATCAACGCTGCTGTATGGGGCGTCATTTCGGAAGGCTTCAGCATACATACGTTCCCCGCGGCAATGGCCGAAACCAGCGGTTTGGCAATCAGCGCGAACGGATAGTTCCAGGGCGCTATGATCAGCACGTTCCCCTTGGGTTCGTGACGGATATGACTTTTAGTCCCGATCAGACTGAGGGGCGTGGGAAGCCGCTGGGGACGCATCCACCGGTTCAGGTTTTTAACGATGTGCTTGATTTCCGCATTGACCGACATCAGCTCCCCCAGCGCTACCTCCGCGCTGGGCTTCCGGAAATCGTTGTACATCGCCGTTTCGAGCTCCGACTGATGGCTCAGCATCCAGTCCTGGACCCGTTTGATCCGTTCGATCCGCTCCTGGGAGGTGGTCAGAGCCATCTTGGGCGCAAACCGGCGTTGCCGGTCAAAAATCGATGTTATCTCATCTCGCAGGTCAGTGGTGGCTTGTAACGGTTGCATAGGCAGGTTAAGTCGTGTTGATTAGATTCAAATGGATAGGGTAAAAGTACAAAAAATCCCGGCAATCCACTGGCTTTAGTATTTCAAACCGGAATCGTATATCTTAGCAACACCTTAGTAAACCCGAACCGAATGACACTTGTCAGCGAAAACATTCGTTATCTGCGCAAACTGAATGGTCTGACGCAGGAACAATTCTCCCGAAAAATAAATATAAAGCGTTCTTTATTAGGGGCTTATGAAGAGGGGCGCGCAAACCCAAACCAACAGAATATACAGGCCATTGCCCGGGCCTTCAACACAACCGTTGAATTGCTAACGCGGCAGGACCTGCGCAAACTCCGCGAAACGCCCAACCTTAGCATACCGCTCGGGCAACCCGCCCGTCCTGCCGACGTCCGTATACGGACCGACAACATCCGGTCAGATGGCAAGATCAACCCAGCCGAGGATGACCCGTTCGAGCATCCGGATTTTCCGGACATCTTCGCCGATACATCCCGACCTGTTACGCCGGAACCGCAGCCGCTCTCGGCCGTTCTGAACAAATACTACCGGCCAGACGAGCAGCCCCAGCCCGCCCCCAGACCGGCACCCGTTCCGCCGGTCATTACCCCACCGGTCCGACCCGACCAGGTAGCCGCTGAGCGGCCGGCCCCGGTTGCCTATCAGCCCGCACCGCCCGCGTCGCCGGTAGATCGTTTGTTTGGGCAGACCCCGCCCGCTCCGCCATTCAGGCCTGTCGAGCATCGCTCCGTTGACGTGCTTACCTTCAACAATGTGTACGAGGGGCCGGGGGCAGCCAGCCCGGCCAGTGCACCCGCTCAGGCCGTTGCCCCGACCATAGCGGTGGTCATGCAGGCGCGGTACGCGGAGTACGGTCAACGCTATCAGCAGCCTGATTTTCTGCGGCAGCTACCGGCTATGCACCTGCCTACCTTACCCGAAGGACACTACCGCGCCTTTGAAGCTGGCGATGATTTTGCTTTTCCGGGTGCGTTGCTGGTTGGCCAGTTTGTACGAAACTGGTTCGACATCGCCGACGGAAAACTGTACGTTCTCCTGACCAGCCGCGACGGAATCAGCAGCCGGCGGGCCTATAACCAGGTGAAGGCCAAGGGAACGCTGCTGCTCACGGCCGATCAGGCCGACATCCCCAATCGCGAAGTTGCCCTGAAAGAGGTGCTGGAGGTCTGGGAAATTCAGGCTTTCGTCAGCCAGCAGCTCCCACCGCCCCGGGCCGACTCGACCCGCCTGCGCCAGCTGGCCGACGAACTTCGGTTCGAGATTGACCGGCTGTAGAACCGGTTCCGGATGGGTTGCCGATGATCGGAAGCCCGCTGGCTCGACTTTCTGCTTTACCCGTGTCTGAATAAAACTCTATTTGATAAGTAGGGTTGTGACTGTGTACAATCAATCACAACCCCTATGCAGGCGCAACAGACACTGAATGCCATGGAGCTGGACAAGCTCAAAGACAGGATTAAGGATATCCGGATTGCTATGCTGACCACGCTGGAGTCGGATGGCGATTTTCACACCCGCCCCATGGCCACCCACGAGATCGACGAGGACGGCAGCATGTGGTTTTTTACCTATGACAACTCGACGAAGGTAGCCGAGATTCAGCAGGACCAGCGCGTCAGCGTCGCTTTTTCGGATCCCGGCAGCGAGGTGTACGTCACAACAACCGGGCGGGCCGACGTGGTCAGGGATCGGGCAAAAATCGATGAGCTTTGGAGCGACTTCCTGAAAACCTGGTTTCCCAACGGGAAAGAAGACCCGCACATTGCTTTGTTGAAAGTTACGATCCACGGAGGTGAATACTGGGACCGGCCCGGCGGGAAAATGGTCAAGCTGTTCGAAATGGCGAAGGGCGCCCTGACCGGCGATGCCGACAAAACCGGTCGGAACGAGAAGTTTGGCGACGTGCCGAAGTAAATTGCGGGTGTTTTGCGGTCTTAAACCCGATAAAAGGCAATTTGTGACGCAGAAAGACGGAACTTTGGTCCGCAAAACACCCACAATTCCTGAATGCGTTATTTCCTTGAACTGGCCTACCGGGGCACCAACTACCACGGCTGGCAACGGCAACCCAACGGGCTGAGTGTGCAGGAGGTGCTCGAAACGGCCCTTACAACGATTATCCGGCAACCCATTGGTATTGTCGGCAGTGGCCGAACCGACGCGGGCGTTCACGCAGCCCAGCAATTTGCGCACTTCGAACTTGAATCGCCCCTGCCCGCCCATCTGCTTCGTTCGGTCAACAAACTGATCCCAAGCGACATTGTCGTCTACGATTGCTTTCCGGTAGGCCCGCGCGATCATGCCCGCTATACCGCTACCTATCGCTACTACCAGTACAGCATAATTCGACGTAAGGACCCATTTCGCGATGGGCTGGCCTGCGTGTTCTTTCTGCCGCTTAACGTTGACCGGATGAACGAAGCCGCCAGCCGCCTGCTGCTGCATACCGACTTTCAGAGTTTCAGTAAGGTTAAGACGGATGTTAAAACCTTTAACTGCCGGATTGACTTTGCGTACTGGAAGCGCCAGAACAACGACGAGCTGATGTTCCATATTCGTGCCGATCGATTTCTGCGGGGTATGGTACGGGCCATTGTCGGTACGCTTCTCATGGTGGGGCAGGAGCGGATGAGTGTCGATGAATTTGAGCAGATCATCCTGGCCCGCGATCGTCAGGCCGCCGGGCGGGCGGCTCCGGCCGAGGGGTTGTCGCTGGTTGAAGTGGGCTACCCGGCCGAGGTGTTTGCGCAACGGCAGAACCGACCCACCGTATAGGGTGTTTATCTCGCAGAACTGAATCAGTTCAGACGTCATGGACGAGCCGCTGACGTGTATTCACCATGGAATGTCGGGTAGGCAGCTAACTCCATGTAACAAAAAGCATCTTGAAAATCGGAACTATTATTCTGGCCGCCGGCGATTCGTCGCGGATGGGCGGAGAGCCGAAGCAACTGCTGACCTACAAAGGGCAGTCGTTGATTCGGCGCATAACAGAAACAGCCCTGGCGCTACAACGTGGGCCCGTTGTGGTCGTACTAGGGGCCAATCGAGAACGGATCGTGCCGGAGCTGCAGGGGTTACCGGTTACGCTGGTCGATAACGCCAGCTGGCCAACCGGTCAGGCTTCGTCACTCAAAACGGGACTGGCTGCTTTATACATTACCCATAAGGATATTGACAGAGTGCTGGTGCTGCATACAGACCAGCCGCTGGTGTCGCTGGGCTTGTTGCTGCATATGGTCGAAGTCGGGAAAGACGATCAGAAAGGGATCATTGCCTGTCGGTACGATACCCAGCTGAGCGTACCTGCCTTATTCAGCCGCGACTACATTAGCGATCTGCTTGGTCTTGAGGGGGATAAAGGCGTAAAATGGGTCATCGGCAAACACCGGGACGACTGCTCGGAAGTGCCCTTCGAGGCTGGGGCCATCGACCTTGACTCCCGCCGGGATATTGAATTTTTTCATCAGGTATTGGCACAGGTCCAATGACATCCGTATAATTGAGCCCGACTCCGACGAGTCGGGCTTTCTTTATGTTGCTCCACGGAAACGCTACTCATGCAAAAACTCGCTACTGCCCGTACGCTGCAAACGCGGCTGACAACTATCCTAAAAACCGTGGAGAGCGAATTCGGACACCTGTCTGACGAGCAGCTCCGCTGGAAACCGGCTCCCGGTTCGTGGAGCATAATCGAATGTCTTCAGCACCTTAACCTGGCCGAACGGTACTACATCCGCAACCTTCAGCACAAAGTCGATCAGCTGGGCCTCGTACAAACGATGCCGACCGATCAGATCCTGGCGTCTGATCTGGTAGGGCGGACCCTGAACTGGATCGTCAACCCGGAAACCAAACTGAAAATTCCGGCGCCGGGAATTATCAAACCCCGCTCGTCTGTCGATCTGCATCCGGCCAATGTGCTGGCCCAGTTTCTGGAAATTCAGTACCTGCTTCGCGACCTGCTCGACAAAGCCGTTTACCTCGACTGGAACGCCGACAAGCTGTCCACTATTTTCGGCAACTGGCTCAAAATCCGGGTAGGCGACGCCCTACAGATGCTGGTATCGCATTCAGAGCGGCATCTGAACCAGGCCATGCGCGTAAAGAAGGAAATGGATACCTTTGCGGCTACGAACAATAACCTCTAATGAAACAATACATTACACAGGACCCCTGGTCCATTGTCGAAACTGATTTCCACCGCGACTATAATGAAATCACCGAAAGTCTGATGAGCCTGGGCAATGGCCGGCTCGGACAACGGGGGAATTTCGAGGAGAAGTTTACCGGTAAAACCCTGCAAGGCAACTATGTGGCCGGCGTCTATTACCCGGATAAAACCCGCGTAGGCTGGTGGAAGAATGGCTATCCCGAGTATTTCGCCAAAGTGCTCAATGCGGCAAACTGGGCCGGCATTGATATCGATATCGAGTACGAAAGCCTTGACCTGGCTACCTGCGACGTGCGCGATTTCCGGCGTGAGCTGAATATGCGGGAAGGGTACCTCGAACGGTCATTCGTGGCGGTGCTGAAAAGCGGGAAAGAGGTCAAGGTCAATGCCAAACGCTTCTGTTCCATCGTCGATGATGACGCCGGTGCCATTCGTTACAGCCTGACCCCGCTCAACTTCGACGCCAAGATCACCGTAACGCCCTACATTGATGGGGCTATCCGGAACCGGGATGCGAACTATGACGAGACCTTCTGGGACGAAGTGCGCAAGGAGACCGGCTACGGCGAAGCCTATATCGAGCTGCGGACCCGAAAAACCGGATTCCATGTCACGACCGGCATGTGCGTGGAAATCGAACAGGACGGTCAGAAGATGGATTACCAGTCGCAGCCGATCAAATACGAGAAGTACGTGGCCAACCGGATGACTCTCGACTGTCAGCAGGGCCAGGAAACGGTTATCTATAAATACGCCGTGAACCTGTCCTCGCTCAACCACGACTCCGATGAGCTGATGCGCCTGGCTCACGAGGCCATTGCCCGGGTATCCCGCAAGGGATTCGACCGGATGCTGTTCGAACAGAAGCAGGCCTGGGCCGACAAGTGGAAAATGAACGATATCGTCATTGACGGTGACGTAGCCGCCCAGCAGGGTATCCGGTTTAATATTTTTCAGTTGAACCAGACCTATACCGGCGAGGACGAACGACTCAATATCGGTCCTAAAGGGTTTACCGGCGAAAAATACGGGGGGAGCACCTACTGGGATACCGAAGCGTACTGTCTGCCCTTTTACCTGGCTACTGCCGACCAGAAAGTAGCCCGTAATCTGCTGATATACCGGTACAAACATCTGCAGAAAGCCATCGAGAATGCCCGGAAGCTGGGCTTCCGGGCGGGGGCTGCGCTCTACCCAATGGTGACGATGAACGGCGAAGAATGCCACAACGAATGGGAAATTACCTTCGAGGAAATTCATCGAAACGGGGCCATTGCCTACGCCATCTACGATTACGTGCGGTATACCGGCGATGAATCGTACCTGACCGATTACGGCCTGGAAGTCCTGATTGCCATCAGCCGGTTCTGGAGCCAGCGGGTGAACTGGTCGGCCGCCAAAAAGCAGTACGTCATGCTGGGCGTTACCGGACCAAATGAGTACGAAAACAACGTCAACAACAACTGGTACACCAACTACATTGCCGCCTGGACGCTGCGGTACACCATCGAAGCGGTTGGCAAAGTAAAGGCGTTGAACCCCGAGAAATACGCTGACCTGTGTGAACGCATCCACTTCCGCGAAGAAAAGGAAGTTCAGAACGCCCAGCATATCGTCGACAATATGCACTATCCGTACGATCCCGAACGGCAGGTTTTCCTCCAGCAGAGCGACTTCCTCGACAAGGATCTCATGCCGGTGTCGGATATTCCCAAAGGCCAGCGTCCGTTGAACCAGAACTGGTCCTGGGATCGGATTCTGCGGTCGTGTTTTATCAAACAGGCCGACGTACTGCAGGGGCTCTATTTCTTCGAGGATGAATTCGATACCGACACGCTCCGCCGAAACTACGCGTTTTATGAGCCCATGACGGTTCATGAATCATCGCTCTCGCCCTGCGTCCACAGCATTCAGGCGTCGAAGCTGGGTATGAAAGAAAAAGCCTACGAAATGTACCTCCGTACTGCTCGTCTCGACCTCGACGACTACAACAACGATACCGAGGACGGCTGTCACATAACGAGTATGGCCGGAACCTGGCTGGCGGTGGTGAAAGGCTTCGGCGGTATGCGGGTCGATGCCGAGGGGCTATCGTTCAGTCCGTACTGTCCGGAAAACTGGCAGGGTCTGGCCTTTAAAATCCGGTACCGGGGCGCCTTGTTACAGATTACCACCACCCAGCAGGATGTAACGGTACAGAATTTTTCCGTGCAACCCGTTACGCTGCGGGTACATGGCGAAACGGTGACCATTGCGGGTGAAAGTAAGCAGACGGTCACGATACCAGTACTGGCGTAAAACGGATTCGGCCCGCGGGCGCGACTTTATTACAATACCCTACTAAAAGGCCCATCAGACTGCTGTTTGATGGGCCTTTTACAAAAATGCTGTCCCAGCAGTAAGCGGTTTCAGGGCATTTCTTCATCCGGGCCGCTCAGTAGCTGATACAGCTGGCTGCCGTCGGGGTATATAATATCCGCAATTCGCCACTTGCCCCGCAGCTGGATCATGCGGCACCGGATTTCCTGTTGCTCACCAAAATTTTCGAAAGTAACCCGTACTTCAGTCGCCCCATCCCGTTCGGCAGCCGGATGAACGTTAAACTTTTTGATGTCGATATCCTGCGCATTATACAACGGATCGGCGTCAAGCATGCTCTCGCCCGCTTCGGTGGTTGTCATATCGGCCCAGATCAGGTCAGCCAACTCCCCGTCAAAATAGCGGCTCAGCAGCGGCCTGTCGTCAGTCTGAAAAAACGGTCCGTTGCCCGCGTCATGCTGCCTGTACAATTCCCGGACAAGTGCGTCGGGTGTCGATGGTTTTTTTACCCGGGAAGCCGTAACGGGCGATGCCTGATTGGGTGGTGTATCCTGCTGGGTATCCTGGATCGTACAGGCGTACGTACCTGCGAATAAGCCGATGATAAGCAGTAGCTTCGTAGCGTACATGGGGCATGGTAAGAGTGGTGGATAGGGTAAAGCTACAGATTATTATGGTAAACGCTTTTTAGACAGTTACTTAATGGTAGTTTTGGTTGCCCGGGCAGATCATGGTGGCTGCCAGTGAGCTCATCAACGAACATAGCCTCTCATGGGATTTGACTGGATTGAACCGGTATACGATATACTGGCGAAGATTGTTTTTGGGTCGCGGCTACAGCGGGCTCAACTCCGCTTTATCGATCAGATTCACCGCCAGCAAACGAGCCGCGAACCGGCCGATTCATCCGTCCTGTCGACGCCGGTTTCGGTACTGCTCCTTGGGGGCGGAACGGGCTGGTTGCTGCAACAGATCTTACAGCGATGCCAGCCCGTTCGGGTGCTGTACCTGGAAGCATCGAGCCAGATGCTGGCCCGCGCCACCCGCCGTATCCTGCATCAACCGTTCTCCATTGAGGTCCGATTCCAGACCGGTGACGAGCAGACGATACCGGCCGATGAGCAGTTTGATGTGATTATCACCCCGTTTGTTCTCGACCTGTTTACCAGGGCTACCCTCCAGCATCGAATGATTCCGCGCTTACTGGAAGCGCTCCGGCCGGGGGGGATCTGGCTGGTAACGGATTTTGTGCCCGCTCAGGGCTGGTGGCAGCGGGTGTTGCTATGGAGCATGATCCGGTTCTTCAGGCTAACCGCCGGCATAGAAGCCCGTCAACTACCCGACTGGCAGCTGCTGATGAGCCAGGCCGGGCTGGTCTGTCGAGACCGACAGTCGGCCGTGGGAGGAATGGTGTCGGCGGAGGTGTGGGAGCGGTAGGAAGTCTACAGGTGTTCCAGGGTTTCGCTGACCTCCGTATAGTCGGCAATATCGTACCAGTCGTCAGTACCCAGGTTCAGCCAGCGTCCATCGGTTCTGGGGCGTTTGGTTTGGGCTTCAGCCGGATCGTAATCGTAGGCATAAACGGTACTCATAACCCGCTGCAGGGTAGACCAGGGCAAGGTCCGGGTCCGTTCGCGTCGGTCGTGCAGGGTCAGAATCTGAACATTCCGGGCTACAAACGAGGCCGTCATGCGCAGCTCCATACCCTCCTGTCGACCGTTGATCCGCAGGTAGGTGAGCTCAAAAGGTCGTTCGCGCCCCATCGACTCGTAAGCGGCCTGAATCAGTTCCTGAACCAGATACTGCCAATCGTCGGGACTGCTATTGGGCCGCTGTTCCGGACGACCCTGGCGCACTGGACCCGCTGTGGGTTCGAGTTTAATATCCCAGAAATCGTCGTCTTCGTCCAGCTGCTCTTCGTCAACGCGCTGAAGTTTGGTTTTTTCTGCCAGCGAAATCAGGGTTTGTCGCCAGGTTTGCGGCAGGCGCCCTGTCCAGCCGAAATCGTCGTCGCGGGTGTAGCCCTCGGCAATCAGCTCGTCCTCGTCGATATCATCGCGGTCGGGGTAGGTGATGGCCAGGTCGACGCTAATTTCGCCAACGAGTGGGGTAAGCGTCAGGGTATAGAAATAAGCGTAGGGCGCCGGTAACGATCGGGCTGTCTGGTAGCGAATCTGAATAGACTTAAACGACATGGGTGCAAAGTAGTTGGCCCGCCATCCTACACGATGCGGGCAATGGTAGCCTGCCGATCTAGTTTACCGGTGGGCGTTTCGGCAAAGTTGGCAACAATACGCCATTCTTTTGGTACGGCATACGGGCCAATGGCAGTCCGGATGGCCAGTTGAAGGGGCTCCCAGTGCAAATGCCAGTCGGGAAACGGTTCACTAACGAGCGTTACCCGCTGCCCGAGCCGCTCATCGGGTATGCCCGCCACAAATAAACGGGGTACGGGTCCAGATTTGGCCAACTCCTCCTGAATCAGGCGTTCTACTGGTTCGGGTTGTATTTTTACGCCACCCGTATTGATGATGGTATCGGCGCGGCCCAGCAGCCGGAACCGATTATCGGGCAGTAGCGTAACGACGTCGTTGGTCTGGATGCGCTGCTGGTTGGTGGCCGCCGACGTAATGTGCAGACAACCCCGCTCGTCGGTGCCGAGCGTTACCCCGTCGAGAGCCGTAAACCAGTCGCTCCGTTCCGGGCCATTCAGTCGCCGGAGGGCTATGTGCGAAACGCTTTCGGTCATGCCGTAGGTGGCGTAGACGGGGGCACGTATGGCTTGTATAGCCTCTTCCAGAGCCGGGCTGGTAGCGGCACCACCTACCAGAATTGCTTTCATCGAATCGAGCAGGTCGACTTGCGCAGGTTGCCCCGTATCCGGATCGATCGTGTCCAAAATGGTCTGTAGCTGCAGCGGAACCAGGGCCGCAAAGGCAAACTGGTCTGCGGGGGCATGGAAACCCGCCAGGGGATTGCTGACGGGTTCGATGATCGTCATGGGCAACTTCAGTTCGAGGCCCCGAACGAGCATCATGACCCCGGCCACATACCGGATGTTCAGACAAACCAGGGCCGGATCGCCGGGTTGGAGCCCCAGGGTTTGGCCAGTAAGCCGAGCGCTGGCTTTCATCTGGGCGCGCGTGAGCCGGATTGGTTTGGGCGTACCGGTCGAGCCGGAGGTGTGTAGGGTAAATTCGTCCTGACCGCTCAACCAGGCCGTGCAGAAAGCCAGCGCTTCGGCTTCGTAGGGGGTATGTGCGTCCGGCCAGGTAGCCGGATCGGGGAACGCAAGCACCATAGAATCAGGGCGCAGCGTACCGGTTATCTCCCCCGGCAGAGGCCGCCTGGCTAACAGGATTACTCGAATACCCGAACCGTACGGGCAATGAGGTCGGGAGTCACTTTGTATTGTTTGAGCGGAAGCGAAGCCGGGCCGACCAGCACCTTACCGCTGGTATCGAAACGGGACAGGTGCAGGGGGCAGTAAAACTGATCGCTGGCCGACTTAAACGTCAGCTTTGTACCGGCATGTGTACACTCGGCCGATACAGCTACGAAGTTGCCGTCTTTGGTTCGGGCAACAATGACATCGTTGGCAATGACATAGCCGCCGTTTACGTTCAGATTTTCGTTGCTTTTATCGTCCAGGCGTAGGGTGAAATCCAGCTTTTCGGTGGCGGGGCGGATGGGGTCATCATTTCCCTGAGCCGCGCAGCCGGCCAGGCATCGATTCAGCAGGATAGCGCCGATGCCGGTGCCCACCAGCCGGAAGAAATGTTGTCTGTCGATCGGTCGTTTATCCGGAGCCAGTGAGCTGGTTTGCATGGTGTTTTGTTGTACTTTTACGGCCATAAGCCGGGTTTTTGGCGAAAATACGCAATATTTCTGTCATTCCACGACAGCGAACAAAGTCGTTCGCCGGGCGGTTATCCGAAGTACATATGGAAGAAGCGAAAGTAATCATCAATCCGATTTCGCCGGATAAAGTAGCCGAATCACCGGGCCTCCTGGCATACGCGCATACGGCGGGCGGTGCCGTTATCCGCCCCGAAGACAAAGGTAAGATTACGGGACGGGCCGTGTCGGCCATGCGCGAGCAGACGGACATGCAGCTTAGTCAGCTCTACAAACAGATGCAGCTGCTGGCCGACCAGGCTACGGCCATTCGTCACCGGGTCGAAGTGTCTGAACGGATCTATGCGGCCCAGATGAATTTTGAGCCGGTAGTTGGGCATACCTACTATTTCTATACCCGCCGGAACGGAACGGATGTGCTGTCGATGATCGGCCCGACGGAGTGGGGGCGTACGTTTCCGTTCGAGCGTTGCCTGGCCACCGTTCGTATGATGGCTGATCACACGTGGGATGTTCAGTATCATGATGTTTCATATAATGAGTAGTTTATACTCACCCAATGCACTATGCAAAGCAATTTCCCCTGGGAACCCATAAAAGAATATCAGGAGATTCTGTTCTCGTATTACGACGGTATCGCTAAAATCAGCATCAACCGCCCGCATAAGCGTAATGCCTTTACGCCCTTAACGGTCAAAGAAATGTCGGAAGCCATGGAACTGGCCCGGCAGGACGAGCGGGTAGGGGTCGTTATCCTCACCGGCGAATGGGGCGAAGCGTTCTGCTCAGGGGGTGACCAGTCGATCCGGGGCCATGGTGGCTATATCGGCGACGATCAGGTACCCCGGCTCAACGTGCTGGACCTCCAGATGCAGATTCGGCGGATACCCAAGCCTGTTGTGGCTATGGTGGCCGGCTATGCCATTGGGGGCGGTCACGTGCTGCACGTAGTCTGTGACCTGAGCATCGCGGCCGACAATGCCCGCTTTGGGCAGACCGGTCCTAAAGTCGGCTCGTTCGACGGTGGGTTTGGCGCCAGTTACCTGGCCCGGGTCGTGGGCCAGAAAAAAGCCCGCGAGATCTGGTTCCTCTGCGATCAGTACAATGCGCAGGAAGCGCTGGATATGGGGCTGGTCAACAAGGTGGTCCCCCTCGATCAGCTGGAAGAGACGACCGTGGCCTGGTGCCGCAAAATGCTCGAGAAAAGCCCGATTGCCCTCCGGATGCTGAAAGCGTCGTTCAATGCCGAACTGGATGGGCAGGCCGGTATCCAGCAGCTGGCGGGTGATGCCACGCTCCTGTACTACCTGTCGGACGAAGCCAAAGAAGGAAAAGATGCTTTCCTCGAAAAGCGCAAACCCGACTTCAGTAAGTTTCCGAAGTTCCCATAGCGGACATAACTGGTATAAGAAGGCGACGGATCAATGGCAAACAGGCTGTTGATCCGTCGCTTTTTTGAGTGTCGAAAAATCAAAACGGCCATAGAGGGGCGCGTTGGGCATACGTTGCCCTGACGAACCAGCTACCGGTTGGGAATTTGTAAAACGGCTGCTCCCGTTTTGGAATCGATCTCCCGAACGAGCCGATCCGGGTGCCGGATAATCATGATTTCTACCGAGCCCGTGCCCACCTCCAGGGCCAGAATGTGCCCTCCGGTTATTTTGAACTCTTTGTCGGCAACCACACCGTGCAGATGAAGGGCCGGTTTGTTGTCCTGCCAGGCAATGCTACCCGTCAGGCTAACCAGCTCGGTGTCGCGCAACGCTCTCGGATCGTAGGTTTTGGTAGCTGCGTTCCAGAAGCCGAACGTCGGATGAACAAAACCCAGCCCGGTAATACTGGCGCTGGGAATGGCCTCCTGCCGGGTAAGCTGTTCAAGTTCCTGAAGCACATTGTCGCCCTGCTGTAATACCACCAGGTAACCCGTTGGCGTAGTCATGTAGTTTCTGGTTTGTTTTTTGGCTGGTTGCGCCTGCCCCGCACTGACAAAAACAGTGCAGAATGCCAGTAGTATAAACAAGGTAATACGCATGACTGGGTCAATTAAGTGAATTGGAATACGGTCGGTTTATTCATTACCCATGCCGGTCAGGAGCGGGCCAGGATAATCAGGACAAGGCCAGCTAGGTACGCCCCGCCCATCAGCCATAAGTATCGATTGGCTGTCGACGGGGCCTCTTTGAACTCGTGCCAGGCGAATAACCCCCACAGAACCGAGACAACGGTAGCCCCCTGGCTAAGCCCGTACGAGACCGCGTCGCCGGCCTGTTTGGAACCGAGCAGGAGCGCAATCATACCGATCCCCCAAATGAAACCACCCCCGATGCCTGCCAGATGAGTACGGAATGGAGTTTGCCCGTACGTCGGCTGGCCAGATTCGTCGGTCAGGATGAACCGGCGGACCAGGTATTCGACCAGTGAGTTGCTGATGAGGATACCAAGGGCAAAAAACAGCAAACCTGTATACGGGGTGAGCAAACCCGGTTCGGGCGACGTATGGTCGGTAACCAGCGCGCTCGATATCAGCCGGAAAAAGAAGCCCGCAACCAGTCCGCCCGCCAGCGCGATCCAGATCCCGCGGGTGTCGTCGGGTGTTTTTCCGGTATCGGCCTTTTTCTGCTTTTTCTGATAGGCCAGTGCACTGAACACCATGGCCCCCAATATGGCTGCCCCGCCCAGGGCCAGCAACCAGACGCTCCCCTGTGGTTCGGCGAGGTAGTTGACGACCAGCCCGATGGCTAGGGATAAGCCCGTTCCAACCGGCATGGCGATCGATATACCAGCCATGCTGATGCCGACTGTCAGTAAGGTGTTGCCGATATTGAAAACCAGCCCGCCCGCCACCGCCAGCAGCAGGGCCTTTGTCGTTGCCTGGCCCATATCGTCGAACAGTGACCTGCCCTCTTCGCCGAAACTGCCCAGCGTAAACCCCAGGGCCAGGGCAGTCAGGAAAATGCCGTACACGTAGTCGCGATAAAAGACGTAAAGCGGGGCTGACTGGGTCACGTATTTCTGGGCATTTGACCAGGAGCCCCAGAGCAGCATGGTCAGCAGGCAGAGAATGATGGCTACGGTCGGTTGGTTCGTACTAAACATGGGCTGTACAGGAAGAGTGGTGGACTAGACTACGACCCGGGTTGCGAGTTAATCGAACTGCTGAACGAGCATCCGCACCCGAAACAGGGTGCCTCGTCCCTTGATACTCTCTATTTCCAGACTGGCACCCACCAGTTCACAGAGTCGTTTAACAATCTGTAAACCAACGCCTTCGCCTTTTTCGGTTGAGCGGGCCATCAGCTGGCCGAGCGGTTGCCCGGTCGGTACCTGATGGTCATCGTTGGGGGGCATGGGCGTCGGCTGGCCTTCTTCGGGAGCCAGCACGCTGGTTTCTTCAACAGTCGGTTTAAGCTGTTTATGGAACAGCTCCATCAGATCGTCGGGTAGACCCGGGCCCGAATCCTGAACACTGAATCCCCACCGCCAGTCATTCTCTGCCGACCAGGATATAGACACCATGCCGGGGCGATCCGGGCTGGAGGGGGTGTAGGTCAGTGCATTCAGGATGAGGTTCTGCGCAATCCGGTAGATCTTAACCCGGTCAGACTTAACCTTCAGACTTTCCGGCCCGTCGGCCCGTATGATCAGGCCCCGTTCTGCCACCATTGGGCTTACGCTGGCAACCAGGTCGCCTAAAAGAGCGGCTGCATCGAACTCTTCCAGCTGCAGGGGCTCCTGACCCGCTTCCAGGCGAGCCAGATCCATCAGGTTGGTCAGCATCGACTGCACATGGGTCAGATTGCGGTTGAGCATATCCATGAACTGTTGGCGTTCTTCCGGACTCAGATCGTCCATCCGGAGAAAGTAAGCGGCCCCCATGCTCAACCCCAGCCCACTCCGCAAATCATGGGATGATTTACGGAGGAGATCGCCACGCTGGCGCGACAGCTCTTCCATCTCATGCAGGGCCTGCTCCAGGCTCGAAGCCCGGTTGGCAGCCTGAAGCCGCTGTAATTCATCGTGTTTGGTGACGCTGCCCCGTATGGTCTCGTTCATCAAAACCAGAATCTGCTGCTGGGCCTGTAGTACCAGATCCGGATCAACATGCGGGAACAACTCCCGAAACAGTTTCAGCTCATCGAACAGGATAACCGACAGGTGGTTCAGCTCCCGCAGCAGTTCCGGCAGGGCCAATGATTTTTGCCAGCGATGGAGTCCGTGCGACTTGGCCGCAATAATGGGGTCGTTATCGGGCACTTTACCCAGCAGCTGTTGCTCCAGAATGTCGAGTATAATCGGCATCAGGTTATTGAACTCCTCGCGCGCTAGCACCGTGATCTTGCGAAGAGAAGGGTCCGACTCGCAGGCAGAGCGCCAGTTGTTAAGCAGCGTTTCCCGTCGATTGAACAGAAAAGCCGTTAGCTCGGAGATTGCGTTTGGCTGATCAGCAGGGCGTGCGTTCATACAATGGAATTCGTCAGGACTACATGCCGGACCGGTACCAACAAACTGGCGCCGGGACATGCAGTCGTACAGGCAGTATTGCCCTTAGTTGACTGGTAAACATGCCAAAAGGTTTTGCGTGGGTGAGAGACTGGCCACGGGAAGACTTCCAGACCGCCAGAATTGGCCGATTAGCCCACACAGTACAACACCGACAGTTGAAGAAGTGGTTACTTCTATAAGATTTGGCATTATGAATAGAATTCAATAAAATATAAGGCAAAATGGGGATTTTTTCTAGGAAGACAACGTAAAAAGGGTAGTTTTGCCTTAGATCGTCTAGTCTAATCCATACGGCCTGTTATGTCAACCCGTCGCACTTTTTTTCGTCAGTCGGCCGCTGCGGCCAGCGCTGCGCTTACACTCCCGACGTTTCTCCCCGACACGTTTGCCAACCCAATGCCTGCACCCGGTACAGCGCTGAAGTCGGCCGCGGAATGGGCGCAGGATGAGGATTTCTGGGCGTGGGTGAAGTCCGAGTACACGGTTTCGCCCAATCTCCTGAATCTGAACAACGGGGGCGTTTGTCCGCAACCAAAAGTTGTGCAGGACGCCCATATCCGGTTCTATCAGTACGCCAACGAAGCGCCATCCTACTACATGTGGCGGATTCTGGATCAGGGTCGCGAAGCCCTCCGCAGCAAACTGGCCGATCTGGCGGGCTGTTCGTCGGAAGAGATCGCCATCAATCGAAACGCTACCGAGGGTCTGAACACTGTTATTTTCGGATTAAATCTGAAAGCCGGTGACGAGGTAGTGCTTACCAAACAGGACTATCCGAACATGCTCAATGCCTGGAAGCAGCGCGAGAAACGGGACGGGATCAAACTCGTGTACCTGAACCTCGACCTGCCCAGCGAAGATGACGACGCGCTGGCTCAGCAGTACATCCGAGCCTTTACGCCCCGAACCAAAGTGGTTCATATCACCCATATGATCAACTGGATAGGGCAGGTGATGCCGGTACGGAAAATCGCTGACGAAGCCCACAAGCGGGGAATTGAGGTCATCGCCGACGGGGCTCATTCCTTCGCGCTCTTCGATTTCAAAATACCTGACCTGGGGTGCGACTACTTTGCCAGCAGCCTGCACAAATGGTTGTGTGCGCCCTTCGGCAGCGGCATGCTTTATGTGCGGCAAAACAAGATCAAAAACGTATGGGCGCTGCTCTCCAACAATGAACCTGACGGGCCTGATATCCGGAAGTTCGAGAGCTTGGGTACGCGTTCGTTTGCGTCAGAAATGGCCATTGGTACCGCCGTTGACTTCCATAACAGCATTGGCTCCGCGCGTAAGTTTGCCCGGGCGCACTACCTCAAAAACTACTGGATGGAGCGGGTCCGTGAGCTGCCGGGTGTTCGTATTCATACGTCGCTCAAGCCCGAGTATGCCGGTGCGGTAGCCCTGTTCTCGATCGATGGGATGAAACCCGCCGAGATTGATGGTCAGCTGCTAAACCAGTATAAGATCCATACGGTAGGGATCGAATGGGAAAATATTCGCGGGGTTCGGGTAACGCCCCATATCTATCATTCGCCCAAAGATCTGGATCGTCTGGTAGCGGCTATCGAAGCCATTGCCGCTAAACAAACCCTGGCCGGTAAGCAGAAGAAAAGCTGATACCTGCCGCCCCCAGCCAGCCTATAGCCAGCCAGACGCCCACCGGTACACTGAACATGATGGCCAGCAGACCCAGGATAAAGGCCCAGAAAACAGCGGTTTGCCAACGCTCCGGCGATACCTCGCGCCCGTAGGCCAGCCCATGCATCAGGAGTAGCCATCCCCAGCCGGTCAGCCCGAGCCAGACCATATAATCGACCCCGACAGTGGCGGGTTGGTTTTTGAACAAAATCAGCCAGTCGGGTAGCCAGATCAACCCGTAGATCAGCGTATAACGACGCAGCCGATCGAGCCAGGTGAAGGGCATATTGGGCAGCAGGATCAGGTAACGGTGTTCAAACGTGCTCAGTTGCCGCGCCACCTGCGAATGGGTAATCAGAGCCAGCATCAACCCGATCAGGAGGAGCCGTTCGTCATAATCGTCGGTCGGGTAAAGCCGGCATACGCCCACCAGCAGCAGCCCGGATAGTAGCTTGGTCAGCAGTAAAGACAAGGGTTCATGCCGAAGCCAGTAGGCTGGGAAGAACAGCCAGTAGGGGAGCCTGACGCTCAGCGTCGGCAGCCGCAGCGAGCCCGCCGGATGATGGCGAAGTCGGTGGTCGGCCCCGGCAGCGCCAACGACCAGCAAACCGGCCATGGTCAGCAGAATGACCGCAAACGACCCCCAGGCCTGGTAATGAACAGCCCGAGCCAGCATCCAGATCGCGTAACCGCCGACCGGAACGAGCAGCTGAGCAACCAGTAAAAGCCACAACGACCAGCGAATTCGCACGGGAACGAGCCGGAAAGTCTGAAGAAACAGATGGTCGGGTGCGGCCAGTGCTTTTCTGACAAAGCCGACCGTCCGCAGCGTGTACACCAGCCAGAGGAGTATAACCCCGGTCAGGAGCGCGGGTGAGCCCAGGGCGGCCGTGATCAGTGCTTCGTGGTCCATCGGGCGCATGAAGCCGAACGCCAGCAGAACCACGACCAGAAAAGTACCGGCGTTGCGAACGTAGAAAGGCAGGACGAGGGTACGGTAAAGAACAGTATACATCAGTTTATTACGGAACTGATTTCGCCATTACCCACCTGCCACATACTTGTCAGTGAAAGTCCCGTCAGGCTAACATCCTGGTGCGAGGTCAGACAAAACGAAACCGACTGGCGCGTGTGAAGCTGCCGAATGTAATCGAACAGCCGGGCGGCCGTGGCTACATCGAGCGTCGTGAGCGGCTCATCGAGCAGCACCAGAGCCGGCTCGCCGAGCAGGGCCAGCAGCAGCGACAATTTTTTCAGCATGCCGCTCGAAAAGGTACCCGTCGGTTGCGTCCAGAACGCATGCACGCCCAGTAAGTCGGCCAGTTCGTTGACCTGACCCGCCGGTGCTCGTTTGGCTTTCCCTACAAAACCCGCCAGATCGCGGGGTGTCAGGAAGTCGGGGTAGAGGGGTTCGGCATAGTTGACCCGCAGCCGAAACGCCACCGGATGGCGGTTGAGGTCGTACGCTTCGTTGAGCACGATCTGCCCCGAAAAGGGGAGCAGTCCGGCCACCGTCCGGAAAAAGGTGGTTTTGCCGGAGCCGTTGCTACCCCGAAAGTAATGAATGCCGACGGGCAACCGCAACGACGGTACCGTCAGTACGGGCTGACCCGAATAGGCTTTGCTAAGGTTGGTGACAGTGAGCAAGGAATAAGGGCATTTTCGTCTGGCCAAAAATAGCGATAGATTATACGTTGCCCTAGTTCATTCATCTACCACAACCAGCTCACGCGTATACCCGCCAGGGCATTGCGGGTGGGCGATCCGTTATAAAACCGGTTCCCTACGGCATTGAGGTCATAGCCCAGCGAATAGGTCTGATTCAGGAGGTTGTCGCCACTGACGTATCCATCCAGCGTCCAGTGCCGGCCAACGGGTTTACGGAAGCCCAGGGTGGCCTGCAGGAGCCGGGTTGGATCAGACAGGGCCGTGTTGGCGTCGTTGAGCGGGAACGGGTTCAGAAACTGATAGGTCAGGTGGGCATATACCCCCGCTTTCAGTTCCAGATCCAGGCCCGACACGAGCGTTACCGGAGCCACTCCCGGAATCCGATTGTTCGACAGGTCGGCCGTGCCCTGCTGGTAGCTGCGAAAGCGGTAGTCGGTCAGGGTGGCATTCTGCCAGATTCTCAGCAGAGAAACGACCGCATTTGACGCGCCCGAAAATCCAGTCGGGGCTACCAGGTCGTAGCTCGCCTGGGCTTCAAGGCCCCGCTGGTCAGTACGGCCCGCGTTCACGAAAAATTCGGCCCCGGCCGCGTTAGACCGACGTACAATGGTTTCGCGCAGACCGAATTGGTAGGCCGCCACATCGAAGCGAAGTCTCGACTGAAGCGCTGAACCGCGAATGCCAACTTCGTAGCTGGTGCCCCGCTCGGGATTCAGGGTTGTGTTGAAGCCACCTGCCGAGGGGCGAACCTCATCGCGGGTGGGCGCTGAATAGCCGGTGCTGATGCTGGCAAAGGCTGACAACGTCTGGCCGAAGGTGCGAAGCAGTGCCACACGGGGTAACCAGACAGGCGTAAAGTTGCGGGTAAGCAGCTCAGCCGGCAAGGCACCGGCCGCCCGGGTCGGGAAGCGGGTAAAGCCATAGCGAACATCGTTGCGACTCAACCCCATCGTAAGCCGGAAGCGGGCCGGGAGTTCGGTTTC
Organism: Spirosoma sp. 209; assembly: GCF_002006735.1. Taxonomy (NCBI): domain Bacteria; kingdom Pseudomonadati; phylum Bacteroidota; class Cytophagia; order Cytophagales; family Cytophagaceae; genus Spirosoma; species Spirosoma sp. 209. Next base: position 69,121 of record NZ_MVEC01000005.1, on the reverse strand, counting down.
GGCCTGCGCGAACAGGCTGGTTTGCCGGGCAACCAGCTCTTCGTCGGTCTGGATCGTATCGGGCGTACCGGCGCGGTTGCCAAAGTTGCGGATAACGGTAAAGGTGCGCAGCAGCTCGGCCCCAACTGTAAAGGTAGTGGGCAGCGGCCCGCTGGGCAGCCGGAACTGAGTGACGGTTCGCCCGCCCAGGCCCTGGTCGGCGCTCTTCTGGTAATTGGTGATAAACGGGTTGGCAAAGTCCGTCGTTGACCCGTACAGGACCGTTGTATTCTGAATCCGATCGCTCCAGCGGTACTCGTGCGAGACGCCCAGGTAGCCATACTTCTGATAAATACCGGCCCGCTGGTCGGCACTGCCGGGCAGGGTTCGGGTAGCGGGTCTGGAGGCTCGCGGATCGGCCCGATACTGGGCTTCGGTCAGGCCGCCGGGTGTCTGATAGTGCAGGTCTGAATAGAGTCCCAGCACGGAAATCGTTCGTTTGTCACTGACATTGAACGAGCCCGCCAGCGTCAGGTTGTCCCGCACCAGCGCACTGTGGTTTCGGTATCCGTCACTTTGCAGGTGATTGTAGCTAAGGGTAATCGCCGAGTTTTGCTGGCCCGTCTGAACCGCAATGCCGTTTCCGTATAAACCGTAGCTACCGCCCAGCGCCGACAGCTCCACGTTGGTTTTGCCCGCCGGGACCGCCAGGCCACTGAACAGGAGCGTGCCGCCCGTTCCGGCGCCGTAGAGGCTGCCGGCCGGGCCTTTGATAACTTCGATACGGCCCAGCGACCGCACATCGAGCGCGTTGAGCGGGGTGTTGCCGCCGGCGTCGGTCAGCGGCAGTTCGTTCCAGTATGCTTTCACATTACGTACCCCAAACGGCGACCGGATCGCGCTGCCCCGAATGGCCAGTCGGTAGCTGCCCGGCGATCGTTCGTCGGCCCGGACACCGGGCAGGGTATTCAGGGCCGGTATGAGGGTTGGGGTTCCGTAACGCTGGTTCAGGTCCCGCCGGGTCAGCAGGCCGATCGATGCGCCTGTCTCGAGCAGCCGCCGGTTCGATGCGTACCCGCGAACCACTACCTCGTTCAGTTGCAGGGTATCGTCCAGAGATGAAGCGGTAGGCGCAGGGGGCTGAGCCAGGCTGCCAACATGATAGCCAAGCACCAGGAAAAGAGTAAATCGTACGGAGAACTGAACCATGAGGCAACGAGTACTGATTGGGGAATTGATGCAGATAAAAGAGCGAATGACGCGCTTTTGTTGTTATACAACTACGATTCTTTAGCCGATCTGTCGGCTGGGGTCGAAGATAGTTCATTAATCCATTACCCTTTAGCCGCTCATGGCCAACACAAGTGACGATTTACACGGCAATGCGCCCGACTCCGCCCCGGTAGCGCTGCTGATTATCGATATGATCAACGATCTGGAATTCCCTGAGGGACCGGACTTTCTGGCGCCAACCCTGGCTGCTGCGGATCGGATCGCCCGACTCAAACAGCGGTGTAAAGACGCCAGCATTCCGGTTGTTTACATCAACGATAACTTTGGTCGATGGCGGTCCGACTTTAGGGAAGTGCTGGATCACTGTCTGCACGATGGGGTGCGCGGGCAGCCGCTGGCCGAACGGTTATTGCCCGACGACGATGATTATTCGGTCCTTAAACCCAAGCACTCGGCTTTTTTTGCGACGACGCTGGAAACGCTGCTGGCGTATCTGAAAGCAAAAACGCTGATCCTAACGGGTATCAGTGCCGATGCCTGCGTTTTGTTCACGGCCAGCGATGCCTACGTACGCGACTTCTCGCTGTACATCCCGTCCGACTGCGTGGTGGCTGGCTCGCCGGTTCATACCGAAGAAGCCCTGGCGTTTATGAAGCGGGTACTGAAGGCCGACATAACCCCCGCCGATGAGATCGATCTGGCAAAACTGCTGGATGAATCCTGAACCGCGAGCCTGCGAGCACGAACTACCAGCCGTGGGGTACTGGTTTCCTGGTAATCCGGAGCCGATACGCGGGCGACGGCTCCTTATTTTAAAAGAAACCACGGGTGTCAGGCGCGAAAACTGCCTGATTGAGCCGTTTTTTGTGTATATTTGGTTCCAAATCAAGCGGTTTTGCTGACCGGGAACGAAGGGTCAGCGTTTTATCACTTTTACAAGCTGTCACCTTGACATTTTCCGAATTCAATCTCCACGACGACCTGCTGGCTGGCGTGGACGCCATGAACTACCTGAAGGCCACACCTATTCAGGAAATGGCCATCCCTAAAATTCTCGATGGGCGCGACCTGATCGCCAGTGCCCAGACCGGTACCGGTAAAACGGCCGCCTACCTCATTCCACTGCTCGACAAAATCTCGCATGCCGACCACGACCATACCAGTACGCTTATTCTGGTGCCCACCCGTGAACTGGCCAAGCAGATCGACGAACAGGTAGAAGGATTCGGCTACTTCGTACAAGCCAACAGCATCGCTATCTACGGCGGGGGCAAAGGAGACGACTGGGACAAGCAGCGTAAGGCTCTGGAAACCGGCGCCGATATTATTATCGCCACCCCCGGCCGACTCATTGCGCACATGCAGCTGGGTTACGTCAAATTCGACAAGATCGATTACCTGGTTCTCGACGAAGCGGACAAAATGCTCGACATGGGCTTCTCCGATGACATCCTGAACATTGTCGATAAGATTCCGGCCAAGCGTCAGACCCTGCTGTTCTCGGCCACGATGCCCAACAAAATCAGGGAGTTTGCCAAACGGATCCTGACCGAGCCGGAAGAAATCAGACTGGCCGTTTCGAAACCGGCGGCTGGTATCGATCAGCAGTTTTACCTCGCCTACGACAATCAGAAACTGCCGCTGCTGGCTCACCTGATCAAGAATAGTGAGAAGCCCGTTCAGAGCATGGTGCTGTTCACGTCCAAAAAGTCGGAAGTGAACGGTATTGTACGGGCGCTCAGCAAGCTGGGCTACGAAGCACGGGGCATCAGCTCTGATCTCGAACAGGACGACCGGGAAGTGGTGTTGCGCGATTTTAAGAATAAAGCATTTCCGATTCTGGTAGCCACCGACGTACTCTCACGCGGTATCGACATCGACAACCTGACCCACGTGGTCAACTACGATACGCCCCGCGACGCCGAAGATTATGTACACCGCATCGGCCGGACGGCGCGGGCCGCTACGACCGGTACGGCCATTACGTTCATCAGCGATCAGGAGCAGAATCGTATCGTTAACATCGAAAAGCTGATCGAGCGCGAGATCGACAAACGATCCATAACCGAAGAACTCGGCATGGGCAAGTCGCCGGTGTTCGACCCCAAGCGGTTTGGCCGTCGTAAAGACGGAGGCCGTGGCGACAACCGGGGCGGACGCGATGGGCGCCGACCCAATGACCAGCGTCCATCCGGTACCGGATCGGGTGAAGCCCGCTCGGACCGTTCCGGAAAAGGTCGGCGCGACCGGCGGGATAAACCGGTGCCGCAGCCGGCAGGCGAGGGTGTTGCCATGGCTACTGATTCGGCAGAACCGGCGCTACCGCTTTCGGCTACCCATGTGAATGGGCAACCCGCCGATAAGCCTAAGCGACGCAAAAAGCGTCGGCGGGGGCCGCGGGGTGAAAAACGCGAAAACGGCCAGGAGCAAAGCCCGTCCCCCGCCCCAGCAGCCGAGTAACCGAAACTATACAAAAAGCCCAGACGTCAGTTTGGGCTTTTTTTGGCTCATCTGCGAGCCGGTCACAACCGATTATAGAACGTGAACAGCGCTACGAGTCCTGCCCGCGATTTCAGATCCGGCTTTTCGGCCTGTAAATAAGCTTCAACCTGCTCCTTCCTATCGGCCATCAGCTCCAGAACCGCTTTTTTGCCGGGCGAAAACTTGACAGCCTGCCCTTGCCGACCAATATACCAGTCGGCTTTTTTAAGCAGTTGATCGTCTTTACTACCGGTATTGAGGGCCGGGTTGTAGGTGCTTTTTTTTACGGAGATAAACGGGTGGAGTAGGAGCTCGACCCGGCCGGTAACCAGCTGTTCGAAAAAGCCGTTGATCGCATCTGCGTCGCCCCGGTACTCGAGCACATTGACGAAATGGCTGACTCCACCCAGCTTGCTGTTCATGGCAAACCGCTTTACGCTGTGACCCTTGGCAACGCGTATGTCGGCCGGGCTGGCCTGTATCTCTACTTCGTTGGCCATCAAATCAAGTCGGACCGGCACACCGGCTAGCGTGTCACTCTGACCGATGCGGCCATAAAACCGGATGGTACCGGCCTGAAACGTGGTGTCCAGGTAGGCGTCGCCGAGAATCTGGCCCGGCGGTCCGTCGACGCCAAACAAAACGCCATTCGCCGGTATTTTGAGGCCACTGAAATTGATTCGGTCGCGGGTGGTTTGCTGCATCGAGTTGTCCGGGCTTGTCTGGGCAAAACCATATACCGGAAGCAGCAGCAGGAGGGGGAGGCAGCTAAATCGCATAGTGAAGGACGTTACGGTGAAGAGGCTGTAAAGAAACGTATAATCTCCAAAGGTAGATGCATTGGCATTCAGCGAATAACGCAAAATGTTATATGGCCTATCATTAGACAGTGGCGCTATTTCCGTACATTTAACCGTTTATGACCAATTTATACAACCTCTAACTTCATGACGAAACCTCTGCTGATGGGGTTGCTGGCGCTGGGTCTGATTCAGTCGGCCACTGCCCAGACAACCTTTCCGCGTAATGGCGTGTACGACGAACGACCCGGCCTGTACGCATTCACCAACGCTACCATTGTGGTTGATCCGCAAACGACATTAGCCAATGCTACGCTACTGATCCGAAACGGTCGTATCGAAGCGGTGGGGGCCAACGTGAGCCTGCCCGCCGGTGCGGTGGTCGCCGATCTGAAAGGGAAACGAATCTACCCGGCCCTGATCGATATCGATTCGGACTACGGAATGCCGGAGGTGAAAACCGAGCGCCGGTCGTTCAATTCGCTGCCTCAGCTCGAGTCGAACAAGAAAGGGGCCTACTACTGGAACCAGGCCATCCAGCCCGAAAATGATGCCAGTCTGCTTTTCAAAGCGGATGCTAAAAAAGCAGACGAACTTCGTAAGATGGGATTCGGTTCGGTACTGGCCCACGCCCACGATGGTATAGCCCGCGGCACCGGTGCGCTGGTAACGCTGGCCGACGAGCGCGAAAACGCACTGGTCCTGAAACCGAACGCCACGGCTCATTACTCGTTCAGCAAGGGAAGCTCCACCCAAACCTCTCCCAACTCAATGATGGGTTCGGTGGCTGTACTTCGGCAGGCTTTGTACGACGCCGACTGGTACAAACGCGCTGGTAACAAAGAGCAGGCCAACCTCTCGCTCGACGCGCTGAATCGTATTCAGGGTCTGCCCGCCATCTTCGAAGTCAATGACAAGCTGGGCGTGCTGCGGGCCGATAAAATCGGTGATGAGTTTGGTATGCAGTACATTATCCGGACCTCTGGCGACGAATACCAGCGGATCGATGAGATAAAGGCTACGGGCGCGTCGCTGATTGTTCCCCTCAATTTTCCGCAGCCCTACGATGTCGAGGACCCCTGGGATGCCGACAATGTGTCTCTGGCCGAGATGAAACACTGGGAAATGGCACCGATGAACGCCGGTCGACTGGCTACTGCCAATATTCCGTTTGCGCTGACAACGGCGGGGCTGCGTAACAAGTCGGAGTTCTGGGCCAACCTGCGCAAAGCCATCGAGAACGGACTGCCCGAGCAGCGGGCGCTGGAAGCGCTGACCACGCTACCCGCCCGGCTCATTCGTGCCGAGAATCAGGTGGGTACGCTCAAAAAAGGGAACGTAGCCAATTTTATCATTACCTCGGGTAATCTGTTCAGTGCCGACAATGTAATCTACGAAAACTGGATTCAGGGTAAGCAGTACATTGTGAACCCGAAAGATGGTACCGACCTGCGCGGCAGATGGCGCCTGGTTATCGGTAATCAGCCGCCTGTTCAGCTGACCATTACGGGTAAGTCGGCCGAAAAGCCCGAGTATCAGATTCAGGTCGATACCACCAAAATCACTCCGAAAGTGTCGGTAAGCGGTGACCTGATTACGATGCAGATCCAGCTCGACAAAAAGAAACCCGGCACCACCCGCCTGACGGGGTACCGCACCAGCCCATCCAACCTGGCGGGCGATGGCGAAACCCCCGATGGTAAAGCCATCAGCTGGTCGGCCGCCCGGGCTGTCGACACGCCCACGTCGACTACCGCTACCAGTGCTAGCACCACCGCGGGCCGCTCTGCTACCAGCACTGCCGGCACCACGCTTCTCTATCCGTTTGCGGGCATGGGTAACCTCAGCAAGCCGCAGCCGCAAACCATGCTGATCCGGAACGCTACGGTATGGACCAATGAGAAAGAAGGGATCGTTCAGGCCACCGACGTACTGGTTCAGAATGGAAAAATTGCCCAGGTCGGTAAAGGGCTGACGGCTCCGGCCAACGCCACCGTAATTGACGGAACCGGTAAGCACCTGACCAATGGGATTATCGATGAGCACTCACACATTGCGTTGTTGTCCGTGAACGAAGGCTCTCAGTCCAGTACGGCCGAAGTGCGTATGGCCGACGTGGTCAACTCGGAAGATGTCGACATATACCGCCAGCTGGCGGGTGGGGTTACGACCTCCCAGCTTCTGCACGGGTCGGCAAACGCCATCGGTGGCCAGTCGGCGCTGATCAAGCTGAAATGGGGTGAGTCGCCGGAAGGATTGCTGGTAAAAGGGGCCGATGGGTTCATTAAGTTTGCCCTGGGCGAGAACGTAAAACAATCGAACCGGAGCGACGGTACCGGTATTCGGTTCCCGCAGAGCCGGATGGGGGTTGAGCAGGTGTACATGGATCATTTCATGCGGGCCAAGGAATATGCCAAGAGCTGGGACACGTATAACCGACTCAGCACCAAGGAGAAAGCGTCGGCGCTGGTACCTCGCCGGGATATTGAGCTGGACGCTCTGTCGGAGATCCTGGCCAAAAAGCGGTTCATCACCTGCCACTCCTACGTTCAGTCGGAAATCAACATGCTGCTGAAAGTAGCCGATTCGCTGGGCTTCAAAGTGAATACCTTCACCCACATTCTGGAAGGGTACAAGCTGGCCGACAAGATGGCGCAGCACGGTGTAGGCGGATCGTCGTTTGCCGACTGGTGGGCCTACAAGATGGAAGTGAAAGATGCCATTCCCTATAATGCCGCGCTCATGCACCGGCAGGGAGTGACGGTATCGATCAACTCCGATGATGCCGAAATGGCCCGTCGACTGAACCAGGAAGCCGCCAAAACGGTCGAGTATGGCGGTATGACAGAAGAAGACGCCTGGAAGATGGTAACACTCAACCCGGCCAAACTGCTGCACCTCGACAATCGGATGGGGAGCATCCGGGCTGGTAAGGATGCGGATCTGGTTCTCTGGAATACGAACCCGCTGGCGATCTACGCCCGTCCCGAAAAAACGATCATCGACGGCGCGATCTATTTCGATTTGCAGACCGAAGACGCCAGACGGGATGCCATGCAGGCCGAACGCGCCCGCATCATTCAGAAGATGCTGACCGCCAAATCCAGCGGCTCGTCAACGACCCGTCCGACCCCCCGTCGGTCACGGATGTGGCATTGCGAAGATGTGGAAGGGGTGATGGCCGAAGGTGAGGAAGACGGCAAATAAGGACCAGAAACGGTATACCGAACAAACAGATGAAACGATTACTTACAACTATACTTTCGCTGGCGTCGCTTACGGGCATGGCGCAGAACCCCGCTCCCGCTAAACCGCAGACCCGGCCTATAGCCCTCCTGAATGCCACCGTCCACATCGGGAACGGGCAGGTCATCCAGAACGGGGTGGTGGTGTTCGACAAGGGTATCATTACCACCGTGGCCGATGCCACCACAATCCGGCTCAACACCAACGAGATGGAGGTGATCAACGTGGCTGGTAAACATGTGTATCCGGGCTTCATATCCCCCGCATCGACGGTGGGTTTGCAGGAAATCGGAGCCGTGCGGGCCACCGTCGATAAACAGGAAATAGGCATATTGAATCCCAACATTCGGGCGTTGATTGCCTACAACACCGATTCGGAAATTATTCCAACCATCCGCAATAACGGCGTCTTGCTCACCCAGGCCATGCCGCAGGGCGGTACCGTATCGGGTAGCTCCAGTGTGATGATGGCCGACGGCTGGAACTGGGAAGATGCGGTGCTGAAAAAGGATGATGGCCTGTGGCTCAACTGGCCCGGCTACTTTGCGCGCTCGTTCGATCTGGCCGATTTCACCACCGTTGTCAAGAAAAACGAACGGCGCGACGAAGTGATCAGCTCATTACGGTCCACCTTCGCGGATGCCAAAGCATATGCGGCTCTGCCCAGCCCAACCCCCATGAATCTTAAGCTGGAGGCTATGCGGGGTTTATTCTCGGGCCGCCAGAACCTCTACATCCGGGCCGACTATGGTAAAGACATCATCGAAGCGGTTCAGTTTGCCCGCTCGGCGGGTGTGCCTAAGGTGGTTATTGTCGGGGGCGAAGAAGCCCATCGGGTTGCCGGATTCCTTAAGGAACAGAACATTCCGATTATCCTGAGCGCGCTTCACCGCCTGCCCAACCGCGACGATGAGGATGTCGACCTGCCGTATCGTATGCCGGCTATCCTGCAAAAAGCGGGTGTACTGGTAAGCCTGAGTTATGCCGATGCGTGGTGGCGTACCCGAAATCTGCCGTTCCTGGCTGGTACGGCGGTAGGATTTGGGGTCACCGATCGCGAGGAAGCCCTGAAAATGATCACCTCCAATACCGCCAGGATTATGGGTATCGATAACCTGGTCGGTACACTGGAACGGGGCAAACAGGCCACTCTGTTCGTCTCGGCCGGCGATGCGCTCGATATGCGGACCAACGTAGTAGAGCACGTATTCATCCAGGGTAAAAAAGTAAACCTGGACGATCGGCACAAGCGGCTTTACAATACCTACAAAGAAAAATACCAGCAGAAATAAGCTGGTTGACAAACCCGGGTTAACGCGGGGATGACACAGTCATTCCCGCGTTTTCTTTTACAAACCATTGGGCGCACAAGCCGTTGTGGTGTAAACTATAGCGATAATCACCGTGGCTTTTACTTTCCTGACTGCCGAATGGCGGAACCTTATATTTGCAAACTACGCCATCGATCCTGAGGTGCTGAAACCGCTGGTTCCGTACGGTACCGAACTGGATGCGTACAATGGCATCTGCTACGGGAGCCTGGTGGGTTTTTACTTTAAGCGGGTCAGGTTGTTCGGGGCCGTAGCGGTGCCCTTTCACCAGGAGTTCGAAGAGTTCAACCTGCGCTTTTACGTTCGTCGCAAACACCAGACCGGCTGGCGGAGAGGAGTGGTGTTCGTCAAGGAAATTATTCCGAAGCCAGCTATTTCACTCGTGGCCAATACCTTATACGGCGAGCCGTATGCTACCCATCCGATGCGGCATGAGTGGCGAACCGATGCGGACCAGCAGTACACCCGGTATGAATGGAAGGTCAACGGGGCCTGGAACCACATTCAGGTACGGGCCGATCAGAGGGGGCACGCGCTGGTACCCGACAGCGAAGAAGCGTTTATCACCGAACATTACTGGGGGTATACCAACCGGTCGTCTTCAGGTACGAAAGCTGGACGAACCTCCGAGTACGAGGTCGTTCACCCCGCCTGGTCGATTTTTCCGGTAACGGATTATTCGGTTCATTGTGACGTGACTACGCTGTACGGCAGTCGTTTCGCTCCGTTTTTTGAGGAGCCTCCGCGGTCTATATTCCTGGCCGATGGTTCCGCGGTAGCGATCAGGTCCGGCGAAACAATAAGCAGGTAACCTGCAGATCGGAATAGGAAAAAAAGAAGTAAAAATATAAATAATATATAAAATATATGGGCAAAGAGGGGTCAAGTCTATTTTTGTTGTTAACTCCAGCGCAATTGTAGGCTAATGGAGTTAGCTGACTTCCTCTCATCGCGCTTATGTCAGAAAAAAAAGGTATTCTGGTTCCTCTTATTCTGTTCGTAGTCATACTGGTTTATTATACTCTTGTTGGTATTTTCAGCCAGAACATACCCTATGCCGATGATCTCAGCCTGCTGGCCAGCTTATACGATCTATCCAATCAGGGTAGTGTGTCGGCAACGCTTTCTATCCTGTTTTCCTTTCACAATGAGCACCGGTTGCTGCTGCCCCGGTTAGCAACGATAGGACTGACAGCTTTAAACGGCGGTGTTATCGATTTTCGGTGGTGGGTCTGGCTGGGGAACGCATTTCTGCTCGTGCCGCTGGCTGTCTTTTATCAGGTCCTGGCCGGAAGAAAGATCTCGGCAGCCTATCTGGTACCCATTGCTCTGTTGCTATTCCAGCCGTTGCATACCGAGTTGGTGTACTGGGGTATGGCTTCGTTGCAGAATCTGGGCGTGCTGGCGCTGGCGGTTGTCACGCTGTATCTGGCAGCCGGACCTCTATCCTTTACCCGTTTAGCCCTGGTACTCGGTCTAACCCTGTTAAGCATGTTGACGGGGGCGAATGGTATGCTGCTCATTCCGGCTGTTGCCTTTGTCTGGCTGCTCCGGCGTCAGTACTGGCTGGTAGCGGGCTGGCTGATCATAGGCAGCCTGGCGATCGGGTTATACTGGTGGGGGTTCGACCCGGCCATACAGTCGGGTATCGGGGCTGAACAGGCATCGACCCTTTTCGAAAAGGCGCAGACGCTGCTAGGCCTGTTGGGAGCACTCGTAGAGTCTCAGCGGTACCAGGAAATTACGATGGCAACCGGGTTGCTGTTAGTACTTGCCTTTGGTATTCCAGCAGCACGTATAGTACAACGGGTATGGACCCAGTCCGTACCGTCGGCAGATCGGGGCGCGCTGTTTATGGTGGCTTTGGGGGGTTTTCTGCTGATGACCATGGCCGCCATTGCCGTGAGCCGTCAGCTGGATGCTGCTCTCTTCGTGACGCGTTACAAAATATACCCGTTGCTCCTGCTCATCTGCGTGTATCTGATGATGGTACTGACCAGCATGACACCTGCCCGCTGGATGTTACCCGCCTGCGTCGTCGTTGGCCTGGCCATAAACGTGATCGGTTACTGGCGGTCGCTGCCCAGGCTTGAAAAGCATCAGGCTTATATGAACGAGCAGCTGATAAACTGGGAACGTTATCATCGGGTTGACGCGCCAACGCCGTTTATGCGCCACTACTACCAGCAGCGCTGGACAGCTGCCCACCGGGAGGGCTTGTATCTGCCGCCCGCCATTCGATAAGTCAGGTTCGTTAGTGTACCCGCAGCTTTTGACCGGGGCGCAACCGCGACCGCGACGACAAGTGATTCTTACGTGTCAGTGCCGACACCGACATCCCGTATCGACTGGCAATCGAGCTGAGCGTTTCACCCGACCGGACGCGGTGAAGCACGGTTCGTTTGATGCGCGGCTTGAAGCTAGGCTCGGCCGATGACGAACGACCTCCCCGCAGATAATCCCAGACGTTTCGGGTGAGCAGGAAGTGATCGGAGTTGATCGTATTTTCGGGAAATGAGTAGATATTGAGCGGGCTGAAGGGATTTCCTTCATAACGCGTCTCGAAATGCAGGTGGGCTCCATAGCTGCGGCCGGTATTACCGCCCAGTCCCAGCTGGTCACCGGCTTTGATGAGTTGACCTGTTTCGACTGTCTGCTTGGACATGTGGCCATACAGCGTTTCGAGCCCGTTGTAGTGCCGAACCAGTACATACCGCCCGTAGCCGTTACCATCCCACCCAACGACCCGTACAATGCCGTCGAAGGCCGAGTAGACCGGGTCGCCGGTTTCCAGGTCGAGGTCGGCTCCGGTATGCCAGCGTCCCCAGCGGTAGCCAAAATTAGACGTCAGTTTGCCTTCGTTCAGCGGGGGCGACCAGAAGCGGTTGGCTGGCGGATCATAGAGCTTGATGTCGATGGCTTCGTCGAACTCCAGCGGATTAATGTTGTAGGGATCGATCGTGCGCGAATCCCATACGGCGTAATAATCGGCTATCTTGACCCATTCATTACCTACCAGCACCGAGTCGATAACTTCAACAACGCTGGTTTCTCCCTGATCGATCTGGCTGGTGTCTTCGCTGACGACCGGGTTTAGTGCTTTTTTAGGTTCAAACTGGTTGTTGAAGCGCAGTTGAGTGGTTTCCTGGTCATAGGGGTCGTCCGCTTTTCGAGGCTGCTCAACGACCGGCGCATTGGGGGAGGGTTGATTTCTTGGCGTAATCTTCAAGTTATTCTTGAATCGACCGCGTTCCTGGGCGGACGCCGTTACGGTCAGGCATAGGCATCCAATAGCCAAAAGCCACTGTGTAGCGGTTTTTTTCATCGTTCGGAAGGGGTAGGGTGTCGAATAAACCGGTTTATACAGAATCCTCTACCAGGCAGAGTGTTCTCTGCCTGGTAGAGGAGCCACGAACAGCATGGATTATAGACCTGTCAATTCGATACCCTGCCTCTTTTTAAGTTAATGAACAAGTTCCTGGTCCTGCATTTCCAGCGTGACAAGGTAACGTTCGGCATCCAGTGCGGCCATACAGCCTGTTCCCGCAGCGGTAACGGCCTGCCGGTAGATGTTGTCCTGAGCGTCACCACACGCAAAAACGCCGGGTATGTTGGTACGGGTACTCCCTTTCTCGGTCAGAATGTATCCACTCTCATCCAGATCCAGATAGTCCCGGAATATATCCGTGTTGGGTTTGTGACCGATGGCTACAAAGAAGCCGGTCACATCTAAAACGCGTTCTTCGCCCGATACCGTATTTTTCACCCGTACGCCCGATACTTCGTCGTCGCCCAGGATTTCTTCGGTTTCGGTATGGAACAGAATCTCAATATTGGGCGCCGTTTTTACCCGTTGCTGCATGAACTTGGAAGCCCGCATATCGCCCCGGCGGACGAGCATGTACACTTTGCGGCAAAGGTTAGCCAGGTAGCTGGCTTCTTCGGCCGCTGTATCGCCGGCCCCTACAATCGCTACGTCCTGCCCCCGGAAAAAAAAGCCGTCGCAGACCGCGCAGGCGGATACGCCCCGACCGTTTAGCCGCATTTCGGAGGGCAGGCCCAGCCACTTGGCCGATGCGCCGGTTGAAATGATGACCGAATCGGCCGTTAGTTCAAGCTTATCGTCGACGGTGATGCGGTGGGGCCGGCCGTGACCGGGTGTTTCCGAAAAATCCACGGCCGTGACCATACCGTATCGAATATCAGTACCAAACCGGCGTGCCTGCTTTTCGAGGTCCTGCATCATCTGCGGGCCTTCTACGCCATCTGGATAACCAGGAAAATTGTCGACTTCTGTCGTAATGGTCAGCTGGCCACCAGGCTGTCCACCCTGATAAAGGACGGGCTTCATGTTGGCGCGGGCTGCGTAAATGGCGGCTGTATAACCGGCGGGGCCGGAGCCTATAATCAGGCACTTAACGTGTTCGGGAGTCATTGCAAATGGGGCAATTCGTTGTCGGATAGCACTAGTGACCGTTCGATAAAAAACGAGTGTCAACAGGACAACATACGCAAAATTGAAAAAAATCCCGTAGAATGCAAAGTAAGGGGCGTCCGGTCCGTTAGGACTATAGATTTACCGCACCGATCGTCCGGGCCTGAATGGATCATAACACCCGCCATTCGATGCGTCGGTTGAGACGCCGGTTTTCGTCGTTCGTGTTGGGCGCCACCGGGCGTGTTTTTCCGTATCCTACGGCCCGAATGCGCCCCGGATCGATGCCTGCCTGGCTTAGGTACGTCACGACCGTCTGTGCCCGTTTCTGCGACAACGTCTGGTTGGCGGCTGCTTCGCCGGTATCGTCGGTATGGCCCGATATTTCAATACGGAGGGCCGGGTTCATTTTTAGAAATGCCGACAGCCGGTTCAGTTCGGTACGCGATTTATCGGCCAGGTCATACCGACCCGACTCGAAGAATAGGTTGTTCAATGTTTCTTTAGCGGTGGCTCCTGCTACCGCCGGCTCCAGGGGAACGGCCAGGGTCAGGCCATCGCCCCGCTCGCTTTTTTTCTGGGTAAAGTCGAACGAGAGGCTCTTAAACAGATAGCCGGGGGTGCTAACGTAGAGTGCATATTCACCACCGCTCGGCAGCACCGTTGTGTACTGTCCTGTTTGCGCATCGGCCTGTACCTGGGTGATAACCTGGTTGGTTTTCAGGTCGATCAGCTCGATGGTAGCGGCCAGGGGTTTCTTCGTTCTGGCGTCGGCAATAACCCCTTTTAGAATACTGACCGGCCTGACCCGTTCCCGCAGCGACTCGGGCAGATCGAACGCATACAGCCGGGACTTCTGGGATACGCCATCTTTCTGCTCTTCGTACGAGTAATAAGCTCGTTTGCCGGTTGCTGAGACAAAGAGAGAGGCCTGGTCTTCGGAGGTGTTGATGGGATACCCCAGGTTAGCCGGCGCTGACCAGCCCGATTGGTTACTGTCACTCACAAACAGATCGTAGCCCCCCAGGCCAATGTGCCCGTCGGAAGCGAAAAACAGGCTCTGACCATTGGGGTGAATAAAGGGTGAAGCTTCGTTCTGGGGCGTATTGATGGGGTCGCCCAGGTTGACAGGGTCGGCCCAATTGCCCAGCGAATCCCGATCGGCCCGCCAGATATCCCGACGACCTTTGCCGCCCGGCCGGTCCGACACGAAATACAGACGCCGTCCGTCGGCCGACAGGGCGGGCTGCGATTCGTAGAAACGGGTGTTGATCGTTGGGCCCAGGTTATCAGGGGTCGACCAGGTATCGCCGGTTTTCTGGCTAACGTACAGATCGCAACTGCCAAACCCTTTTCGCCCCTGACAGGCCGTAAAAACAATCAGTCGCCCATCGGCCGATAAACTGGCGGTGCCTTCGTTTTCGGGGGTATTGATGCCGGGCGACAGCGAGACGGGGGGCGTCCAGGTTTCGCCGTTGAAGGTGGCTACCATCAGATCTTCGTCTCCTTCGGGTTTGAGGGCTGTAAACACCAGTGTCTGCTCATCGGCCGTAAGGACCGGAAAATACTGCGAAGGGGTCGTCTGCAGGACTGGTGACAAGGGTTTGGGGTCGACCGTTTGCGGGCGTTGCAGGGCGTTCTGCCCAAACCGGGCGGTTTCGATCTGGCGTTCGATCCGTTTGGCCTGTACCGACTGGGGGGCAAATAAGGTCTGGTATTTTTCGAGATAGGGCAGTGCTTCGGCGTAGCGCCCCAGTCGAAGGAGTGTGTTGCTGAGCGATTGATAGGCTGCTCCCGAGGCCGGACTGTCGGGTTGCAGCCGAAGGGCGTTACGATAGGCCGCTATGGCCGGCTCGTACCGTTTGGTGAACTCATAGAGCTGCCCCAGTTTAATGTAGGCATCGGTAAAATTAGGGTTTTCTTTGATGGCCTGTTCCATGAACGGGATGGCTTCCGTAGCGCGCCGTTCGCCAAAAAGCTTGATCGATTGGTCGTAGAGCTGCCGGGCTTTGGTCGTCTGCCCGAAACCAGGGCTGGTCAGCAGGAGCAGGAAGCTAAACAGGCCGATGAGCGCGAGCAGCCCCCCGTACTCTCCATTCCGTTTACCTGTCAGGGAATATCCAGATACTTGTGTGTTTGTAATGAAAGCTGCCATTGCGGATGGTCTTTAACGTACTCAACGATGCGAGGTAGCATTTCATTGGAACGACTCCACTCGGTTTGTAAAAAGAGTTTACAATCGGGGCGCAGCGAGGGTACAAACGACTCGGCAAAGGCGAAATCAGACTGATTGTAGACAATGACTTTCAACTCATCGGCCCGTTCAAAAATGGCCGGGTTGGGCTTTTTGAACTTCTTGGGCGAAAAGCAGATCCAGTCCCACGAACCGGTAACGGCCTCACAGACGCCGGATGTTTCGATGTTGGTCCTGAAGCCGGCGGTCTGTAGCGCGCGGGTGAGTGGGGTCAGGTTGTGCATCAATGGTTCGCCACCCGTAATGACCGCCATTCGACCCGGATAGGCCAGGGCGCCGGTCACAATAGCATCGATGGTACGCTGCGGATGAGCGTTGACATCCCACGATTCTTTTACGTCGCACCAGTGACAGCCCACGTCGCAGCCACCCAGCCGGATAAAATAGGCCGCCCGCCCGGTATGCGCTCCCTCGCCCTGGAGCGTATAAAACGCTTCCATTACGGGTAATGATGACGTAAGTAAGTCTGTTGAAGGTTGTTGTTTCTGTTCCAAAAGCATACGACAAAGATACGGCTTTTGGCGCCTGGTTCGAGCCTCTGCCTGTTTTAGGACACGCCGACCCGCTTACAGATGGCGAAACTGGCCGGAGGCTTGTTCCAGATGGAGCTGGCTATTACTTTTGCGCCCATGATCTCCTCCCGGGCCGCCGTTCCTTATTTTCGACATCGTCGCCATCATCGCGGCTGATCGGTCCATATTCTACGACTGAATCGATCTGCCGATCCGTCGTTTTCCAGTACTTTTGCCGTTCATTTAACCAGGTGGTTCTGCGACGCGTCAATGCCTGCGGCCTGCCTACTCATCAGCGAATAACTCCCGGCCTTTACGGCCTGTTGTGATTCGTCATTCGTCAAATCCATTCATGGCTTCTTTATTACGCATTGCCCTTCAAAAATCCGGTCGGCTGAGCGAAGATTCGTACCAGCTTTTCAAAGAGTGCGGTATCCGGTTCGACTATGGCACCGGTAAACTCAAATCGGTATCCTCCAATTTTCCGGCCGAGTTCCTGTTTTTGCGGGACGACGATATTCCAGGCTACGTCGAAGATGGTGTGGCTGACCTCGGTATCGTTGGAGAGAACGTAGCGGTCGAGACGGGCCGCCCTGTCCAGACGGTACACAAGCTGGGCTTTTCAAAATGTCGGCTGAGTATTGCTATTCCGCGCGGTGTCGACTGGGCCGGTATTCAGGATTTGCAGGGTAAAAACATTGCCACGTCGTATCCGAACCTGCTGGGTACTTACCTGGCTGGCGAAGGGGTTCAGGCCGAGATTCACGAGATCAGCGGATCGGTCGAGATTGCACCCAGCATTGGACTGGCCGAAGCCGTCTGCGATATCGTCAGCTCAGGCAGCACATTGCTGAGCAATGGCCTCAAAGAAGTCGAAACCATTTTCCGGTCGGAAGCTATCCTGATTGCCCGCCCGGCCCTCGACGCCGACAAACAGGCGCTGGTCGACAAACTACTGTTTCGGATTAAATCGGTGCAGGCCGCCAAGAATAACAAGTACATTGTGCTGAACGCGCCTAACGACGCCCTCGACCAGATAACGGCGCTGCTGCCGGGCATGAAGAGTCCGACCGTAACACCCCTGGCTACGGAGGGCTGGAGCTCGGTTCATTCGGTCCTGAATGAAAACGAATTCTGGGAAAACATCGAAGCGATTCGGGCCGCCGGGGCGGAAGGGATTCTGGTTATCCCAATCGAGAAAATGATTTATTAACAGCGATGCAATCCGGTCGGTGGCGATGTGCTGTCGGCCCAGCGCATTTCTTCAGCCGTATTATCATGACAATTATTCCCTTTCCTGACCGGAGCGAATGGCCTGCGCTGCTGGCCCGACCGGTGCAATCGACCCAGCAGATTGAAGCGGCCGTCACCCCTATACTGGCCCAGGTACGCGCCGGAGGGGATGCGGCCCTGATCGAACTGGCTCAGCGATTTGATCGGTTAACGCTACAACCCGATCAGCTCGAGGTCAGCGCGGCCGAACTCGATGCCGCAGAAGACCAGTTGTCTGCCGAGTTGAAGGCCGCGATCCGGCAGGCGTATCAGAACATTCGGCTATTTCATGAAGCACAGAAACAACCCGTCGAAAAAATAGAAACGATGCCGGGCGTTACGTGCTGGCGCCGGAGTGTAGGCATCGAAAAGGTAGGCCTGTACATTCCGGGTGGCACGGCTCCTTTGTTCAGCACGGTTCTGATGCTGGGCGTGCCGGCTCAACTGGCCGGTTGCCGGGATGTCGTGCTCTGTACGCCCGGTAGCCATCCGGCCATTTATTATGCGGCCCGGCTGGTTGGGGTCACGCGCGTTTTCCGGATTGGCGGAGCACAGGCCGTTGCGGCCATGGCGTATGGGACCGAGACCGTTCCCCGGGTATACAAAATATTTGGTCCGGGTAACCAGTACGTGACGGCGGCCAAGATGCTGGTGGCCAAAGAAGGAATGGCTATCGATATGCCCGCGGGTCCCAGCGAGGTAGCCGTTTACGCCGATGATACCGCCGTGCCGTCATTTGTGGCGGCCGATCTGCTTTCACAGGCCGAGCACGGGGCTGACAGCCAGGTTCTGCTGGTTTCCACCAGTAAAAAACTAATTAGTAGCGTGAATCTGACCTTAGGGACGCAACTCGATAAGCTTCCCCGGCGCGACCTGGCCGCGCAGGCGCTCGAGAATAGTAAGGCCATCCTGGTCGACACGCAGGCCGATGCAATCGAGCTGCTGAATCACTACGCGGCCGAGCACCTGATCCTGAGTGTCAGCAACGCCGAGCAGGTAGCCGAACAGATTATCAACGCGGGGTCTATTTTTCTGGGCAACTACACCCCTGAATCGGCTGGCGACTACGCGTCAGGCACGAACCACACCTTACCTACCAACGGGTTTGCGCGGGCTTACAGTGGCGTATCGCTCGATAGCTTCGTCAAAAAGATTACGGTTCAGCACATCACCCCGGAAGGGCTTCAGCTGGTAGGACCAGTCGTTGAAGCAATGGCCGAAGCAGAATCGCTGGATGCACACAAACGCGCCGTCAGCCTGCGTTTAGCTAGTATCAACGAAGAAAGTCCGGTAAATTGACCGTCGGCATTAATGCCGACGCTAGTCATTGATAGAATGGGTTGGATTATCTCATTGAGCCAGGTCTATGAGTAGCAGCGGCATTGATGTTGTTGCGGTATACGGGATCACCGGGGATCGTCGGCATCAATGCCAACGCTAGTCATTGATAGAATGGGTTGGATTATCTCATTGAGCCAGGTCTATGAGTAGCAATGGCATTGATGCGTTGTTGCGGTATACGGGATCACCGGGGATCGTCGGCATCAATGCCGACGCTGTTCATTGTTGGAATTGGTTGGATTATCCCATTGAGCCAGGTCTATGAGTAGCAATGGCATTGATGCCGTTGCGGTATACGGGATCACCGGGGATCGTCGGCATCAATGCCAACGCTAGTCATTGATAGAATGGGTTGGATTATCTCATTGAGCCAGGTCTATGAGTAGCAGCGGCATTGATGCCGTTGCATGTATATATCTATAACACCGCCTTGGTCTGCCGGTAGAATTAACACAATTCTGTCTATAAAATGAAAACGCTTTCCGACCTGCTCCTGCTCGGCGACCCGCGGTTGTATCAGAACTGCGACCCGGTCGGGAAAGAAGAGCTACCTCTGGTGTCAGGATGGGTGGCGGACCTGCATGCCGTGATGGAAGCGATTCGGGCCCGCTATCAATTTGGGCGGGGTATTGCCGCACCCCAGTTAGGCATAATGAAACGGCTGTTTTATCTGAACATCGACCGGCCCATAGTTGTGATCAACCCCGAGCTGGTAGACGTAAGCCCCGAGCTGGATGAACTCTGGGATGACTGTATGAGCTTTCCAAATCTACTGGTCAAGGTTAGGCGTCACAAAACGCTGACGCTTGCCTATCGGGACGAACACTGGCGGGAGCAGGTATGGACAGTAACGGACTGGTCCCTGGCCGAATTAATTCAGCATGAGTATGACCATCTAAACGGTGTGTTGTGTACGATGCGGGCCGTGGATGAGCAATCGTTCCGATGGAGACCCACACCTACGGACTAAAGGCCTATGGATTTGACAACGAAGAATATAGCCCGGTAAGTAAACAAGAGGTTACGGATGGCTCGAAAATAAATGCAAAAAGTTGGGTTTGGTAGCATACCAGAGCGGTAGAACTACCGTTTAATCAACAAATCCAACTATATATTTTATGAAGTTTTCCTACCTCTTCGCTACGGCAGTCATAGTTATGGCTACAGCAGCGTGTCAGTCCGATCGGGAGTCGGAGCAGGTGCCGGCTCCTGTATCGTCTTCAGTCTATGCCGAAATAAACACGGGAGAAACCACCGTCCCTGCCCCGGATCTGGCCGGGGCTCGTGCTGCAGCCGCCAGCTCTGCCCAGCAGCAGGAAGTCCTGACGTACATCAACGTGGCTCGCTCCAAACCTTGCCAGTGCGGCACCACAACGTACCCCGCTGTGCCTGCTCTTACCCTGGATAGCCAGCTAAATTCAGCTTCGGACAAGCATGCGCTGGACATGGCTACCTACAACTATTTCAGCCATACCGGACGCGACGGCTCGCAACCCTGGGATCGGATGACCCGGGAGGGATACATATGGCGGGCCGCCGGCGAAAATATTGCGGCTGGTTATAGCACCACCCGGGCGGTAGTCGATGGCTGGCTGAAGTCGCCGGGCCACTGCCGCAATATTATGAGTGCCAACTTCAAACAGGTAGGGGTGGGGTATGCTTATTCAGCGACCAGTACTTACCGCCACTATTGGGTCACTGATTTCGGTACCCGCAGGTAGTACCCACCAACGAAACCTATCCGTGTCCGGAGGCTGCGGATACGGATAGGTTTGGCCAAACAGATAACCGAATTCTTCTACAGGAATAATTTGTATTGCCAGCACTACAGGTAATGCGCGTCATACAGACGCCGAATCTTATCACGGGTGCGTTTCAGGCGCATTTTTACCGCGCTGTCTTTCAACGCCAGCTGGTCTGCAATGGAACGGATATCCAGCCCTTCCTCGTACTTAAGCCGAAGCATCTGGGTCTCCTGGGGCGAAATGGTGCCCATCACCTGAGCCAGCTGCTGAAATTGGGTTTCGATCAGTTCGTGATCCGAACTGTCTGCCAGTTGATGCTCATCGTCATCGTTCAGTGCAACGGTTACCGTGCGATGGGCGTACCGAAGCTGGTCCATGCAGTAGTTGTAGGAGATGGAGTACAGCCAGGTTGAAAAGGTAGAGTGCTCGCGGAAATTACCGAGGTTTCCGTACACGCGCAGGAAGATGTCGTGGGTGAAATCTTCAGCCTTGGTAGAGTCTTTGATCAGCGAAAGACACCGGCGGTACACCTTGCTGACGTACCGATTGTAAAGGGTTTCGAAATAATTGTTCTGCTGGGTATGCAGATACATACGGATAAGTTCTTCATCTTTTAGATGTTGGTGTTTAGCCATGACAAATAAAGTATATTGAGAATAAGGTTAGCAGTAAGCGCATTAAGTGATCGTTGTGAGCTAATCAGATACAGAATCGACCTTAGACAATTACTATACCTAACACCACTTTTATTCACTGTCAGTACGCTTATGCACAGAAAAGTAGCCGTTTTAAGTAAAACTTTAGATACTCTAAGGATAGATTAGACTAAAGATTTATTATTCGGTTAGTCTATAAAATAGCTTACAAACGAAAAGGAAAGTTAACGTCCGAGTTGAGATTCTTTTCGGATTCCGACGTAAAATCCGAGGCTATTGTAGTAAAGATTGCCCGTATCAAGGGCTACCGCCATCGAAGCGGTCACGCCGTTAAGAATGTAGAGCGGGGCCGACATGGTCAGCGCCGACGAAAACTGACGCACCGTCTGGGCAAAGGGTTTTTCGTAGGTACCCTTATTGGCACTGTAGGACGCCTTCACCTGAAACTGAAAGAAATCCAGCACCTGCCCCGACAGACCGATGTGCATGACGGATACCCGGTTGTTGTTGGTGAACCCGTACAGGGGCAGGCCAGTGCGGCCATCTCCCGAGGGAGTGATGAAGGGCGTGCCAATGGTCAGCCCGTAGCGCGACCAGCCGTCCTGGTACTGAGAGTGGTTGAAGTAGTTGTCCCGGCCGCGCTGGGATGGGTTATTGCTGAATACCGCGCCCCCCTGATTTTGTGTATACAAATATTCGAGCAACAGGTCCTGAATCTGGAGGCCGTCGGGATTCAGGGGCCGTCGGTTGCGGATGCGGAGGCCGTGTAACCCATCGCGAATGTTGATCAGGTAAAACAAAGACCCGTCTTCGTATATGCTCTGGCGATACGCAAAGACCGAAAAAGAACGAGCTGTGTACTCGAACCCCACATCTACCGTGCCGAGGTGGTTGCCAATCCGGTTTTCGCGATCAAACTGGCTTACCCGATTGGTGTCAACATTGGTGCGGGCGCCCAGGGTACTTCCCATCACGGCGTCGAGATAGTCACTGAAGGTAGCGGGCAACTGCTGGTTTTTGACCATAGTGCCTGGCAGTCGCTCGGTATTCCCGCCCCACATGACCTGGTGGTTGAAGCCGCCGTACAGTTTAAGTCGCCAGCTGGGTTTACCCAAACGCAGGTAGAGCGCTTTCTGGTGCAACATGGCATTTTTGACGAAGCGATCGTTCTCGAACCAGCCATGATTATAAAAACCTTTCAGGCTGATCAGCCCGCGTCGGGGGGTGAACTCCGGAATGCCAAACTGTAGGCTCAACGGCGGTAGCGCGTTGCCCGAAACCGCATAGGAGCCTGACGAAAGAGTCGAATCTGCCAGTCCACTCGTTGTGCGCCGACGACCACTCCAGATCTCAAACGCACCTAGTTTAACCTTGACATACGCTTCGGGAATCAGCAGTTTGTAGGCATACCCAGCGTTGAAGACAGCCTGAAGACCCCAGCCCCAGTCGATCCGTTTGTTGACCGAACGGAGGCTATCCCACTTGCTGCCGGGCTGCCGGTCATAATCGACCCGCAGCGTTTGCCGGACGGTCATGATGGCATGTTCGCGCGGAACAATACCGAACTGGTTGGCCCGTAACCAGAAGGGGGTAAGCCCGGAGGTTGAAAAATAGCTTCCGGCCTCAGTATCTAACTGGAGCGGCTTGGTAAACTGACCTGAGCAGTTGGCAAGCCCCAGTAGAAAGCAGACAAGTAAGCGTAGAAACGAAGTCATCATCGGTAGGCCTGTTCAGTTGAGTCGCGGGGAGCTTCCCAGGGTCACATCCGGTGAAAAACCTGTTGCTAAAATCATGCCCAACCACAATTATTGCCGATCGGGGGCTTCAGGTGCCTAAACCCACGTACTGGTAGCCCTCAATTAGAGCGGCCTCAGTGCGGCATTTTTTCGGAACCCGTCAATATTAACTTACCTTTGCGGGACAAATTGCTGATCGGCCCCTGTGCAGCGAACACCTGCCGATGGGCGACTGTGGTTGATTTAACCGTATTTATTAAGGTAAACCAACAGAGTACGGCACTTCGTGTTATACGTATGGTTGGTATTACTACTCTGAAGCACTACGACACAACTAGAAAAGATGGTTCCTAACGACGAACTCATACGCATTATCGACTTACTCAACACCACGTATGAAAGCGAGGAGGCCTGGCATGGCCCGTCGGTGGTGGAGGCCCTGCGGGAAGTAACCCCCGACATGGCCGGGCGACGGATTAGCCCTAATACACATACCATTGCCGAACTGGTTTTTCACATGACAAGCTGGCGGATTTTCTGCGTCAAGAAGATGCAGGGCGATGCGACGTTTGACATAACCACACCGGAGAAAAATTTTGGTGCCCTCCCCGATAAAATCGATGATTTTGAGTGGGAAGCGCTCGAAATGGAACTCAGCCTGAGTCAGGAGGAGCTGATCAACGAACTCGACAAACGGGACGATGACGAGTTTCTGGAAGACATTGTGCCGGGGCGTGACTACACTTATTACGATATGCTCCACGGTATAATCAACCATGACCTGTATCATACGGGGCAGATCATGATTCTCAAGAAAGCACTGGCATTCAACCGGGCCGGATCGCGCTACGAAGACGACGAAGACCAATACGGATCGCCCTTCGGCAGCAGCTCTGAGCACGACGATTTTTATTAATAAAACCCGCCGGGTTGTCAGCTGATCCTGCCCGCAGGATCAGCTGACAACCCGGCTTTTTTATGATTGCGCCTTGAACTACTGGCTCGTAAAATCAGAACCGGATGCGTACGGATGGCACCATTTTATTGCACAGGGACGTGCCATCTGGGACGGTGTTCGCAACTACCAGGCTCGCAACAACCTGAAGGCGATGCGGGTTGGCGATCCCGTCCTGTTTTATCATAGTGTCACCAAACCCGCCGTAGTTGGTCTGGCTACGGTTGTCCGCGAAGCCTATCCCGACCCGACGGTTGCCGATGATCCGGCGCAAACTAAATTTGGGTGGGTGGTCGTCGAACTGGAGCCCGTTTTGCCGTTTACAAGCCCCGTTTCGCTGGCCCAGATCAGGCAGGAGCCCTTGCTGACCAACATCGCGCTGATCAGGCAATCCCGCCTGTCGGTGATGCCTATTCGGTTCGATGAATACGAGCTTATTCTCGCCCTGGGCCAGCAGAGCCTGGCCCAGTAACGGGGCTGCCCGCTTCATCGTTTTCCGTTCACTTCTTTCGTATGCAACTCATTACTCCTGCGCCCTGGTCGTCGTATGAACTGATCGACTCCGGCGATTTTTATAAGCTGGAACGGTTTGGGGACTTCGTGCTGGCCCGGCCCGAACCCCAGGCTATCTGGGATAAGTCGTTGAGTGACGACGAGTGGGAACGGCGTGCCCATGCCATTTTCCGGCGTGACCGGCAATCTCCCGAACGGGGCGACTGGCAAACTACGCCCGATATGCGCGACCCCTGGTTCGTAACGTTTCAGCAGAGTGGCCTCAACCTTAAGTTTAAGCTGGCCCTGACAACGTTTAAACACGTGGGTCTTTTCCCCGAACAGGCAGATAACTGGGCGTATCTCCACCGGGCCATTCAAAGCATGGATACAGAGCGGCCCAAGGTGCTGAACCTGTTTGCGTACACCGGCGGGGCTTCGCTGGCGGCCCGGCAGGCCGGCGCCGACGTGACCCACGTAGATGCGGTTAAGCCTATTATCAGCTGGGCGAGGGAAAATATGGACCATAGCGAACTCGATAATATCCGGTGGGTGGTCGATGATGCGGTAAAGTTTGTTCGTCGGGAAGGGCGCCGGGGAAATCGGTACAACGGCATCATCCTGGATCCGCCGGCCTACGGGCGCGGCCCCGATGGGGAGAAATGGGTGCTGGAAGAACACCTTAACGACCTGCTCAAAGCCTGTGCCGACCTGCTCGACCGGGATAATTTTTTCTTCATTATTAACCTGTACTCGCTGGGGTTCTCCTCGCTGATTCTCGACAACCTGATGCGGCAAACGTTTGGGGAGGTACCCAATGCAGAATGGGGGGAGCTATTCATGGATGATACGTACCAAAAACGGCTGCCACTGGGCGTATTCTACCGATTTGCGTCCGTACCTTTGTCGGCAGGCGTTACCGCCGGGCTTGACTGAGCCATTCCGGTGAAAAAACAAAGCATCATATCCCCGCAACAACAACCAATCAACTGGCTGCTAAACCGGCTGGGCGCAGGGCGTTTGTGGGGTAACGGCTGGGCCAGTACAAGTCTGGCCGTTCTGCTCGTCGGTATCCTGTTGGGCGGCTGTGGCAGCGACAACCGGCAAGCGGCCCGTATTCCTGATTTTCCCAAGCCCGACGATAGCAGCCGGGTAGAGGGGGCGCTGCGGGCACTGACGCGGGCCATCAATGCCTCATCACCAGCCTCGGCCTACGCCAAGCGGGCGGTGGTCCTGCTGGCACTCGGCCGGGTGAACGATGCGCTGGCCGATATCAATGAAGCCATCGAGCGGAACAACAATGCGGGCGTTTACTACCTGACCCGGGCTAAAGTGCTGCGGGAACTGCAAAAGCCGGCCAACGCACTGGACGATGCGCAGCGGGCTGAAATTCTCGGGGTCAACACACCAGAGCTGTACACGCTGCAGGGGGATTTACTCCAGCAGCAGAGTCAGTACGATAAAGCCCGGCTCTACATCGCCAAAGCCCTGCAGATGGCTCCCTACGATGGCGAAGCGTATTTCTTCAACGGCCTGATGGCGGCCAAGCAGGGCGACACGGCGCAGGCCCTGGCGTTGTATCAGCAATCGCTACGTCTGAAACCCCGGTACCTGGAAACCTATAATCAGCTGGCGTCTATCTACCGGACGCTCGGCAATCTGGACGCTGCGCTGACCTATAGCGGACAGGCTATCCGGTACTTCCCCAACAACGCCCGCCTTCAGTACGGTCGGGGCCTCATCTACCATACGGCCAACCGACCCGATAGCGCGCTGGCCTGCTATTTGCAGACCATCAAATTGCAGCCTGCCTATTATCAGGCTTATTTTCAGGTGGGTCTCATCAATCAGAAGTATCGGAATCATTACGCGGCCCTGGCCAACTACCAGAAAGTTCAGCAGCTGAGGCCGCAGTTTCCGCGCATCGACACCTACATCGGGTACTGTCACGAGCAGATGGGGCAATATGAACAGGCGGTTGCGGCTTATACCAAGGCCACCCGGCAAAATCCGGCAGACCGGCAGGCTGCAGCCGGGTTGTGGCGGTCGCAGCGACGCCAGTATGCCGGATCGTACAACCCGCTATTTTTGCCGAATTCACCAACCGAGCCGGTAACCGTAGAACAGAAGCGAACGGAACTGGATACCAGCCGGGTCCGGATCTCGACGATCCAGCCGAAAGCCAGGGTATCAGTCAGTGAAAGCGACTCGCTCCGGCGGGCCGTCAAGCCCATTGGCCAGAATTGATACATGCTGTTTGGGCCACGCGGCTGTGCTGACTTTATCGTGGGCAGCAGATCAGCTGACGGGGTGACGGACAAACTTAGCATAGAATACGTTACATGAATAAAGTAAGTAGCCTACAGTTGTAGGTAGGCTGCGGGTACCATCTATAAACCAATTCAATCCAATGATTGCGCAGGACGAACAAATCCGCGTGACGCTGCCCGATGGGAGCGTACGGCAATACCCGAAAGGCTCGACCGGGCTGGATATTGCCACCCAGATCAGCGAAGGGCTGGCCCGCAATGTGCTGGCTGCCAAAGTAAACGGTAAGGTACAGGACGCGACCCAGCCCATCAACGAAGATGCCAGCGTGCAGCTGCTGACCTGGAACGATGCCGAAGGAAAAGCCACCTTCTGGCACTCATCGGCCCACCTGCTGGCCGAAGCCCTGGAAAGCCTGTACCCCGGCGTGAAATTCGGGATCGGCCCGGCGGTAGAAACCGGCTTCTATTACGACGTTGACCTCAACGGACAGCCCTTCTCGCAGGAGGACTTCAAAAAAGTTGAGGACAAGATGCTGGAACTAGCCCGCCAGAAGCAGGATTACATCCGCAAGCCGATGAGCAAGGCCGATGCCATTGCCTACTTTGAAGAAAAAGGAGACCCGTACAAGCTCGACCTGCTCGAAGGACTCGACGACGGTACGATCACGTTCTATACACAAGGTCAGTTTACGGACCTCTGCCGGGGGCCGCATATTCCGAACACCGGGTTCATCAAGGCCGCCAAGCTGATGAATGTGGCTGGCGCTTACTGGCGCGGCAACGAGAAAAATAAGCAGCTGACCCGTATTTACGCCGTTACCTATCCCAAACAGAAAGAACTCGACGAGTATCTGCATCTGCTGGAGGAAGCTAAAAAACGGGACCACCGTAAGCTGGGCAAAGAGCTTGACCTGTTCGCGTTTTCGGAGCGGGTAGGGGCGGGCTTACCCCTGTGGCTGCCCAAGGGTACGATGCTGCGTGAGCGGCTCGAAAATTTCCTGCGCAAAGCCCAGATCCGCGCTGGTTACCAGCAGGTGGTTACGCCCCATATCGGCAGCAAGCAACTGTACGTGACCTCGGGCCACTGGGATAAGTACGGGGAAGATTCATTTCAGCCCATCAAGACGCCCGATCCGAATGAGGAGTTCCTGCTGAAGCCCATGAACTGCCCGCACCACTGCGAGATCTATAAAACCCGTCCGCGCTCTTACCGTGACCTGCCCCTGCGGCTGGCCGAGTTCGGTACGGTTTATCGTTACGAACAGTCGGGTGAGTTGCACGGGTTGACCCGCGTACGGGGCTTCACCCAGGATGATGCGCATATTTTCTGTCGCCCCGATCAGGTGAAAGACGAGTTTATGAAAGTAATTGACCTGGTTCTGTACGTGTTCAAGTCGCTTGGCTTCTCCGACTACAGCGCCCAGGTTTCGTTGCGCGATCCGGAGAACAAGGCCAAATACATCGGTTCGGACGACCTCTGGGAGCGGGCCGAATCGGCCATTATCGAGGCCGCAGCCGAGAAAGGACTGCGGACCGTTACCGAGTTGGGTGAAGCCGCTTTCTACGGTCCTAAACTTGATTTTATGGTTCGCGACGCCCTGGGCCGGCGGTGGCAGCTGGGTACCATTCAGGTCGATTACAACCTGCCGAATCGGTTTGAGCTCGAATACATCGGTGCCGACAACCAGAAACACCGGCCCGTTATGATTCACCGGGCGCCGTTCGGATCGATGGAGCGGTTCATTGCCATCCTGATCGAGAACACAGGCGGTAACTTTCCGCTCTGGCTTTCGCCCGATCAGATCGCCATTCTGCCGATATCCGAGAAGTACGAAGATTACGCCAACGACCTGTATTTCACCCTCCAGGAACACGATATCCGGGGCTTCGTAGATCTGCGCGATGAAAAGATTGGCCGTAAAATCCGCGATGCAGAAGTGAACAAGGTGCCGTTTATGCTCGTTGTAGGCGAGAAGGAAGCTGCCGAAGGAAAAGTATCGGTCCGGCGGAAAGGCCAGGGCGATCTGGGAAGCATGAGCATAGCCGAGTTTGTAGAAACCTTCCAGCAGGAAGTGAAGGTCTAAATACACAGACCGGGTATGATGGCTGACAGGATGGTTACCTTTCTGTTAGTTATCATACCCGGTAGTATAAAAACTATTTACCTGGCTTCGGTAAGCGAAGTAAACTTGCGTAGCACCCGTATTTTCAATACTTTCCCGAACTTTTTGGTAGCGCGTACGTTATCCAAGCGATTTCAAAGTCACACTAAACACAATATATGGCATTACCCCAACGCAGACCACCCCGTCGCGTGGTTGAAGAACCCTACAAAGTCAATGAGCGCATACTGGCCCGCGAAGTGCGGGTGGTCGGTGAAAATGTAGAGCAGGGAATCTACGATATTAATAAGGCGCAGGCGATGGCTAAAGCCCAGAACCTCGATCTGGTCGAGGTATCTCCCAACGCTGTTCCGCCCGTTTGCCGTATTGTCGACTACTCCAAGTTCAAATACGAGCAAAAGAAAAAACAGAAGGAAATCAAGGCGAATGCTACCAAGGTCGTGATCAAAGAGATACGGTTCGGCCCGAATACAGACGACCACGATTTTGAATTTAAACTCAAACACGCCATCAACTTCCTGAAAGAAGGCGCCAAGGTGAAAGCCTATGTGCAGTTTGTAGGCCGGGCCATTGTATTCAAGGACCGCGGTTTTCAGCTGCTGGAGCGTTTCTCGAAAGGACTGGAGGAGTACGGTAAGGTAGAAGCCGAGCCCAAGCTCGAAGGAAAACGCATGAGCATGTTCCTGGCTCCCAAAACGGTAGTTCCGAAGAAATAAACGGATTCAGTTTTCAGAACAGACCCCCACCCGGTACGCTGTCAATACGGCTTTGCGAGTGGAAGGTATAGACTGAAAACTGAATTTTTTTTGTACCTTTGCGGCCTGTTTACTTATTTTTTTCTCTACTAAGCGGTTTACGACAATGCCAAAAGTAAAAACCAACTCAGGTGCCAAGAAGCGGTTCAAGCTGACCGGTACCGGGAAAATCAAGCGGAAGCATGCCTTCCACAGTCACATTCTGACGAAAAAAACCACCAAGCAAAAGCGTAATCTGGTACATGATACGCTGGTGTTCCCCGCCGACGAGCGTCGCATCAAAGCGCTGCTGAACGTCTAAGGACAAAAAGGATGCAGGTGCATCCTGGTTTCACGTTTCACCCGATGCCCGGCTTATAAAGTGAAGGCGTATTGATCGATACAGTACTTCCGCCGGTCGTCAAAAAACAAAAAAATTATGCCACGTTCCGTCAATCACGTTGCCTCACGGGCGCGTCGGAAAAAAGTAATGAAGCTGGCCAAAGGCTATTTTGGTCGGCGTAAAAATGTTTGGACGGTAGCTAAAAACGCCGTTGAAAAAGGATTAGGGTATGCCTACCGCGACCGTCGTGCCAAGAAGCGCGATTTCCGTAGCCTGTGGATTCAGCGGATCAACGCTGGCGCCCGCATCAACGGGATGTCGTACTCAGCCCTGATGGGTGCCCTCAATAAATCAGGCATCGAACTCAACCGGAAGGTACTGGCCGATCTGGCTATGAACCACCCCGAAGCGTTCGCTGCTGTTGTAGAGCAAGTAAAGTAAACAGACCTGAAGAAAACGAAACCCCGGTGATGAGCCGGGGTTTCGTCGTTTATAGCCTGTCGGTTCGGTGCGCGTTCATGACCGGTTGCAGGCTTAAACTGCCTGTAAACTCTAGGTCTGAACGATTTTGGTATGGATACCGGTTCGCTGGCCTGAGGGCTCCCGGCCCAGGAAATAAACGTCCATTTCCATCTCACCTACGTAAAAAACCTGACAGACCGTTAGCTCACGTTCCAGAAACTGACGCAGCTGCTGAAAGCGGGCCGTCCGGGCTTTTTCGTCATCGGTATACCAGTCCTGCTCCGTAACTACGGGAGCCCAGAAGTCGGCTGCCGGCCGCTCCTCAACATAAACGGCTGGCGGCAGCATTTGCCAGTCTTTGATCTGGCTGACCGTTAAGGGCGTTTCCTGCTTCAGGTAGCAGGAAACCGGCTCGATAGGCTCATCGGATTCGCTGGGGTAAAACAAGTCAGTGATCAGTGGGGGCAGCGCCTGCTCTACGGTTGTTTTATCGGCAGATGCGTCGTTACGTTCGGGGGTGTTGTTCGTCATAGATGGGCTTTTGGTACTTTAGCAGAACCATCGGGCAAAAGTATAACACGTTGACGAAGTAAGGTAGCCGGTGTTTCGGATCAGGCCGATAAAAAACTGTTCGGCTCCTTTTGAGTTCAACCCAATAAACACTTTACAGACATGTTTGAAACCCTTATGAATCTGGTTCAGCAGCAATCTGGCCAGGCAGTCGTGAATAACCCGGCTATCCCCAACGAACAGAATGATTCCGTGATGCAGACGGTAGCCAGCAGTATCCTGAGCGGTCTGGGCCAGCAGGCCCAGGGCGGTGGTCTGGGCAACTTGCTCGGGATGGTCGTGAATGGGGGTGGTAACGTGCAGGAGAATCCGGTAACGGGTGGCGTTCAACAACATGTTGAACAGAATCTGATGCAGAAGCTGGGCATTTCGCCCCAGGTGGCGATGTCGGTAGCTTCGGCCGTTGTGCCTATGGTGCTGGGTAAGCTGATGAATAAAGCCGCCGATCCCAACGATAGTAGCGTGGATGGCAACAGCATCCTGGGTGCTGCCACCGGAAAACAGGGAGTCGACTGGATGGGCATGGCCGGTTCAGCCATGGCCGATGGCAAACTGGATATGAACGATCTGCTGCGCGTTGCGGGTCAGCAGGGCGGTGGCGGTGGCCTTGGCGGTATGCTGGGCGGCCTATTTGGCGGACGATAAAAACACTAAACCAGTTAGGGGGGCTCAGATCGTATTCATTCGGTCTGAGCCCTTGTTGTTTATACGGGACAGCCAATTCATTCCTGACAGGAAATGAGGCATACAGTGGCACAGACCCGCCATTCTGGCCCACAAACTCGGCATTTGCTGTCAATCTGACAGCAAATCAAACAAATTTCCCGGCTGGCATTTCTATTGATAGTATGAGTTCGTCTGTCAGCATTCAATTGCAGCAAGAAAGAAACTAAACCAAATAGAATTGGTATCATGGGAAAAATTATTGGTATTGACTTAGGCACCACAAACTCGTGCGTGGCCGTGATGGAAGGCAACGAGCCGGTCGTGATCCCGAACAGCGAAGGAGCCCGTACTACGCCCTCGGTGGTCGCGTTTATGGACAACGGCAACGGCGAACGGAAGGTCGGCGCTCCGGCCAAACGCCAGGCCATCACCAACCCGACAAATACGATCTCATCCATCAAGCGTTTCATGGGCAAACGCTATGGCGAAGTATCGAATGAAATAAAAAACGTTGCGTATGACGTAGAGAACGGCCCCAACTCGACCCCTCGCGTTCGGATTGGCGACCGTCAATATACACCCCAGGAAATCTCGGCCCTGATCCTTCAGAAAATGAAGCAGACCGCCGAAGATTATCTGGGCCAGACCGTGACCGAAGCCGTCATTACCGTACCGGCGTACTTTAACGATGCCGAACGGCAGGCTACCAAAGAAGCGGGTCAGATTGCCGGTCTCGATGTAAAACGCATCATCAACGAGCCTACCGCAGCCGCGCTGGCCTATGGTCTCGATAAGACTGATAAAGATCAGAAAATCGCCGTCTTCGACCTGGGTGGTGGTACGTTCGATATCTCGATCCTGGAACTGGGCGATGGCGTGTTCGAAGTAAAATCGACCGACGGGGATACGCACCTCGGGGGTGATGACTTTGACCAGGTAATCATCGACTGGCTCGCCGACGAGTTCAAGAAAGACGAAGCCATCGATCTGCGTCAGGACCCTATGGCCCTGCAACGCCTGAAAGAAGCCGCCGAGAAAGCTAAAATTGAGCTGTCGAGCTCTACGTCGACGGAGATCAACCTGCCGTACATCATGCCGGTGAATGGTATTCCCAAACACCTGGTCCGTACGCTGAGCCGGTCGAAATTCGAGCAGCTGGCCGATTCGCTGATCCAGCGCTCGCTGGAGCCCTGCCGCAAAGCCCTGAAAAACGCCGGCTTGTCGGCGGGCCAGATCGACGAGGTTATTCTGGTCGGTGGATCGACCCGGATTCCGAAGGTGCAGGACGAAGTGGAGAAGCTCTTCGGTCGCAAACCGTCGAAAGCCGTTAACCCCGACGAAGCCGTAGCCATTGGGGCTGCTGTACAGGGTGGCGTACTGACCGGTGAAGTGAAAGACGTACTGCTGCTCGACGTGATCCCGCTCTCGCTGGGGATCGAAACGATGGGTGGTGTGTTTACCAAAATGATCGAGGCCAACACGACTATCCCGACCAAGAAGTCGGAGGTATATTCGACGGCGTCGGACAACCAGCCCAGCGTGGAAATCAACGTACTGCAGGGCGAGCGTCCCATGGCGCAGCAGAACCGTCAGTTAGGTCGCTTTATCCTGTCTGACATTCCGCCCGCTCCCCGGGGTGTACCCCAGATTGAAGTGACCTTCGATGTCGACGCCAACGGTATTCTGAACGTAACGGCCAAGGACAAAGGAACCGGTAAGGAGCAGAAGATCCAGATTGAAGCATCGAGCGGTTTGACCGACGCTGAAATCAACCGGATGCGCGAAGAAGCCAAAGCCAACGAAGCGGCCGATAAAGCCGAACGGGAAAAAATCGAGAAAGTCAACGCGGCCGACTCGATGATCTTCCAGACCGAGAAGCAGCTCAAGGATTACGGCGATAAGCTCTCGGCCGGCAACAAAACTGCCATTGAAGAGGCACTGGCCGGTCTGCGTACCGCACACGGTTCGCGCGACGCAGCCGCCATCGATTCGGCCCTTGAAACGCTGAACAACGCCTGGGCTGCCGCTTCGCAGGAGCTTTACAACGCTACCAACGGGCAGGGTGCTCCGACAGATGGGGCCGGTTTTGACGGCGGAAACGCCAACCCCGGCGCTGGTCAGGGTCAGCCAACCGATGGTAACGTCTCGGACGTACCGTATGAAGAAGTGAAATAAAATCCGGAACAAACCGGGTTACTCATGCAAAAGCCCCCGCCAGCACTGGCGGGGGCTTTTTAGTTATGGTAAAGACAGTTACTGGCCTTCCTGAGCGGCCTCCCTGAGTTCGGGAAGGCGTCCCTGCAGACGCGAAAGGGTTGCGTTGGGCAGATGGGGCAGTACGAGTCGGGCTACGTAGTTGGCCTCGTCGAGTAGGGGATAGCCAGAGAGGATGAAGGCCCGCATGCCCATGTCCATGTATCGGTTGAGTTTGTCGACGATCTGCTCCGCACTGCCGACCAGCGCTCCACCCGCCCCCGACCGGGCTTTGCCAATATCGGTCCACAAGAGGGGTTCTACAAACCCCTCGGCATCGGCTTCGGTGCGAAGCTCATTCTGCCGACGTACACCCAGCGACCAGGAACTTTGGGACGCGTTCTTCATCGCAGCCCCCCGCACCGGGTCAAACTTTGACATAATATGCCGGGCCCAGGCCCTGGCTTCGGCTTCGGTTTCCCGCACAATGATGTGTATTCTTAACCCGAAATCGACCTGCCGCCCGTAGCGGGCCGCGCGTTGCGAAACGTCTTCCATATTGGCGTACAAACTCTCTTCCTTTTCGGGCCACATCAGAAACACATCGCAATACTGGGCACAGACTTCCCGGGCGCCGTCGGAGGTGCCGCCGAAATAGAGAAGGGGGCCACCGTTCTGCTGGGATGGCCTGATCGGGTCGGTAGAGAGGGAGAGTTTACCATAAACGGGCCCGTCGTGCTCGATGCGGTCGGCGGTCCAGGCCTGCCTGAGGATTTGTATGGTCTCGGCGCAGCGCTGGTAGCGCAATTCGGCATCTTCCTGATAACCGGGCAGGTCGGAGTTGATGATGTTGATCGTGAGTCGCCCCTTCAGCATATGATCCAGCGACGCGAGCGTACGGGCCAGCATGGGCGGGTGCATCTCTCCGCATCGAATAGCCGTCAGGAGGTTGATCCGCTGCAGATCAGGTGCTACCCCCGCGGCAAAAGGAACAACCTCCAGACCGGGCATATAGGAAGTCGGGAGGAGGAGATTGCTGAAGCCCAGGCGTTCGGCCGCCAGCGCAATGTCACGACAATGGGCGAAGGTGGCCCGGGCCGGGTCGCGTACGCTCAGGAATTCAGTATCTTCTCCGCAGAGGTCAGAGAACCAGGCTACTTCGCAGACGCGGTCAGCCGTACGGGTCGCTATAGGAACAATGGGTTGGTCAAGCATAAAATTCAAAGTGCTATCAAGCTGATCGCATCCGCCAGTAAATGAGCAGGCCAACCGCCCCGGCAATGGCTACATCGCGGGCTTCCCGGCCCGAGCTGTTACTGAGCAGCCAGCCACAAAGCAGAACGGCCAGCCCGGACACCAGCCAGCCACCCGCCACCCGGAACTGGGCCGACGGCACATCCTGACGCTGCCGGAGAACGGGTAGGGCCGCGCAGGTCAGCGCAAAATAGGAAAGCCGGATGAGTGTACTCAGAGTGAGCGCGTAGAGAAAGGTTCCGGTTACGGCCAGCAGGAGCTGACTGGTAGCTGTGATGAGAATGGCCACGTACGGGGTTCGAAATCGGGGGTGGGTGCGGGCCAGCCAGCTGGGTAGTTGCTGTTGCTCGGCCATGGCAAAGAGGAGCCTTGGACCGGTCAGCATCAGGGCGTGGAGCGTACCCAGGGCGGTTAACAGTGCAACTATAGTGATGAACAGCGCCCCGGCCGGCCCCACAAACTGCCCCGCAGCGTCGGACAGGGGCCGTTCCGACTGCGCCAGATTCGGCAAGGTACCGATGCAGACAACCTGTACGGCCATGAACAACACCGCCACGGTACCGATCGACACCAGCAGCGCCACCGGAACGGTTCGCTGGGGCTGCTGAACCTCGCCAGACGGGATGGCCGCTACGTCGAAGCCGGAGAAGGTGAAAATCAGGAGCAGGACCGCCTGCGAGAAAGGGGCGTAGTCAGGAACGCCGGGAAACCGGAATGCTGCCGGATCGATGAACAACAACCCAAACACCGCAAAGGCGCCGATCACGACCAGCTTGCTGACCGTGAAGATGGTGTTGACCCGGGCGGATCGCTGTACGCCGATGTAGTTCAGCGTTGCCAGCCCGGCAACCAGAGCCGTCATCAGTCCGGTGCGCTCCCAGCCTTCGGCCAGCTGGGGGCGGAACAGCGCAGCATAGCTCACAAACAGGTTGCAGATCGACGCGAAGCTGGCCACCCGCGACAGCCAGAACAGCCAGCCGACCTCGAAGCCGACCAGGGGCCCGAAGGCAACCCGACTGTATAGATAGGGCCCGCCCGTACTGCTGAACCGGCTGCTGACCTCGGCAAAACAAAGGATAATCAGGGTAACTACGGCCGCACTGACGCCATACGCCAGCAGGCTCCAGGTTCCTACCAGGGCATACAGCCGGGCTGGCAGTCCCAGAATACCCGCGCCTATGGTAATGTTGATGATCAGCGCAATGAAGTCGAACCGACTGATGCCCCGCAGCAAGCCGGATGGGCTGGCGCCTGAACGGCTCACCGGACAGCCGCGTTGGTGCCGAACTTGGTACCGAAAAAGTCGCCTTCGTTCCAGACGGGTCGGCTGTCGGACTGGGCGGTCAGGTAGCCGATCAGGAACTGGAGCTGAACATGGCGGGCAGCCGCGTTCCAGTCGAAGGGCTGGTTCATGTCATCCTGTGGGGTGTGATACACCGTAGCGCGCCAGTCGAGGTTCAGCTTCGTCCCGTCGCGGTCGTCGCCGGTGGTGGACCCGCTCTTGATGTAGATGGCCGGTATGCCCTGCCTGACAAAGCTGAAGTGGTCCGACCGCATGAAAACCGCCTGCTCGGGAATCGGGTCTTTTGCGATTTTCACCCCGACAAACTGGGCCGCTGCGTCCACGGCTCCTTTCATACTCGAATGCTCAGAGCCATAAGGAACGATGTCGAGCAGCGGATGGAAGAAAAACGGCATGTCGAGGCAGAGGTTGGCAACGATACTGGCCTTAGGAACGGTAGGATTGCTGGCAAAATAGTCGGAGCCCAGCAACCCCATTTCTTCGCCCGTTACGGCCACGAACACGATAGACCGGCGTGGCTTCTTTGGCAGGGAGGCAAACAGCCGGGCGGCTTCCAGGTTGATCGAAACGCCCGATGCATTGTCGTGTGCGCCGTTATTGATCGAATCGCCCTTCACGACCCGGCCCACACCCAGGTGGTCGAGGTGGGAGACGTAAACGACATACTCGTTCCGAAGCTGCGGATCACTGCCCGGGAGCATACCCACGATGTTTTCGCCGATCAGGCCGTCGTTGAGGTCCGTCTGGGTACGGGCGCGTACAGACAGGTTGAGCGGAAAAGCCTGTGGCTGGCTTTTGTTGGCCGCGAGCCGGGCTTCTTCAAAGCTTTTGGTACTCGTGGCGAACAGCGAACGAGCCGTTGAGTCGCCCAGCGACGCGATGACCCGCAGTTGCGGAAAGGTTCGCTGGGTCTGTCCCTTAGGATCGGTCCAGCGGTAGATAGCCTGTCGGTTGCGGGGGGCGTTGGATTCGATCCGCGCCCGTACATCGGTGGGCAGACTAAAGGTTATCAGGCCGACGGCGCCCCGGGCCGCGGCTATCTCCTGCTTGGCCGAACCCGTATAGGCCCGCTGGTTAGACGGGAACGTAGCCGGGGCGCCGTTGAAACAGGCTACAATCTTACCCCGTACGTCGATACCGGCGTAATCGTCATAACCCAGCTCCGGAGCCGATACCCCGAAGCCGACAAAAACGACTGGCGCGGACACCTCGCTGGTAGCCTGCCCGAAGTTGGGACTTAGTATGAAGTTTTTGCCGTAGGTAAGCTGCTGTTCCCCTCCGTTCTGAATCAGGGCCATAGAACTGGCCTCTTCCCGAACCTGTGCTTTCCGGAGGGGAACGGCCTGCCGGAAGGTGCCGCGCTGGCCGGCGGGTTTAAAGCCCAGCGTTTTAAACTGGCTTTCGACATACTGAGCCGCCAGCTCGAAGCCGGGCGTGCCCGGTCGGCGACCCGCCAGTTTATCGTCAGACAGGTAGCGCATGTGCGCTTCGATGGCTTCGGGCCGCACCTGACGGGCTGCCTGCTGGGCTTCATTGGGAATGGTAAGAGAGGTAGTCTGGGCTGAAGCCAGTTGAAAAAGCCCCAGCTGTACACTGAGGGCAAGGGCAATACGATGTCCTTTCATAAAGCGAGTTGATGTCGGGTGGCGGCAGGCGGTCTGTCGCCGATCACGAAAGATACTAAAAAGCCCGTATCAGGGTGCTGTTGACGTCAGTTTGCTGCGTTTACGGCCGTAGGTGTAGTAGATAACCAGCCCGATGGCCAGCCAGATAATCAGCCGGAGCCAGGTGTCGCCGGGTAGCGAAAACATCATGACGGCGCAGGTAATGATGCCGAGTATGGGTACGACCGGCACCCAGGGCGTGCGGAAGGCGCGGGGCGCATCGGGTTGCTTTTTGCGCAGGATCAGGACGCCCAGGCATACCATAACAAACGCCAGCAGGGTACCGATACTGGTCATCTCGCCCACTACCCGAATGGGGACAAAGCCGGCAAACAGGCCGATGAATACGCAGAGCAGCACGTTTGATTTCCAGGGCGTGCGGAATCGGGGATGCACCTGGGAAAAGGCACTGGGCAGCAGGCCGTCGCGGCTCATCGAGAAAAATACCCGCGACTGCCCCAGCAGGTCGACCAGAATGACGGAGGTATACCCGATCAGGATGGCGCCGATGATCAGCTGGCCCAGCCAGGGGTAAGGAGTTTTGTCGATGGCGATGGCCACGGGGGCCGCGCTGTCTTTAAACTCGGTATAGTTGGCCATCCCCGTCATGACATAGCCGAATACCACGAACAGAATGGTACAGACAACCAGCGAGCCGATGATACCAATGGGCATGTCGCGCTGCGGGTTACGGGCTTCCTGCGCCATGGTCGCTACGATGTCGAAGCCGATGAAGACAAAGAAAACCACACCCGCTCCGCGCAGCACCCCACTCCAGCCGTACTCACCGAACGTTCCGGTGTTGGCGGGTATGTAGGGCTGGTAGTTGGCGGGGTCGATGTAATTCCAGCCAATGGCAATGAAGACCAGGACCACCAGCACCTTCAGCACGACGACAACCGCGTTGAACAGCGCCGAACCCGAGGTGCCGCGTACGATAATACTGGTGATCACCACCACGATCAGCACGGCGGGTAAGTTGATCAGCCCCGATACCACCGACCCATCGGCCCCGGTAGCGGTCTCGAATGGCGACAGCATCAGCTGCGGGGGCAGGTGTAACCCGAAGGTGCCCAGAAACCGGTTCAGGTACTGCGACCAGCTAATGGCTACCGTAGCGGCCCCGACCGAATATTCGAGAACCAGATCCCAGCCGATGATCCAGGCAAACAGCTCGCCCAGGGTGGCGTAGGCGTAGGTATAGGCACTGCCCGCCACGGGTACCATGGCCGCAAATTCGGCATAACAGAGCGCACTGAAGGCACAGCCTACGGCGGCAACAACAAAGGAAAGAGTAACAGCCGGGCCGGCATGATTGGCCGCAGCGATACCCGTCAGAGAAAACAGGCCGGCGCCGATAATGACACCAATGCCGATAGCAACGAGATTGAACGCGCCCAGCGAGCGTTTGAGGGTCTGCTCTCCGCTTTCGGCGGCTTCCTGCCGAAGCAGGGCAAGCGATTTGATACGCATATACTGAAGAATGTTGATGAGCCGCCGGAGCGGTGTTGCCGCCTTCGCCCCAGGTTTGGCGAAGCCGGCTATCCGGGGAGATTGGTTAAACCCCGAAACAAAGGTAGTCATACCAGTAAACACCCTCTGCCGGACGACCAGGGTCAGCAGAGGGTGGGATGATCGATGCAGGGCCGGTGACGGATGAACGGGTACGACCCAGGCTGATGAATCAGTTCTCTTCTTCGCTGATGGGCAGGCCAACGGGGGTGTTCACCAGCGGGCCAAAGAGTACGGCGTTCAGAAAAAGGCGCGACGTACCGTGCCAGTACGACCGGAACGCCGGGTTATCGGCAAAAAGCACCACCCGGCCCTGTCCCTCCGGACTCACCACGATGGCCGCCGAATTGTTGATCTTTTTCAGGTTCTCTTTCGAGACATAGCCACTTACCAGCGAATTGGGGCTGTATTTAGCCACGGTGTTGTAGGGGCTGCTGCCCGACTTGAGCAGGGTGGTCCCGTTGCGGAACACGAAGATGCGCCGGTCCGACAGCCCGAAACCGATAGGATGGGTAATGTCGAGGTCGGCCGTGTAGATAGATCCGGCAACGGCTTTGGTGCCCTCCCGTTCGGCAACGCGGCCAAAATCAGCTCGTTCGGTTGAACGGCTTGTATCCGGCCGGGCCGATGCCAGCAGGTTTTCGCGGGTTAGCCCCTGCCTCACCGCCCACTCGGAAGCGGTTTTGGTCGTGATCAGAGTTCCGCCGTTCTCGACCCAGCTTTTCAGCTTGCTTACCAGCGCTTTATCGAGGCTGTTGTATTGACCACCTACCAGTACCACCGTGTTGTACCGGTTCCAGTCGACCCGGTTCAGGTTGCCGGGGTCGAGCTTGCTGACCGGCAGGTTCAGTTGATCACTGAGTAAAAACCAGACTTCGCCAGCTTCGGACGGGTTCACCCCGGGTCCGGCCAGCAGCGCTACCTCCGGCTTGCGCAGCGCCCGGATGTTATTGCTGCCCAGGTCAATGCCTTTGGCGTTGAAGCCGGTCGAAACCCCGGTAAAGGTAACGCCCGTCCGCTGGCCAACGCTGCTCAGCAGGCTAACGAGCGAGTCGGCCGTAAGCTTCTGACCGGCTACCGGAATGACGATCGAGCCCGC
Organism: Spirosoma sp. 209; assembly: GCF_002006735.1. Lineage (NCBI taxonomy): Bacteria > Pseudomonadati > Bacteroidota > Cytophagia > Cytophagales > Cytophagaceae > Spirosoma > Spirosoma sp. 209. The sequence continues at coordinate 28,460 of NZ_MVEC01000005.1, read as the reverse complement.
CTGGAAATCGGTCTGTATCGACTCCCGGGGAAGCGACTGAGCACCCGAACCGCCCGGGCGGTTCGGTGGGTTAATGCTGAAGGACTTCAGCGCTACTTTGGTCAGCACCCCGGCCTGTTGCAGCGCCGTCAGCGCCTTCGACGAATGATAGTCTGACCAGTTCAGCAGATACGCGTAGGGCGATGGCCCGCCTGCCAGCCCTCCCTGCACGGGTTTGAGCGTCCTGATCGGTTCGCCGGTTGCCAGGGTCGCGTCTTTGAGTTTGGCGTAGGGGAGGCCGTAACCATGAATCAGTGACCAGCCCGTAACGTCGTAGAAAACACTGTCGTGGAATGTCGTCACCTCCTCAAATATGGAATGGACCAGCCGGTAGTTCGGCTGAGCCGTAGGCACCACATAGGCGCGGCCGGGCTCGAAGGTTTTGCCGCCCGCACTTGTCGTCTGTTTCAGGTCGTAAAAGCGGATGTTATGCCGGAGCAGCAGATCGGCGAAGCGGTTGGTCAGGTTCGGGTCGGCGGCAGCCCCAAAAACATAGGACTTGGTAGGGAATTTCTGCGCATCGGTCAGGGCAGACGCAAAAAAGTCGCGCTGGTGCCGCAGATACAGTTCTTTCTCCTCCACGGCGCCCTGTACCGCAGCCAGCCCCGTACGCAGGTGATTGCGGATCGTGAACGGAAACGTGACGACCCCGTTGCTGCCTTCCTGCGCCAGCCCTCGCGAACTGCCTACTTCGAAGGTAACCCCCACGCCCCCCGTAAAGTCGGGATAGGTCGATCCATAAATGGGCGACAGGTTGTCGAACTGCTCTTTGGTCCAGTAGAGCGACCCGATGCCATCGAGAGCCCGCGCAAAATACCGGGCCAGCCGTACGTTCAGCACGTCGTAGGTGGCCCGGGGAATCAGGTCGTTTTCCGTACTGAAGGGTTTCGAGGGTTCGAAGTAATACGTACTGCTGGTGCCCATCTCGTGAAAATCGATCATCACGTTCGGCAGCCAGTCCTGGTGGAACTTCATCCGGTTGCGGCTTTCTACGTGGGCCAGCGGCAGCCAGTCGCGGTTGAGGTCGTTGAGGTAATGGTTGAACCGACCATTGGGCCAGCCCTCGTTATGCTCCCGGTCGAGGGGGTCGGTCACCGGCGGAACGGATTTGTGCTGGTTGAACCACTGGGTGGCCCGGTCGCGGCCATCGGGGTTTTCGGCGGGGTCGAGGGTAACGACGGCTTCGCTGAGCCAGCGGGCTACATCGGGGCTGGTCGAGGCCGTCAGGTAGTAGGCCGTCAGCAGGGCGGCTTCACTGCTCGAGCTCTCGTTGCCGTGTACGGTATAGGCCAGGTGAACAACAACCGGCAGCGCGCCATAGCTGGGAGCGCTGGCTTTGGGGTCGGCCAGTTGCAGGTGCTGCTGCCGAATCGTTTCCAGATTTTTCTGGTTGGGGGCCGAGGTGAAAAAGGCAATCACCTGCGGCCGTTCTTCGTAGGTTTTGCCGATGGGTTGCAGGCTGACTTTGTCCGACAGTCGATCCAGTTCCTTCAGGTAATCGACGATACGGTCGTAGCGGGTAAAATGGGAGCCGACGGGGTAGCCCAGAAACTGCTCGGGGGTCGGTATGGCCGGGTCGAAGGCGGCTTTATGATCGGCGAAGTAATAGCTGCTCTGGGCAAGGGTCGGTTCGGTGACCGCCAGGGAGCCCAGCAAGGCCATGGCCAGTAGGTACGGTTTGCGCATAGTGGGTAGCTTTTCGGGTAAGGTTGGGTGGCCCGGCACCAGTCTGGCCGGTGCCGGGCCGGAAAAATCAGGCGATGACGCGAATAACGGCTTCGGAGAACCGCTCCATCTCTTCTAGTTGCGGACTGCACTGCAGCAGCAGAAAGTCGACCCCAACGGCTTCGAAGGCCGCTACCTGCTCGGCAACCTGGTCTGGCACGCCGGTCAGCCCCGACCGCAGGCCCCGATTGGATACCGAATAGTCGGCCAGGGAGGGCTGCTTCTCCAGCTGGGTGCCGGCCAGCCACTGCTGGTAGTTTTTGTAGCCAGCCGACGAATGCTGCACGTTGGTGATGCGGTCGATCTCGCGCTTCACCTCGGCTTCGGTGTTACGCACGATCGAGTAGCCCGCCACGCCGAACTTCATGGGCGGCAGCTCGGGACGTAGCCGTGCGCGCCGTTCGCGGAGGTCGTTGATTCGGCGGCCGATGGCGGCCGGCTCGTCGCCGTGCATCACATACCCGTCGCAGAGGCTGGCAATCATGTTTTTGGCTGCTTCGGACTCACCGCCTGCGTAGATGAACGGCCGGGGCGAGGAGATCGGTTTGGGCTGCAGAATCGAGTCCTCTACCCGGTAGTAGTTGCCGGTGAACGAAAAATGATCCTGTTTCCAGAGGTTGTCGACCACGTGCAGCCATTCGGCGGTGCGCGCATACCGGTCGTCGTGCTGTTCGAAATGAACCCCGTACTTACGCGCTTCGTCCTGCCACCACGAGGATACAACGTTGAGGGTTAAGCGGCCTCCGCTGATGTGGTCGATATTAGCGGCCTGTTTGGCCAGCAGCGCGGGCTGATGAAAGGTAGGCCGAACCGCGACCATCAGTTCGATGCGGTTCGTAACGGCCGCCAGCGCAGCCGCCGTCGACCAGGCGTCGAGCGAAGGGGCCTCTTCGCCTTTGATGTCATTCAGGTTCAGTTCAGCAATCAGCGTCAGGTCGTAGCCCCAGTCTTCTGAGCGCTGGGCCAGGTTTTTGACATACGCCCAATCGGGGCGCATCTGCTCGTCGTCGATGTTGCGAAGCCACCCGCCAAAAACGGGTAGCCAGTAGCCAAATTTCATAGGTATGGGATTAAACGGATGCTGTCTCTAAAATCGGGGCCTTCGGGGCGTTGGTCGGTAGGGTCGCCAGTTGCGTTCCCAGGTAGTCGACGAAGCGGGCGTAGGGGTCAAAGCCTACTACGTTCACGGCATCGGCGACGAAGTTGGAGAGGGCGTTGATGTCGTAGAACAGCACCGCACCGGTCTGGTCGTCGATCAGGTACTCGACCCCGCCCACGTCCATATGAGCCGCCCGGGCAATCTGCTCCACCTGGTCGATGATCTCGGCCGGGGGCGTGTAGGCTTCGACCTGAATCCCTTTTTTAGGCGCTTCCGTCAGGCAGAAATCAGCCGAAGGCGCTTCGGGAATGGCGCAGATCTCGGCCGGACAAAGGTTGAAGCTTTCGCCCGTGGTGAAAACTTTCATGGCGTACAGAAACTGGCCGTTCAGCGTTTCAACCCGAACGATATGCCCAGCCCGCGGCTGGATGTACTCCTGCACCAGGGCCGTCTGATCGATGCCCAGGTCAATCTGGTCGGCTTCGAGGGCCGCCTGTAACCCGTCGGGCGTATCGAAACGGACAATACCCGCCCCGGCCCCGCCGATATTCACCTTCACGACCAGCGGAAACCGGAGCTGGGCGGCCGCTTTTGGTATCTGCGACACATGGTTGACCACCAGACTTTTGGGGAAGCGGAGACCCAGCGAGGCCAGCAGCGCCAGCTGACGGGCTTTGTTAGTCTCGATGCTGGTAGCCACCGTGCCGTTGATCACCCGTACGCCGATGCGCTCCAGGTGGGTCAGATAGCCCGCCGTATGGAAGATTCCCTGGCCGTTGCCACGCAGGTAAGCCGATGAACTCATCCGGTTCACGACCAGCGCATACGGGCTTTCCGACTCGGACGGATCGTAGAGGTGATGAGCCGCGTCGATTCGTTCGTAGGGGATGGCCCGTCGGTCCAGCTCGGCAAACAGCGGCTTGAACCAGTCGGGGTGTTCATAATAGATGCCAATGGGTTTTTGCGGGGTACTCATAGTCTGTATTTAGTTTGCGAGACAACACCCAAATCGGGGTTCTGATTCATTAAACCGCGATTATCGCCGGGCATTTGTCCGTTTCGTCAGGCTCTGGCTCCTAGTAGCCGGGGTTCTGTATCAGGTCGGGGTCGGCGGCTATGTCATTGAACGGAATGGGAAATACCCATTTCCGTTGATCCGTCAGGCCGAGCACCTCACCCGCCCGCCCGGTGCGGACCAGGTCGAACCAGCGGTGGGCTTCGAAGGCAAACTCGATCCGCCGTTCGTTTTCGATGGCCAGGAGCAGGGCCGCCGGGCTCGTTACGGTTACGGTAGTCAGGCTCGCCCGGCTTCGGATGGCGTTCAGATCGGCCAGTGCATCGGTAAGCTTGTCCTGGCGGGCGCGGGCTTCGGCCCGGATCAGGTACAGCTCGGCGACCCGGATCAGATAGGCTGGATCGTCGCGCTGGGCCGCCCGGTTATACAGGTTGCCATACACGAAATCCGTTGTGCCAACCCGCACGGTAGCCAGCAGGGCCGCGCGGTTTCCGCCAACATCGGCTCGGTTGATCAGGCTCGTAAACTCAGGCGTCGGCTGAAGGGTATACTGGCCGCCCAACGCACTCGGGAACCAGTTGTTCCACTGGCTGTTCTGGTCGGCAATGCTGTAGGTGAGCTCCAGCACCGACTCCGTGCTGCCAAAGGGCGCTGCCGAAAACGCCCGGTAGGGGGTAACCAGCCGATAGGCTGCGCCGGCTAGTACCTGGGTCGCGTAGGTTTCGGCCTCGGCCCACTGCCCCCGGTAGAGGTGCAATCGGGCCCGCAGCGCCCGGGCCGTATTTTTCACCGCCCGGTTTCTCGTGGTGCCGTCGGGCAGTAAACGTTCGGCTTCGATCAGGTCGGCAAGAACCTGGTCATAGGTCTGTACCAGGGTGCTGCGTTTGATACCCTGGCCATCGGCCGCGGAGCGGGTCGGTTTCAGCACCAGCGGTACGCCACCCCAGCCACGGCCAAGGTCGAAATACCCCAGGGCCCGAATGAAATAAGCCTCCCCCAGCAGCTGGTTCTTTTCGGTGGCCGACAGCAGCGGATCAGTCAGGTCAGGCAGAGCCGCAATCACGTTGTTGGCCGAATTGATCGCCTGGTAAATCTGGGTCCAGGTTTCGGTAATGATCACATTGTCGGCGCTCAGGGCGTTCTGGTCGATCTGGTTAAACTGGTTCAGTGTCCCGTTAAAGCGAACGTTGTCGCCGGGCAAATAGCCCAGCACCGGGAAGTTCAGCTGGTAATAATTCTGGACACCACTGTAGGTGCCGAGCAGAGCCGCCCGCGCACTGCCCGCATCGTTGATAGCCCGGCTATCGGGAAGCTGCTGAAAAGGCTGAACATCGAGCGTATCGCAGGAAGCCAGCAGGAACAGGGTAAAAAAAGCGTGAATGTACTTCATGGTATTGCTCGGGAAAGTGGCTACAGACCAATGGTTAACCCGGCCTGAATGGTACGGGGCTGGGGTACGGTGGCCCAGTCGAAGTTTTTGGTATTGGCTACGTTGCTTTGCGAGTTCACCTCAGGGTCGAGGCCCGAGTAGGGGGTAATGGTAAAGAGGTTGGTGGCCTGTACGTAGGCCCGCACGGAAGCCAGCCGGAGCCGGGTCAGGAGCGGAGCCGGCAGCCGGTATCCCAGCGACAGTGTACGCAGCCGGATGAACGAGCCGTCTTCGAGGTAACGGTCGCTCAGATTCTGCACAACGCCCCCGTAGTTATTGTTGTTGGGGTCGGTGGTCAGCCTCGGAATAGAGGTCTGGTCGCCCCGCTGCTGCCAGCGGTTGAGCTGATCCGGGTAATAGCCAATGTTCCGCTGCGTGCCGCCGTGGACCAGAAAGAACCGGTTCATATTCATGATCTTGGCACCCTGCTCGACGTACAGGTTGAGGCCCAGGTCGAACCCTTTGTAGGCCAGGGTATTGGAAAAGCCGCCAAAGAAGTTTGGCCAGGCATTGCCAACCAGCTGCCGGTCGGCAACGGTGATGGCCCCGTCGTTATTGACGTCCTGGTATTCGGCATCACCGGTTTCGGGATTGACCCGAGTTTGCCGGTACAGCCAGAACGAGTAGAGAGACGCACCTTCTTCGAGCCGGAAAATATCCCGTGAGCCGGTAGTGATAGGAGCCGCCAGTTTTTCGATGCGGTTGATGTTCCGGGCCAGGTTGAACGAACTGCTCCAGCTCAGCTCCCGCCGGTTGATCCAGTTGGCGGTTACCTGGAACTCGATGCCTTTGTTGCTGACGGCGCCGAAATTCTGGATCACCGAGGAGTAGCCAAGCTTGCGGGGTACGGGTACGTTCAGCAGCAGTCCGTAGGTGTATTTGTCGTAGTAATTGACTTCCAGAGCCAGTCGGCGTTTCAGCACGGCTGCGTCGAGCCCGATGTTCCACTGGCGGGTCGTTTCCCAGCTCAGGTCCGCATTGGCCAGTTGCAGGGGCGCCGTGCCGGGCAGGTCGAGGTAGTTGGCGCCACCCTGCCACAAGCCCAGCGATGCGAAGTCGCTGATACCGGCCTGGTTGCCGGTCAGTCCCCAGCTGGCCCGCAGCTTCAGTTCATCGAAGGCGTTCAGATTGCGCAGGAAATTTTCTTCCGACACCCGCCAGCCCAGACCAACGGACGGAAAGTAGCCCCAGCGCCGGGACAGACCGAAACGCGACGATGCATCGGCCCGCAGGCTGGCATCCAGGGAGTAGCGGTCCCGAAAGTTATAATTGGCCTTGCCGAAGAAAGACACCAGACCCGCCTTCGACCGGCTCGACGAACCGGTCTGGGTGGCAGACGAAGCAATGGTTTGCAGATCGTTGGAGGGGAACTGCTGGCCGCTGAGTGTTGTGCGCTGAAACGTATTCTGCTGGAGGGTATTGCCAACCAGAACCTGTACCGAATGCTGGTCGGCAAAGGTCTGTCGGTAGGTCAGTACCTGCTCATTCAGCAGGGTGACATCGCGTGAGAGAAACGACGTAGCCGTACCGCGGGGTTGCCCCGCCAGCAACAGGGTGTTGTTGTAGTTGTTCTCGTACATATCGTTGAAGTCGATGCTCCAGCTGCTGCGCAGGCTCAGATGCGGAGAGAAGTCATAGACACCGAACAGATTGCTGATGATGCGCGACCCTACCGCGTTGTTGTTCAGGTTGTTGATGAGAGCCAGGTGGTTGTCGAAGTTGCCGTATTTGGCATACGAGCCATCGGCATTGAAAACGGGCAGGTTGGAGCGGGGAAACAGCGCCGAATTAATGACACCCGCCGGATTGTTGTCATTGCTGCTGACGTTCCGGATGGTGCGGGCCAGGGTGGTGCTGGTCCCGATCTTCAGCCGGTCGTTTACCTGATTGTCGAGGTTGATGCGCAGGCTGTAGCGTTCAAAATTGGTCGGCCGTACGATCGACTCCTGCCTGAAATAGCCTCCTCCGATATAAAACTGCGTTTTGTCGGTGCCGCCCGAGGCCGACAGCTCGTAGTTAGCCGTGCGGGCCGTCCGGAACAGATTGTTGATGCGGTTAAAGGTAGGCTGCTGCTGGGGTAAACCCAGGCCGCCGTCCGCTACAGCGCGGTAGGGGATATTGGCCGGGTTCCCGCCGTCGTTGATGAAGCGTTCATTTTCCAGTTCGGCCAGCTGCTGACCGGTTACCGTTTCAAAGACCTTCGGCGCTTTTGACCAGCCCTGGTAGGTATCGAAGGTGAGCCGGGTTTTGCCCGACTTACCGCGTTTGGTGGTGATCAGGACAACCCCGTTGGCCCCGCGCGATCCGTAAATGGCCGTGGCATTGGCGTCTTTTAAAATTTCGATGGATTCGATATCGGCCGGATTCAGGTCGGCCAGCGGGTTAGAAGGGACCTGGTTGCCGAGTCCAGTGGCTACCAGGTTGGTGTTATTGATGAACACCCCGTCAACCACATACAGCGGATCGTTGCCGGCATTGACCGAGTTGGTGCCCCGCACCCGGATAAAAATGCCGCCCCCCGGCACCCCCGAATTGGCCTGAACCTGCACCCCCGGGGCCCGACCCTGCAGAAGCTGATCGGGACTCGCAACGGGGATGTCTTTCAGATCGTCACCCTTTACGGTCGAGATGGCACTGGTCAGTGACTTCCGGCTCTGTTCGCCATAGCCCGTCACAACGATCTCCGACAATTGCCGGACGTCATTCTGGAGCCGGATCGTCAGCGGCTCGCCGGCTGGTCTGATTTCCTGGGTTACATACCCAATGGCGCTGATGATCAGCAGGGTGTTTGCCTGGTCGAGAACCAGCGAGAAGCGGCCTTCGGCATCCGTAGATGTGCCCTGACTGGTGCCTTTTACCGCAACGGTTACGCCGGGCAGACGCTCGCCATCTTCTGCCTGGATGGTGCCGGTTAGGCGGGTTTGCCCTGTCCCGCCAGATTGGGCCAGTACAGTACTGGTCAGGAGTAGCCAGCCGGCTACCCATGCCGATAAAGATTTAAACATGGTATGAACTGTGGTTACGTGAAAACTGGCCTGCCAGGGCCTGTAAATAGACTGACCGAACCGGTTGCCGCCGATCCGCTCAGCGGTAGTCAGCGGCCGCCGGTTGTCGCCGGGACTGGTTCGTTTTTAAGGAGTTTGTCAATCGTCTGGTTGAATTCGGCTACGTAGGCATCATAATAGCTGCCGGTAGCCGGACCCGTGTACCCCGTATGAATCTGCGCTACCTTACCCTGACGATCCAGTATAATCGTTGTCGGGAAGGCCAGCACCCTGTTCAGGGCAGGGAGGGCGTCGGAAGCTGCTTTCTTGTCGGCCAGACCCGCAAACAGGATGTCGTATTGTACATCAAACCGGTTGATGAGCCGGGAGAGGGCGGTTTTGGCGAATGCGAGATCGTTCTTCCGCTCAAACGCCAGTCCGATAATCTCGACACCCCGCTGCCGGTTGGCTTTGTACCAGGGCGCCAGAAAAGCCGCTTCGTCGATGCAGTTGGGGCACCAGCTGCCCAGAATGGTAACGACCACTACTTTATCCTTGTATTTGGCATCGGTGAGCGAAACCGGCTTTCCGGTCAGGTCGGGGAAAGTGAACGCAAGCTGGTTATAACCCGGTTTCAGCTGGGTGAGGCTGTAGAGATCGGGTAGTTTGGCCCCATCATTCTTTTTGCCCGTTACCGGTATGGTGCCCCGGATGTAGCGAAACGTACCGGTCAGGCTGCCGTCAGGCTGAATGGTACCCTGAAAAACCGAAGGTGATGATCCGCTGAACGCCGAAAGTCTGAACTCATTTCCGGTAACCTGCCCGTCGAGGTACCGATAGTCCCCGGTCGTTGTCAGAATGGTTCCGGTTACGCGGCTGCCGGTTTGGGTAAAAACGCCCACGGTCTGATTGACGTCGTTCGGGTCGTTTGGATTGCGCTGGATGCCAATTTCCCATTTTCCGGTCAGGCTAACGGTCGGGGCAGCCCCTTTTTCGAATCGGTCCGAACGCCCGTACGCGGCCGTTACGGGGATGGGGCGTCCCTGACCAGCCCGGTAAATACCCGTCAACAGCTGGCCCGAGCGTTTGAAACGAAGGCTGGCGTCATAAAGGGGAATGGGAATGACGATCGAATCGCCTTCGGCATGAGTACCCGTCAGCTCTTCCCGCTCGTTTGCATTCAGCAGGTAGACAGTTACCGCTGCATTGTTTTTGACTTGCACCTCGAAGTTAAACGGTATGGCTCCCGAGGAGGTTTGAAATTCGCCCCGGTACTGACCGGCTGGCAACGAAACCGGCGTTTGCACCAGGGCTACTGTGCCCATGAGCAGGGTACCGGTCAATGCACCTAAAGTTGCTTTCATAAAACTGGTTGTATAAAGTGAATGATTGATAATCAGGTGATGTTCAGTATTAATATTTATAATCTATATATTAAATAGATTAAACTTGGAAATAAAGAAGCCAGCGTGTAGGCTGACTTGGTTTGGGTGGGCAGTGATGGAACCGAACTGCCGGGAGCAAAATTGGGGCGTGAAGTTTGGTTCTGCAAGAAAAAGTTAAAAAAATGATTGTCAGCTGGTTATGTAATAGTCTATCGGGTTTTAGGTGTATTGGGTATACCGATTGCCTACGAAAGTTTTGGGTTCATGCCAAGTAAGTCAGCCACAGCGAGTAAGCTGAACCAGCCGGAAACCGAGGTAGAGGGAGCTCTCTTTTTGGAAAGAAACCGGCCAAAATTTTTATTTTTCAAAATAGTGCACAAAATTTATAGGACAAACAGACTAGTTCTATAAGTCTATAGGCTTGCAACGTTAACCTAAGCACGTATGATCTCGAAAAAAGCGAAATACGCCATCAAGGCCCTCAAAGCACTGGCAGCTGCGTACGGCAACGGACCGGTGCTGATTGCATCGATTGCGGAAAAGGAATCGATTCCACAAAAGTTTCTGGAGACCATACTCCTGGAGTTGCGAAATCATGGTATCCTGCAAAGTCAGAAAGGAAAAGGAGGGGGGTACCTGCTCCGGATCGAACCGGAACGGATCACCCTGGCTCAGGTCATACGGATCATTGATGGCCCTATTGCGCCCACTCCCTGTGTGTCGCTGAACTTCTACGTCCGCTGCGACGACTGTGAGGATGAAGAAACCTGCGCCATTCGACCCATCATGTTAAAAGTTCGCAATGCGAATCTGAGTGTGTATGAATCCACGACCATGCAGATGCTGGTTGACGGAACGCACAAACTGGCCCAGGTAGCTTAGCCTGCCGGGTAATGTGCTCTAAAAATACCAAAGGCCGGAACCTGGGCGGTCCGGCCTTTGGGCTTCCAGGCTTCGTGTCGCCTAGGCGTTTTTCATGTTCTTATCAATAGTGGTGATTCGTTCCAGGTGCTTCTGAAGCGTAGGCAGCGTTTTGGCCGCAAAGGCTTTCATGTCGGCATCTTTGGCATCGTCGGCAGCTTCTTTGAACAGTTTTACGTCTTCCTCGTGATCATCGACCATCAGTTCCACGTATTTTTTGTCGAATTCAGCGCCGGTCAGTTTCGCCAGCTCATCCACATGTTTCTGCTCGTCATCGCCGAGCCGGGCGGGCAGGGTGATGTTTTTCTGGCCGGCCAGTGTCTTTAGCTCGTCGTGGGCCATCTGGTGGTCTTTCAGCATCATGGCGGCAAACTCCTTAACGTCGTTGCTCTGGGCTTTCTCACGGGCCATACGGGCCAGTTCCATTTCGAGCATACCCCCGTTGGCGGCTTTCACCGCAAAGTCGTTATCATCATCAGCCTGACCGGTACCGGCCTGTTCTTTGGTGTCGTTAGCGTCGTGGGCGTTTTCAACACTGTCGGTGCTGTCTTTTTTGTTTTCGTTGCAGGCCTGCAAACCTATTGTTGCCGCAACGAGGATCATTACGAGTGTCTTTTTCATAGCGTTGTTGTGTATACGGGTGAACCTCCTGGTATGGAACTGACAGGCAAGTATCTCGTTTACCAGGTTCCCATTTCTCTATTAAACGGACTTACGTCGGGTAATTCTGGCTGATTGTTTCCTTTCTTTAAAAGGAAAAATTACTTTCGGGACTTAACCGAATAAACGTACAACCCTTGTATGGACCCATTTCAGATTCAGAAACCCCCCACGCAGTTTGACGTAGCCATTGTTGGTTCCGGCGCCGGGGGGGGGATGGCGGCTTACACACTGGCAAAAGCCGGGGCAAAAGTCGTGCTTCTCGAAGCCGGTGGCTATTATGATCCTGCCGACCCCAAGTATATTACCCAGCTGAAATGGCCATGGGAATCGCCCCGGCGGGGGGCTGGTACTACGCGGGCATTCGGTGATTTCGATGCTGCCTGGGGCGGCTGGGATATTGAAGGCGAACCGTATACCACCGCCAAGGGCACCGAGTTTCACTGGTTTCGGTCGCGCATGCTCGGCGGCCGGACCAACCACTGGGGGCGTATCTCACTCCGGTTCGGTCCCGATGATTTCCGGCGTAAAAGTATGACCGGCGTTGGTCAGGACTGGCCCATCGGCTACGATGATCTGAAACCGTTTTACGACCGGGTCGACCGGCTTATCGGCGTGTTCGGGTCGGTCGAGAATTTTCCTAATGAGCCCGACGGTATCTTCCTGCCCGCCCCCAAACCCCGGCTCCACGAGCTGATGATCCGGAAGGGAGCCCGCAGTATCGGTATCCCGGTCATTCCGTCGCGGCTGTCGATGCTGACCAAACCCATCAACGATGAGCGGGGGTCCTGTTTTTACTGTGCGCAGTGTGGTCGCGGTTGTCAGGCCTATGCCGACTTCTCGTCGTCGTCGGTGCTGGTAAAACCGGCCATGAAAACCGGGAATGTTACCCTGATCAACGGGGCCATGGTCCGCGAAGTGATCACCGACCCGGCCACGGGCCTGTGTACGGGCGTGAGCTACGTCGATACCCAGACGCTGCAGGAAGTGACCATCAAGGCCAAATCGGTGGTTCTGGCGGCCAGTGCGGGCGAAACGGCCCGGTTGCTGCTGAACTCCAAGTCGAGCCGGTTCCCGACGGGGCTGGCCAACAGCAGTGGGGTGGTCGGTAAATACATCAACGACTCGACCGGGGCCAGCCGTTCGGCGTTCGTACCGGCGCTGATGGATCGGAAGCGCTATAACGAAGACGGCGTAGGGGGTATGCACGTGTTTACGCCCTGGTGGCTGGATAACAAGAAGCTGGATTTCCCAAGGGGGTACCATATCGAATACTGGGGCGGCATGGGGATGCCTGCCTATGGGTTCGGCTGGGGCGTTGAAGCGCTGAACGGTATGATTGCCGCCCGCGACGGCAGCAAGAAGCCGGGTGGCGGGTACGGTGCCGGGCTGAAGGATGACTACCGCCGGTTCTACGGCGCCTATGTCGGCATGGCCGGTCGGGGCGAGCCGGTGCCGCTCGAAAGCAACTACTGCGAAATTGATCCCAACGTGGTAGACAAATACGGGATTCCCGTGCTGCGGTTCAACTACAAATGGTCTGATTATGAAGTGAAGCAGGCCAAACACATGCAGGATACCTTCGAGGAAATTATCCACTCGATGGGGGGTATCGCCCTGGGCGAAAAACCCGGTGCCGATAACAGCTACGGACTGGAAGCGCCCGGCAAGATCATCCACGAAGTTGGCACATCCCGCATGGGGAATGACCCGAAAACGTCGGCCCTCAACAAGTTTCAGCAGGCGCATGACGTGAAAAACCTGTTCGTAGTCGATGCGGCCGCGTTCCCGTCGCAGGGGGATAAAAACGTAACCTGGACCATCCTGGCCAGTTCGATGCGCACCTCGGAGTATTTGATCGATCAGGTTAAAAAGAAAAATATTTAACAAAACCGGTTTGCGGTGTTCCGTTGCCAGTGGCAACCTGAGGCTCGCTCCCGGGCTGTCTGACCGCCCGACAGGTTCGTAAACCCTACGACGGGGACGAATGTGGGTCAGGGCCAACGAGACACCAGTAAACTACTAACAGGACCGCTATGAAACGGAGAGATTCATTAAAAGCGTTGTCGCTGACGGGCTTTGGGCTGGCGGTTGGTCCAACCGAAGCTGCTGTGCCGGCTCCCCCCGACGTAAAGCCACTGAAAATTCCCGGTGGCCGGCAGAAGTTCGAGGCCGAGCGGGACGCGAAGCTGATGGCGGAGAAATTCTTTACCCCCCATGAGCTACAGACGGTGACCGTCTTGTCGGATATCATCATACCGGCCGATGAACGGTCGGGGAGTGCGTCGCAGGCGGGGGTGCCGGCCTTCATCGAATTCATGATGAAAGACCAGCCCCGGAACCAGACCCCCATGCGGGGTGGTATCCGCTGGCTCGACAACACCTGTACCAAGCGGTACGGGAAGCAGTTTGTTCAGTGCACCAAAGCGCAGCAGATCGATATGGTCGAGCAGATCGCTTATCCGGCGCTGGCGAAGCCCGACATGACGCAGGGGGCTTCGTTCTTTACGCTGATGCGTAACCTGACGGCTTCCGGTTTCTTTACCAGCCAGATAGGAATCAAGGACCTGGGCTACGTCGGCAACACCCCCAACCAGTGGAACGGCGTGCCAGACGATGTACTCAAGCAGTACGGCCTGGCCTACGAAGAGCGCGAATTGAATCCGGGGAAATAACGAATATCCCACTCAAAACGAAGCGGCCCCGTTGATTAACGGGGCCGCTTCGTTTTGGAGCCTGAGCCGATTACCGATGAGCGGGCCGCAACACTGGGAACCGCTGTTGAAGCAGGTAGTAGCAACCGAACAGCAGGCCACTGAAAAACAGGTCGCCGACCAGTCCGTTCAGGAAGAACGAGGTGCCGTTGTAAAAAGCCAGCCCGGCGGCATAGCAGCTCATCAGACCAGCCGCCGTTTGCGGGTAGAACGAGCTACCGAACCATACGGCAAAATTCGTGATCAGAAAAAACAGTACCGACGAGGTAACCGAAGCGGCTGCTATCCGACCCGCCGTGGGCTGACGAAGGGCGTAGAGCCCAATCAGCCAGGTCAGGGCAAAGCTGGCGTATACGGCCGCCATACCACTGTGAAACCCGATCAGCGCATCGCTCAGCAGCATAGCCGCCAGCGGGGCTACCAGACCGAGCCACCGGCGTTCGAACGCGGCCGCACCGAATAAAGCAACAGCCGCTACCGGGGTGACGTTAGGCCAGTGGGGCAGGATCCGGAACAGGGCCGTAGCCAGAACGATCGTGGTCAGGGTCGTTAAACGAATGTGAAGCGGCTTCATGCAGAAGAGTCAGCGATTGATGTATTGAATCGTATAAGACGATCCGGTTAAAGTTAGTTTCGTAACGGCTCCATAATCGAGGTTGATCCGATACGCATTCTGCAAAGATAAATCCAGAAACAGACACAGCAAAGCCCGTATGACGCCCCCGTGCGAAACAATGCAGACCGACTGGCTGGTCGGCTGATCGGCCAGGGGCATGATCTGCTCCTGCCAGAACGAGCTGACCCGCCCGAACAGGTCGCTGAAGTTTTCGCCGTTGGGCGTGCGGACGTTGACAAAGTCAGCCATCCAGGGGTCCAGCTCCGCGCGGTCGATATCGGCCCAGGGTTTCATCTCCCAATCGCCAAAATGATACTCTTTCAGCCGGTCATCGTACTGAACGACAGGCTGATGGGCGTCGATCACGTTAGTCTGCCCCGGTGCCGTTTCGATGCGGCTACCGACGGAGAGGGCCGTAGCCAGATCGATGGCCAGGCGTTTGCACCGGCTCAGCGGAGACGAGAAAATGGCCGCCGGGTCGGCGGGCAGATGAAGCAGGAGCTTATCCCGCTGCTCCTCGTACACGTCGGCCAGCTCCACATCCGTTTGCCCATACGCCACCCGACGACCCACCGAAACTTCCGTATGACGAATTAAATAAACATCCATAATGAGTGATGAGTGATGAGTGATGAGTGATGACATTCATTACTCAAATCGATACCCAGAGCAGGGAGACGAAAGAGAGATAAATGATGACTTCGGCGAGTTGCTGGGTGGCCCCCAGGCAGTCGCCGGTGTAGCCGCCCAGCCATTTGTCGAAAAAATAGATCAGCCGCCAGCGTAGCAATAGCAGCGGGATCAGAAACAGGCTGTAGATCCAGAGGCCGGTCAGCGCGATCAGCGCCAGCAGGGGTGCGAGGCCCAACAGGGTGGCTATGGCCAGTTGCGGGCTGGTTATTCCCTGCGCAATGGGTTTGGCTTTGGCATCGAGGTCTTCGCGGGCATAGGGTAATGCCCGAATCACCGTAGCCGCCGTCAGCCGACTCAGGCTGTGCGCCGATACGTATTTGAGGGCCAGTACCCAGCTGAACGCTTCGACGGTCAGCATGGCCTGCAAGGCGAAGAACTTGACCGCCAGCAGCAGCCCCAGCCCGATTGTACCGTAGGTGCCGAGCCGGCTGTCCTTCATGATGGTCAGGATCTGCGCCTTGGTCCAACCCCCGCCGAACCCGTCGCATACATCGGCAAACCCATCTTCGTGGAAGGCGCCCGTGACCCATACCGTCGCTACCATGCTGAACAGGATGGGCAGAAACTGGGGCGGGAACAAAACCGTACAGAGCCAGTAGACGCCCACACCGATAGCGCCGACAATCCAGCCAATCAGCGGGAAAAAGACCGTAGCCCGGTTGAGGGCGTCGGCCGAATGATCGATCGATTTCGGCACCGGCAGGCGGGTGTAGAACATCAGGGCCGTAAAGAATAAGCGCATACGAGAAGGAAGAACGAGTACCTACGCCTGTAAACTATCCATACTGGCCATTTCGTTCAGCATACCCACCGCAGCCTGCAGGAGCGGATACGCCAGCGCACAGCCCGTTCCCTCACCCAGCCGCATTCGCAGGCGCAGTAGCGGCTGTACGTTGAGATAGTCGAGCATCAGGCGGTGGCCAGCTTCATCGGACTCGTGGCAGAAAACGCAGA
Organism: Spirosoma sp. 209; assembly: GCF_002006735.1. Taxonomy (NCBI): domain Bacteria; kingdom Pseudomonadati; phylum Bacteroidota; class Cytophagia; order Cytophagales; family Cytophagaceae; genus Spirosoma; species Spirosoma sp. 209. The sequence continues at coordinate 12,226 of NZ_MVEC01000005.1, read as the reverse complement.
ACCGGTCCAGGTCGGGGTTGATGGTCCGGGCCACCATCAGGGCCGCCGTCGCGATGAACCCGTCGATAAGAATGACCATCTGCTCCTCAGCCGCCTGCAACAGTCCGCCCACCATGGCCGCAATTTCAAGACCGCCCATAGCCGCCAGTATCGCCAGGGGATCGGTCAGGTCGGCGTAGCGGTCGGCTACCGACCGCAGCACGGCCTGCTTGTGGGTTAGCCCGGCATCGTCGAGACCCGTGCCGCGGCCCACGCAATCGACGAGGGGGAGACCCGTAAACCGATGCATCAGCAGGGCCGCCGACGAGGTGTTACCAATGCCCATCTCACCGAAGCCTACGACATTGCAATTTCGGTATCTAACACCGTTAACCATCGTTTTTCCTGCATCCAGGGCCGCTTCGCACTCATCCGGAGTCATGGCCGGTTCGAGGTTCATGTTCCGGCTGCCGGCCCGTATTTTGTATTTTACCAGGGTCGAAGCACCCGGCGTACCGGCCTGCGTATCGAAGCTCCCGTTCACCCCGACATCGCAGACGAGCAGGTTCAGCCCGTTCTGTCGGCAGAAGACGTTGATGGCTGCTCCACCCGCCATAAAGTTGTGGACCATACCGTGGGTAATGTGGGATGGATAGGCGCTGACCCCTTCGGCAGCCAGGCCATGATCGGCGGCAAAGACCAGCACGTGTGGATGAAGCAGGGCCGGGGTTTCGGTCTGCTGAATGAGGGCAATCTGAACTGCCAGGTCTTCCAGCTGGCCTAATGCCCCGAGGGGTTTTGTTTTGGTATCGATCAACTGTCTGATCCGGTCGGCATGCATACGTTTAAACACAAAAGCTTTTACGAACTCAAAGGTCTTAAATGAGTTGTTAGAAACAGACTTAACAGCCCACATAATGGACAAATTACTGGAAATCGACTGGGATAGTGTGTTTATCCCCAGCAGCTCTGTGGCCGAAATTTTCGTGCGGGGTACCCTGACCTACCTGGTGGTGCTGGCTTATTTCCGCGCGTTCCGGCGCGGAACGGGGCAGCTCAATATCAGTGATCTGCTCCTGGTAACGCTGGTCTCCGACGCGGCCCAGAATGCCATGGCGGGCACGTACGAATCCGTCACAGAAGGGGTTGTGCTGGTTGGTACACTCGTTTTCTGGGATTACCTGATCAACTGGCTCGGCTACCGATCCGTGTTTTTTAACCGGGTGGCCTCGCCGGAGCCAGCCCTGCTGATCAAAGATGGCGTCCTGCAGCGCCAGACCATGAAGCGGGAGCTGCTGACCGAAGATGAACTGAAAGGAATTCTGCGCGAAAATGGAGTCGAGGACTACACCACCGTGAAGCTCTGCTACCTGGAAGGCAGCGGAAACGTTAGCGTCATCGAGAAAAAATGAGGGGATTTGGCGGCTATCGCTTCGCCTGTCAACCTACCGTTTAGTTGATTTATCCGGATAATGTTGGTAGGTAGATGGTTGCCGTCCTGTATTCCTGGTTTACCTTCCGGCACGAACGAGCCCGTTCCTGTCTTCGGGCACTCACCTATTGTCTCATGCGCATCTTTCATCGTCTGTTGGTAGTCCTGGTAAGCCTGAGAGCCGGGTCTGCTGTGGCCCAAACGACCGAACCCATCCGATACATCACCACCGTACCGGCTGGCCTGAGTCTGACCCTGGAGGGAACCCTGAGCCTGCCCGCTGACACCCATAAACCGGTGGCGGTCGTGCTGCTGATTGCCGGCTCGGGCGCCACCGACCGCGACGGAAACAGCCCGAGCCAGATTGCGGGCCTGGGTACGCTCAAAGCCGCTACGTATCGTCTGCTGGCCGACAGCCTGGTTAAAGAAGGGATTGCCGTAGCCCGGTACGACAAACGCGGGTCGGGGTCCAATACCCTGGCTAGCAGTGCGCTGATAAAGCCCGAAGACCATCGCTTCGATTACTATGTACAGGATGCGGTGGGGTTTATCCGGCAGCTGCAGGCCGACAAACGGTTTAGCCGGGTTTACGTTGCCGGGCACTCGGAAGGTTCGCTGGTGGGTATGCTGGCGGCCCGGGCAACCAAACCCGCCGGGTTCATCTCCCTGGCCGGAGCGGGACGTAATATTGCCGAGGTGCTCAAAACCCAGTTGCAGCAACTGCCCGAACCCGCCCGCGAGCTGGCCTATCGCGACCTCGACTCCCTGCGGGCCGGTCAGCGGGTTACGGCACCCGAAAAAAGCGCGCTGATGGTGCTGCACCCGAAACTACAGCCCGCCATGATATCCTGGATGCAGTACGACCCCGCCCTGGTACTCAAAGATGTGCCCGGTACTATCCTGATCATCAACGGCCGGCACGATCTGCAGGTGGCCGTTAGCGAAGCCGAAGCGCTGAAAGCCGCCCGCCCCGACGCCCGGCTGCTGCTGTTCGACCAGATGAACCACGTCCTGAAAGACGCCCCCGCCAGCGGGCTCGAGCACCTGCGAACCTATACGGACCCGATCTATCCGCTAACTCCCGGACTGGTTGCCGGTATAGTCCGGTTCATACGGCCGTAGCGCCTGCCGGGTCCGCGCCTGCTGGTGATCAATTGGCCGAGTAGTGATTGAGGTAAGCAATCAGCCGCTCGAAGTTCATCTGTTCATAGGGGTTCTGGGTCTGGCGGACCAGCACATGCCGATACGCATCGATGAGCCCGTCGAAATGGGGATTGTGGTTGAGTCGGGCCACGATCAGCCCTTTGTAGCAGCGGTGGGCCTGGTTGTAGACGTAGGGACAGGGCTGATTCGCCTGTTCGTTGAACAGCCGGTCGAGGGTGGGCAGGCTACAGGCATCCTGCAGAAAAGCGAAGCCGTAGGTATCGAAAAAAACGCGGATTTCGTCGCAGACCGCGGCCAGATCGGCCGGGGAGCCGATTTTGTACCGGAAATAGAGCCGCTCGGTGAACTTGCCGATGGAGATGATGAGGGTATTGGCATCGGAGCGGAAATCGACCAGGTTGTTGAGAAACTGCTGGGCGATCTGCTCCACCTGCTGGTTGCGGCAGCCGAAATTAACTTCGAGCAGCGTCTCGCTGTCGTAGAATGAGGGCGAGAGGATGACATTCAGAAACCCCTGCGGAGTCTGGTGGCGGTACTGCTTCTTTTCGGGAATGAGCGCATAGCCATGTCCGTCAAAAAAAGGGGTCAGCAGCTGGTAAAGGTTTGTTTCGAACGGTGTCAGTGTCATTGGTGATGAAGAGCGTAGGCCGGTACGGACCGGGGTAGCGGCATAACTAATTCAGAACGAATAAGTTTGCTATTCGGGCACAATATGACGACAAAAATGTGAGCCAATCAGTGAACCAAGCGGGTGGGGCCGATGTTGTTTATAGACACGCCCTGCCGGGTGTTCACACTGGGGACGACCGGAATTGACAGCTTGCTGAGGTCGCGTGTAAGCATGCCGGGAGTTGACGGTATTTCCCGCCCAAACAAATCGTCAAAACAATAACTGGCGAATATAACTACGCCATGGCTGCCTAATCCGGAGGATTAAGCAATAGCCATTGTCTCCCCGGCCTACGTGCTGCTGGCTGGATCAGGAGGCATCGACTCGCAGCGCTGGCTCAGTTTATGGTGTTAACGGCTGAGTAAGACACAAGCACCTACGGATGAGGGTTGGCCTGACGCGATCCTGCCCGATTCCCGACAATCCCAATCGCGGCTAAGCATGTAGAAGGCACGACGGGTTCCTTGACTGGACGAGAGTTCGAATCTCTCCGTCTCCACAAAATCCGAAAAAACCCCGAAATTTAGCTTATTTCGGGGTTTTTTGTTACTACAGTGCACCCTATAATAAATAGATGCTCCGCAACTTGCATATTATTGAGTATTATAAGAGCCATATCGCTTTATAAATAAACTGGACTAATTGTGGACAGTGTAAAGACCACACCAACCATAACCTTATTACGTCAATGATTGAGCAAATAGTTAAAATAATTTCTGATTATAGGGAAGATGATTTGTTTGTAAAAATAGATGAAGCACATGTACAAAGATGGATTAATCAATTCGATGAAGGCGATAGAGAATTTATTCTGAACGAGTTGCTGTATATCTTGCCAAAAAGCTATCTATCAAAAAGTGCTGCTTTAGATGAATTAGATACATTGCTTGAAACTTTGGCTGAAGATTATAAATATGATACAATAGAAAATTTCTTAGACCATACTGTCTTCTTAAGGTGTCAAGATGACTACAAAAGCCAATCTCAACTCCTTTTATTTTTAGATCAATTATTAGAAAGGGAATATGGAACATCCATTGACAATTGTGGAAATAAGGAAGTAAGGAACTGGCTTTATATAGATGATATACTAGCTTCAGGAGGAACGTATAAAAGAGATATACAACAAAAAATCGAAGAATATGGGAAAAGTGAATTTCAAAAAAATAATATACAAATTATAAGCATATTTTTCTTTTTACATGAATGGGGAAAACGGAACGTCCTATATAATTTGCAACGAAACTTAGGATATAGTTTGACTGATAGAGCTAAATTTTATAGAGTATTTACTATTAGTAATGACCCCATAATAAACAAGTATAACAAAAACCCGACTTTTAATCATACATACCCACTACAAACACAGGAAGGAGTTGAATTTTTGAATTTCATAGAAAAAGCTTTCGAAAGAAGCTATCCAATGACAAATGACCAATACGCTTTTCGTTCAGAAAGTATGCCAACAAAAGAGGATTTCTTTTCTAGCCCTGATAATAGAGATAGATACGAAAAAATTATCGTACAGAAAGGAATTGAAATAATAAAAAATATAGATAACTTAAGGGTTCAAGCGATAAGGCCTTTAGGTTTTACTCAACCAGCATATAAAACCCTAGGTACTGGAAGCCACTGCTTCACATGGAGAAATATATCTAATACATGCCCGTTAGTATATTGGTGGGAAGCAAACTGGTATCCTTTGTTCTCCGTTCAAAATAGAGGCAGATAATGAATGAGAATGATCAAATAAGAAAGTATCACAGAGATGACTGCATTACTTTCAAGAGCACTAAGGGTATTTATGGAGGGCTATCTAATATGGCTCCAGGGTTCCCTATTAAGATAAATGACTTTTATATTAGAAATTCTGAAGTTCTTTATCAAGCCCTTAGGTATCCAGATTATCCCGATATTCAGAAAGTAATTCTCGGCATGAATAGTCCTATGTCAGCTAAACAATATAGCCGTAAATTCATTCAGAATACCAGACCTGATTGGGATGAGAACCGCTTTAGGATAATGCGGCTATGTGTTGAAATTAAATTGGTACAAAACTGGAGTAAATTTTCAGTGATTTTAAAAAGTACTGAAAATTATTCAATAGTTGAGTACTCAACCGAAGATAAAATATGGGGTGCTTGCAAACATGGTGAATATTATATAGGTGTTAATGCCCTAGGGCGTTTATTAATGGAATTAAGAGAAAAGTTAAGACATGATATGTTTAGTTTAACCATACCTAATATTGATAATCTAACAATACTAGGTATAGATCTGAAAGAGGTTTTAATTTTTCAGTATAGTAATAGATAGATTTGTCTTAAATCATATCTTCGATTTTACTTCCTTAAAATCGAAGATATGATTTAACAGTTGCTTGTCTATGTCTTTAATCGAAGGTACATAAATAAACAATCGTCTTTTTGCTCTGCTAACCGCCACATAATTTACTCTATGTTCTTCCTCATCTATCAGATTTGGATTAGTTAAAAACATCAGGCTAGATTTTGCTTTAAGAGCTAAAAAAACATTATCAAACTCGTCTCCTTTTGACTTATGTATAGTTTTAAATAAACTTAAATCATCGGTATAATTTAAACACATAGCCAAACTTTTATATGTATTTTCTTCACAAAACTTCTTTAATGGTCCTCTAGATACTTTGGGTACCAAATAAATATTCTGTGAAACAAAGTTAGAAAACTCAAGAAAACTTTGGTCTCTAAAGCTTTCATAATGACTAACTAACAAGTAAAGAGCTTTTAGTGCTCGCTTGTTTCCTTTATCCGAATCCGCTTTATATAAAAATTTAATATGCTTCAAAGCATCTTTGTATTTCTTGCTATGTCCTAGCTCAGCCGCCCTAATGCAAGCTATAAGTATCTTTTTTCTATCATAGTTTGTGTCTTTTATTTCAAGTTCATCAATTAAGTTTTGATTAAACATACTACTTGCTTTATACTGTATTGAGTTTGCAGTTATATTGACTCGAGCTAATGAACAGATTTCTTCATTACCACAAATTGATGCTGCAAGTTCATAACTTGTAATCATATCCCCATAAAATATGATTGGTTTTTCACCAATGGTATTTTCTAAAGATTTTTGCTCTATATCTTTTCTGATATGATTTAGTACCTCTATGATCTGAATTGTACTCCGTCTATTAAACGAGATCTGATAATTACTTATGCCTGGTAAAGTGAAATTAACGAATGCTGAACTATTGACGCCTTGAAAACCATATATAGACTGAGCATAATCACCAATAATTCCAATCTTAGTTTCTGTCTCGCCTATTCTTTCAATAATTTTCATTTGTATAGGATTAGTATCTTGGAACTCATCTATAAGAAGATATGGAAACTTTGCTCGAATAATTTTTATTACAAAAGGATAATGCATTATTATGTTATAACTAAAAAATAATACGTCATCATGGTGAATAACACCTTGTTTCCAAGCCATTCTTTTGTACTCTAGATAAGCTTCATTTTTAATTGAGTATCCGTTAACTCTACTTTGTTTATCAGGATTGATAGTTAATCCTTTAACCGAGTCTAATTCCCATTTAGCTTTACTTAAAGCCAATACTATCTCACCCTTGTTCTTTAAATAATGTTGCCCAGTTTTATTTTTCCATTCTTCAATAAAGGTATAGTTTGATAATATTACGTCGTCGTGTCCATCTATCTTTTCATGATTTAAATTATACTCATCCGCAATAAATTTAACATATGGTTTTACAATATTTTTATACAAAAAACTATGAATAGTACTTACTTCTAAATTTTCATGTGAAGAGTCGAACCTCGATAATATTGCTTCTACTGCTACATTAGTGAATGTAATACAAGCTATTTTTCTAGTCTTACCTAATCTATCAGATTTAGACAAAATATTTTTCAAATGATTAATAAGCCAATGGGTCTTACCAGCTCCTGGACCCGCTGAAACCCTAAAATGTTGTTCAATTGAAATTGAATCGTCAGAGCTTATTTCGATTAACTGCATATCCATATTACAGAATCTTTTATATATTGTGGAACTTCAAAAAAATCGTTCATTCCGTTTTTTAAGTTTTCTTCCAGAGAATAAACCAACTCAAGCGCATTTTCACCTTTGTTAATTGAGTTTAAATACCGTGAGGCAATTATAGCTTTCTTTTTATCATTATCGTCCCAATTGCATTGGTTAATAGAATCTAAAATTCGACTATTTTCTTGAGAAGTATTCAGTATCTTACATAGAACTTCAAGTGTGTCTCGTTCATATGAATCCATTAAAGATATAATCTCATTTTTATTTGACATTGATTCTGTAATTAGTAGTTTAAGATTAGGATTGTGTAATATTAAGTCATACTCGAAAGTTTTACCAAATCTTTCGTCTTGACTATAAAATTGAATATTCTTACTTGTACTGTTGTAGGTATTAATAAACTTTTCGGCATGGTTTCTATACTCATAGTTCACCATATCTACATTATACTCAAATGGATAACACGTATCAAACGTTTTGTTTGGCGAAATTGCAGATTGTCTAACAGGGTCTCTATCAGTTAAACAAACAACCTTTTTGCCAATTGCAAATGACGATTTATTAGTGTCAAATAAATAAAGGAAGTGTTTAAAATATCTTCCTCCAACATTGATAATTGCTATATGCTTGTCCTCTAGAGATACGCCAATGTACTTTGCTAATGTACTTATTAAGAGCTGTTCCGCTAATCCTTCAACTAAGATTACCTTTTGTGCAAACAACATATCAGACTTTGTAGCATCTAAAAATCTTTCTACGTATGCTTTAGCTCTTCTACCTTCATCACTATGAGGGAATACTCTGCCAGGATATCCAATTTTCACTTGTCTATTTACTTCATATAAACATATGATTTCATCCAAAGCAACGACTGCAGTAATTTGAGTAGAGTGAGTTGTAACAAATATCTGTCTTACTTTTTTTCTTACGTCTCTATTTTCTCTTAAGAACTTTAAAAATTTGTACTGCATTGCAGGATGAAGGTGCGCTTCTGGCTCTTCAATAGCTAGTATCGGAAACACTTTTGCATTACTACCCAAATAATTCCCGTCAGAATTAACTTGCATTTTTGCGAGTAGCAAAGACATAAATATCAAGTTATTATATCCAAGTCCGTTGTGCGTTGCTGGAATTTTTATCCCCGTTTCATATTCAACTATAAGTCTCAACGCTGAAAATATTTCCACATCTGATAGACTACCCTCGAAATTTGGTGTAGCATTATGAAATGATGCACCTGTTTCGTTTGCGTAGGAAAGAATTTCTTTATTACCATGTTCCATTCTTTCTTTAATATTAGATAACAAGATATTAGCTTGATCAGAAAATAATTTTTTCTTTAATTTTATCTCATTTTTTTTCTCTTTATCATCTTTTAGTTTGTTGCTTTTTATTTCATAATCCATAAAAAAATCTAGCACATCACGTAGTAGAGTATTTCTACCTGTGAACATATCCCTTTCTACATCACGTATCGCGTCTAAAAACTGAAAGTCAAATTTCTTTAATAAGGAAGCGTCGGCCACTGTTTTATGTTCTGGAAATCCTCCGTAAATCTTATAGGTATAATATCTTATAAAATCGTGTTTAATAATAAGCCATGCTTGATTAATATCTTCCGCCTCAAGTAACAACTCTTCATATTCTAATGCCATTCTTTCCGGCAAAGAAAATTCATAGGTAAGTTTAGCTTCATATGGCTCATCTAGATTTGTCAGCCATTCACTTACTGTTACAAGATCATCTGAATTAAGGTCTTCGTCATTACTTTGTTTGATTGATAATTCAATAATTATTTTTGGTGGTGTATTCTTTAGAGTATCCAAATCTATATTCTTATAAAAGTCGTCTACGTCTAGCTTCCTTCCACCATTCTGGTCGAGCACTAGCGATAGGGCTTTTATTAAATTAGTTTTGCCAGCATTATTGTGGCCAATAATTACATTAATTCCGTCGTTAAACGAAATAACATTATCTTTAAAGTTTCTAAACCCTTTTACACTAATTTCAGATATATACATTACTAGTTTTGACGATTTTTAATTTATTCACATTATAAGTACTTAAACAGTCACGTTCATAATTTAATTCTATCTGAGGCAATAAAATGTTAAAAAATATTTGTACAAGCGTCAGTTTAGTATTGCAAACAGTTCTAATTATTGTATGACAGATTTAACCATTGCTCATCTTCCGATTGCCTGAGTTCGTACTCGCCTTAGCCTTTGATTCTAGTTCTCCTTGCTAAGATTGAACTATTGGCAGTTTTTACTCGTCCATTACTACCCTTCTTTGTTAACATGGTTGAGCCATTTGAACGTACATATTGAATCTATTTAGTGTCCTGTTATAAGTCGTCTTTGGCACTTTACACATTTTCGTTTAAATAAAGCTAATATAACTGATTCATTCTAATCCAAACTGTATTTTTTAATCTTTAGTTAATAGTACCTTGTATCTGCTTATAGATGATTCCTCTCCATTCTGTTTAAGTTAATCTTCTTTGTCACTTTCGGGTAGTGGTGCTTGGGCCGGTGCCGTCTCGTTCCTATTCGACTAGCTTTTAATGTACTTGAATAGGTCTGAAACTGATTCTTGCCGGTATTGTCTGCCTGTACTTAGATTGCTATTCACCTCTTATGTAACATTGTCCCATCGTCTATCGGAACAAACTTACTTAACCAAATTCAAGTCCCACTGCTTTCGCTGCTTTAATACATATACCTCTTTCAATCTCGCTTATGTTGATTTATGGACCGTTCCCACCTTTTAATAGATTGGCTCTAAAATCCCCCTGGCTGTCCGTTCGCTCCATTGCTGATACTACTTTATCTCTTATAACGACGGCTCTTAGATCGGGTGATTCACTAATGTTGTTATTTTGAGCTTTAACAAAGATCTAAAGCTTCATAGGGATGCTGGCTTTATGGAAAGTTGGCTGCTAGAGATGTTTCTATAAACCATACACCAGCTCCTTGTGATCCCGGGAGCTGCTCGGCAACAACAGACAGCCTCCCGCTTCCTTAATAGCCAAAGCTACCTGGTTTGATCGTACCGTCAACACGGTTAAGGGGGTACCTACATTGCCCGAGCTAAGCGCCTTGCTAGTTCATAGCTTGTCAAGAGCTACCAATAAGCTAATAGCCGTTTGTGGGCTATAGACAATTAATATCTTCTTCTAGGTGTCCAAAGGTGGAAACACAGATAAGTAGATTGGCTCCTATAAGACTATTGATGGCATCTAATGAGGCAGAAAAGAAGCGCGAAGGACTTCCTAGTCCGGAGAACCGTTGAAGATGCGATCGTAGCCATTTACTATCTCAGAGATGAACAAGTATAGGTTGCGTGGGTCATATACCTCATAGGTATGCCCAGCGTCGATAATCGTTTTAGTGAGATGATTTGAAGGGTTCGCTGTATTTAATACTGAAAGTTTCATTAATGGTTGAAGTGTTATTAGTTGATAATTGGAAAGTCAAAGTTAGGTTAGCGAATTACTTTCCAAACAGATCAGTTTGCACTCCTTTTGCACCTCCATTATTTGAAGCCGTATTCAGCTCACAATTCAAATCGCAAATTCATATATTCGGGATTGGCTTTCTGGAAATTTACAATACTGCTAAAGGGCGGGGTCAATAGACCGAAATAGGAGTGATTTAGCGCGTCATCAGATGTTAAATCACTGAAATGCAATGTTTTAACTATATCAGGGCTTTCTTATAAAAAAAGGCAAGTAGTGCTTAGCCTTACTTTTGTGGTTGACTAGACTACAAAACCATGACTACTCCTGCTTGCCCAGCTAAAGCTACCACCTTTTTCCGACTCCTTGAGCAAACACCTAACTTAGATCTGCGGGATAATCGAGGTAAACGCCATTCGGTCGCCTTGGTGCTTACCGGTCTGGTAGCCGCCCTCTGCTGTGGCCGGGATGGCAGTCTATCCCGGCTCCACCGGCATATGAGTAACCAGTTTGAGTACCTGCTGGAGGCCACTCAACTGACTGACCAGAAGGTAATTTCGCGCGCTCAGCTACCTGTTCTGCTGGCCAAAGTGAATGGCTCATGCTTTGCCAAACTGTTATTTGACTGGTTCGGCTTTTGCCTTGATGAGCAGCAGAAGGCTTGGTTCGCCGTCGATGGTAAAGAGCTGCGGGGAAGTATTCCTACCGGGCACACACGAGGGGAAGTATGTGTTTCGGCCGTCGCCCATCAAACCCAGCAGGTCGTAGGGCAAACCTATTACTGCGGCAGCAAAGAAAGTGAGCGACCAACGGTACGCCAACTACTGGATAAGCACTCTTTGTGGACTCAAAAGATTAGCTTAGATGCCTTACATTTGACCCCATTGACCTTGCGCTCGATTCATGCAGAGGAAGGCATTTATGTAGTGGGCTTGAAAGCCAATCAGGCCCATTTGTATCGGCAATGCATCTGCCGAGCGCTATTTTCTACTGAATATGAACGAGTTGACCTGGTGCAAAAGCATCATGGCCGTACTGAGCAGCGCATCTGTCGATGCTATTGCCTTAAATCGTTGACTTTAGCTCCACGCTGGCAAGGCACGGGTTTGGCAACCCTTGTCTGCGTAGAGCGGCATCGCCACCAAGCAGGTATAGACAGCGAGGAAACGAGTTATTTTGTGAGTAACGCTCAGCCCACGAGTCAGTCTGAGGCCGCTGAACTGTTCGATGCCATCCGCCAGCATTGGTGTGTTGAAGTGATGCACCATCAACGGGATGTAACCCTGGCAGAAGATGAGTTGCGAAGCAGTCAGGCAGCAATCAGTCGAGTTTTGAGCAGCCTAAGGACGCTGGTTATCAATCTGTTGGAAAAGCTGAATGTCAAGAATATGGTGGCTCAGTTCGATACCTTCGCCGATAAATTTCCAGCCTTGATCCAGTTCTTTACCCAACAAATGGTTTTATAAGAAAGCCCTGT